>JAYTQR010000184.1:0-1732 GCA_043746615.1 Gammaproteobacteria bacterium | reverse complement strand
ACGGCTGCGACGGACGATTCGGATCGGCAGGGTCGACGGGGTCGGCACGATGATGAGTGTGCCGGGCCCCCCGCGGGCGCGGGCGCGCCGCGCATCGAGCGGGTCGCGCGCCAAGCCGGCGGCGGCTTGGATCTTGCGGCGGTATTGCAGCGCCTGACGGTGCTCGAGGTCAACGAAGTCCTGGTCGAATGCGGAGCGCGGCTGGCCGGAGCGTTCCTGCAGGCGGGGCTCGTCGATGTAATGATCTTATACGTGGCTCCGCTGCTGCTCGGCGCCGCCGCGCCGCCGCTCGCCGACCTGCAGCGCTTGCCGGGTTGCAGTGTGCCGCCGCACTTTGCATTCGACGATGTCGGGCGCATCGGCGAAGATTTACGCCTGATTCTGCTCCCAACAAAGGTCTAACGACGGATGTTTACCGGTATTGTGATGGCGGTAGGGCGCGTCGCGGCGCTGACGCAACGGGGCGGCGACCTGGAGCTCGGCGTCGACGCGCCCGGTCTCGAAGGAGTGCGTGTTTCGATCGGCGACAGCATCAGCGTGCAGGGTGTTTGCTTGACCGCGACGCGCAAAGCCGGGTCGGTTTTTTTCGCCGACGTTTCGCTGGAAACGCTTGCCAAGACGACGCTCGGCGGCTTGCGGGAGGGAGCTCGCGTGAACCTCGAACCGGCGCTGCGCGCGGGCGATTCACTCGGCGGACATCTGGTCGCCGGCCACGTCGACGCGGTCGGCAGGTTGATCGATGTGCACGAGGAGGCGCGCTCCTGGCGCCTGCAGTTCAAACTGCCGGTCGCGCTCATGCGCTACGTGGCACCGAAGGGTTCCGTCTGTATCGACGGCGTGAGCTTGACCGTCAATGCAGTCGGCGAGGGCGCGTTCGACGTGAACATCATTCCGCACACGCACCGGGCGACGACGCTCGGCGATCGCGCGACCGGCGACGGCGTCAATGTCGAGATCGACCTGATCGCGCGGTATCTAGAGCGGCTGATGAAACCCCTAAAAGAGTGAAGCGCACCATGGCCATATTGCATTCGATCAATGAAATTCTGGGCGACCTGCGCCAGGGCAAGATGGTGGTCTTGATGGACGATGAGGACCGCGAGAACGAAGGCGATTTGGTCATCGCGGCCGCCTGCGTGCGCCCGGAGGACGTCAATTTCATGGCGCGCTACGGGCGCGGCCTGATTTGTCTGACGTTGACGCGCGACCACTGCCGCCAGCTGCGCTTGCCGCTGATGGTCAGCGACACCGACAGTTTGCACAAGACGAATTTCACCTTGTCGATCGAGGCCGCCGAGGGAGTCACGACCGGCATCTCCGCTCACGATCGAGCGCATACGATACGCACTGCGGTCGCAACGGACGCCAAGCCTGAGGACTTACGGCAGCCCGGTCACGTCTTTCCGCTGATGGCGCAACCCGGCGGGGTGTTGATCCGCGCGGGACACACCGAGGCAGGCTGTGATCTGGCGCGCCTGGCGGGCTTCGCGCCGGCGGCCGTCATCGTCGAAATCTTGAACGAGGACGGATCGATGGCGCGCCGGCCGGACCTCGAGGCGTTCGCGACGCAGCACGGTCTGAAGATCGGCACGATCGCGGACTTGATCCGCTACCGACTGAAGAACGAGCGTTCGGTCGAGCGGATCTACGAGGGCGGCGTGGAGACCGAGTACGGGATGTTCCACTTGTGTTGCTACGAAGATCACGTGCACAAAAACGTGCATATCGCGCT
>JAYTQR010000183.1:0-7595 GCA_043746615.1 Gammaproteobacteria bacterium | reverse complement strand
TTGCTCGCCGTCGAAATTCCCGAACAGCCGGGTTCGTTCCTGCGCTTTTGCGAAGCGCTTGGCCGGCGCAGCGTCACCGAGTTCAATTACCGCTACGGCGATGCGCGGGCGGCGCAGATTTTCGTCGGACTTGCGCTCACTCAGGGCAGGGCGGAGCGCGAATCGGTCACCGACACGATCGCGGCCGCCGGCTTCACCGTGCGCGACATGACCGACAACGAAATGGCGAAGCTGCACGTACGCTACATGGTCGGCGGTCAGGCGCAGGGATTGGAACACGAGCGCTTGTATCGATTCGAATTTCCAGAGCGGCCCGGCGCCCTGCTGAAGTTTTTGCGCGCGATCGGCTCCGCATGGAACATCAGTCTGTTCCACTACCGCAATCACGGCTCCGATTACGGGCGAGTGCTGGCTGGCATTCAGGTGACGCCCGCGACGGCCGACGAATTTCTACTGCATCTCAACGATTTGCAGTACGCGTATAGCGAGGAGACCGACAACCCCGCCTACAAGATCTTCCTCGGCGGCTGACGGCGGACGCCCGGCAGTCCATGACGCGTTGGGCGGGCTGTTACACTGTGGCCAGGAGGATTCCGACTGTTGAATACCGGCGGCAGCGGCCTCGCGGTGCTGCGCAATCGCGATTTCGCTTTGTATCTCGTCGCGCGGTTCTGCGCCGCGATCGCGACTCAAATGATCGTCATTGCCGTCGGCTGGCAGGTCTACCGCATGACCGGACGCCTGCTCGACCTGGGCCTGATCGGCTTGTCGCAATTCCTGCCGTTCCTGTGTTTGGTGCTGTTCGCCGGACATGCCGCCGATCGGTTCGACCGGCGTAAGATCTTGATCCTGTGCGCCGGCGTGCAATTCGGCTGCGCGGGGCTGCTGCTGCTGTTCGCGCTCGGTAAAATCGGCGTCACCTGGCCGATTTTTCTCGTGCTCGGCTTGCTCGGCGCGGCGCGCGCGTTCCAGATGCCGACCGCGCAATCATTCATGCCGAACCTGGTGCCGATCGAGGTACTCGGCCGCGCGATCGCCTTGAGCTCTTCGAGCTTCCAAGTCGCGACGATCGCCGGGCCGAGCATCGGCGGTATCCTCTATGCAGCCGCGCAAACCTCGTTCGGGCCGGGCGGCGCCGCCGCGTTGGTCTACGGAACCGCCGCGCAGTTGCTGCTCGGTACGGTCACGATGCTGTCGTTGATTCGGCTGCGCCGAGTGCAGTCGACCGCACAACCGGTATCCTGGTCGAGTCTGCTGCAAGGACTGCGTTTCGTCTGGCGCCGCAAGACAGTCCTCGGGGCGCTGTCGCTGGATCTTTTTGCGGTGCTGTTCGGCGGCGCAACGGCGCTGTTGCCGGCGTTTACCCGCGACGTGCTGCATGCCGGCCCCGCGGTCTTCGGCTATCTGCGTTCGGCACCCGGGATAGGCGCCGGCGTGACGGCCTTGCTGCTGATGGCCCGGCCGATCAAGCGGCGGATCGGCGTCTGCATGTTCCTCGGGGTGGCGGCCTTCGGCGCGGCAACCGTGCTATTTGGCCTGACGCAGCGATTCGCCGTGGCGTTGGCTGCGCTCGTCGTGCTCGGCGCTGCGGACATGGTCAGTGTTTTCATCCGACACGTGCTGGTGCAATTGGAGACGCCGGACGACATTCGCGGCCGTGTCAGTGCTGTGAACTCCGTGTTCATCGGCGCATCGAACGAGCTGGGCGAGTTCGAGTCCGGCTTCACGGCAGCTTGGTTCGGCTTGGTTCCCGCGATCGTCGCCGGCGGCGTAGTCACGCTCGTGGTGGCGATCGTGTGGGCGCGTTATTTGTTTCCGCAGCTGTGGCGCCTGCAGTCTTTCGCCGAGCTCAAGGAGCAGCGCGCGGCGAGTGCGGCTGGGAAGCGCGATCCAAGGCCACGGCACCGGTGATAATCGCCCGGGCCGTTTCGAGACGCTGCGCATCGCCGCCGCCGAAGACGGCTGGTGGCGCGATGAGGAGGTCCGCGCGCCGGCGGTTCGGCTTCGCTCGCCGGCCTATGACGCGGTTTTCGATAGCCCCCTGCGCGAATACAAATAATGCGAGATGAGCCACTCGCGGCCCTGGTCGTAGCCCCACAATTCGGCGCAGGACATGAAAAACACGCGCCAATACACCCACCAGCGCCCGACCTTGTCCGCTCCATACGTGTCCGCCAGTATCGGCAGGAGCTCGGCGCGGTGGCGATCCATGTTCTGCAGCCAATGTTCGCTGGTCTTCTGGTAATGGCGGCCGTCGACATGCCAGTGCTCGACGAGCGCAAGATCGTCCTGGAAATACAGCAGCAAATCGTCGCTCGGCATGATTCCGCCGGTAAAGAAGTATTTCGACATCCAGTCGGTCTGGTCGCGGATTTCGAACGGATACGCGTAGCGGTGGTGCGTAAAAATGTGCACGAACAAAGTGCCGCTGGGCGCGAGCCAGCCGGCGATGCGCCGCATCAGGAGTTCGTAGTTGCGCATGTGTTCGAACATCTCGACCGACACGATGCGGTCGAACGCGGTGCCCGCAGGAAACGACAGGTCGTTCATGTCGCAGGTGAGAACCTCGAGGTTGCGCAGGCCGCGCGCAGCTGCCCGTTGGTCGATGAACCGTTTCTGCGTCGTTGAGTTCGAGACAGCGGTGATTCGCGCATTCGGCAGGCGTTCGGCCATCCACAAGGACAGCGAGCCCCAGCCGCAGCCGAGTTCCAAAATCCGCTCGCCATCCCGCAGGCGCGCGCGCTCGGCGGTCAACGCCAGCATTTGCGCTTCGGCCTGCTGCAATGTTGCGTGTGTTTCACGATAAAAACAGCACGAATATTTCAGGTGTTCGCCCAGCACCCGCTCGAAAAATTCGCTGGGCAGTTCATAGTGCTGCTGATTCGCATCGGCGGTATTGATCGCGATCGGGCTTTGCTTCAAGCGCGCAATCAATTGCATCAAGTGGCGTTGCTCCGCTTCGGGGCCGCCGCGGTCCTCCTCGCGCAAGCGTGCACGCAGCAGTCGGCGTATGCCGTAGCGGATGAGCCAGTCCGGCAAAAGCCCGCGCTCCAGCAGGCGCAAGGACCAGGATGTCGACATCGGTAGTACGGCGGAATTCATGGCGGTGGCTCTTAACTTCTGTGAATGGGTTTCGATCAACCGGCGAGGGGCCCCGGCTCTGCGCCGCGGCGGCTTAGATTGGCGGCGGCACGCGTGAACAGCGGGTTCAATAATCTGTAGATGACGAAAATCGCGGCCGGGGCGACCAGCGACCAGGCGAGTCCGGCATGCAAGATCGAATCCCAGAGCACGACGACGGCGCGCCCGGCGCCGCGGGCGAGCAGGGCGAGACCCGCTTTGACCGTCAAGGGCTGCGGCGGCGCGCCGGTGATCCACTCGCCCAACCGCACGAACGGGATGATCAGCAGCAGTTGCGTCGGCGCCATCGCCGCGTTCGCCAACTGAATCGCCGGCAGGTTCAAACGAAACGCCAGCGCGATCAGCGCGCACATCAGCGTCGACAGCCCGAGAATCGGAATATTGCCGACGACGATGCCGATCGCCACGCTGAGCGCGAGCCGCTCGGGTGAAACGCCTTGTCGCAACAGCGCGAGCATCGGCTCGAGAATGCGGCGACGCAACCAGTGGATCACGGCCGCTGCATCATGGGTTGCGCGCCGTGAGGATCTGAGCGGCCGGCTGGTCCCGCCGCAGCTTCGCCAACTGCCGCAGCAGATACGCCGACATCGCCATGTTGCCGAACAGCATGATCGCCGTGAACCACGCGATGCGCGGCAACCAGCGCCGTTCCTTGAAGCAGACCCAAACGTAAAAGGTGACGAAGCCGAAATACGCGTCGAGCAGGGTCGCGATCGTCCAATAGCGATCCCGGCCATGCGCGAGGCCGCCCCATTGCAGCACGGGTTGCTGGGTGCTCGCCCACACGGTGTAGCAGAGCATCGACAAGAAGATGCCGCCGAAGAGAATTTTCAAGGACCATTTTGCAGACATTTGACCTACCTCACCGAGCCTATTCGTCGATCGGCGGATTGCGGATGCAATCGCCCAGTGCGCAATCCGTCGGCGCGCCGTCGGCGCCGTACGCATACACCTGAAACCGGCGTGCGATCGCGAACGCGGCGGCCAGAACGGCGACCAGCAGCGGATCGGTGATCTCCCCCCGCCGCGGCGGCGTATACAAGTGCGCGACTTCGCCCGCCGCGGTCAAGGCGAAAGTCAGCACAAAAGCCCAACTCAGCCGCCGCAATACCAATGTCAGCGACCACAACAGTGCGCCGTTCAAGAATAACGCCCGCAGCAGCGGCCGATAATCGCGGGTGGCCAGTAAACTGCCGGAAAACGGAATCCAGTGAAACTCGCCGGCTCGGTGGCCCGCAAACGATAGCCAGGCATTACCGGCCGCGGCGGCCGCCAGGCAGCAGGCGACCGTGATCAAGGCGCGGGAGCGGCTCGGCCAGCCGCGCGTCAACAGCGCGCCCGCAACGACGATGCACCAGCTGCCGGCGTCCTCGACGCCAAGGGTGTGCGCACGCAACAGCAATCGGTCAAGCACACTAAGTCCGATCAGCGCGGCGACGCATAACGCGGCATACCGGGGCCGCAGGATATGGCGGACGCACTCGGCGATGATCCACCACGTCGCCAACGGCTCGAACCAATTCGCCGCGAGGAAGAAGTGCCGGATATGCCAGGAGGTGTGCCAGTGCTTGCCGAACGCGAGGGTGTTGTGCACCGGCAGATAGGGCGCGAATTCGCCGATGAACCATACCGCGAGCAGGCTCACCGGTATCACTGCCGGCCGCGCAGCGCGCAGGTTCGCAAAGCGCCAGCGGACGCCGATCAGCAGGTAGAGCGCGACGGCGGCCGCGCCGATCAACGTTCCGGACGTGTTCAACGACCAATCGAAGATGCTGGTCACGCGGTGCGGGGTCGCGAGCTGCGTCAGTTCCATCGACAGCGACAGCAGCGATCCCAGCGACGTCGCCCACGCGACTCGGCGCGTCGGATCGTTGGCGCCGACCGCCAGCGCGCATGCGGAACCGAACGGCAGGTACAGCAGGAAATTCGCGATCAGATCAGTGCGCGAGATGAAATGCGATCCCGCATGGGTCAGTTTTTCCATGACCTGCGCACCCGTCGGCATCAAAAACTCAAGCGGGTACAGCGAGCCCCAGACGATCAGCAGCCCGATACTGAGCGCCAGCCAACGCGCCGTGGTGCGGTAAGCCTCCGGGCCCGACGGCCCCGTCAGCAAGGAAATTCTGCTCATCGGTTACTCAGCGGGGCCGCGCACGGCGAGTCGGCTGCGCGGCATGCGGATCCTCCGGCCAATAATGTTTCGGATAGCGGCCCTTCAATTCTTTCCGGACCTCATGATAGCCGTGGTTCCAGAAGCTCACGAGATCTCGAGTCACCTGCACGGGCCGGCCGGCCGGCGACAGCAATTTCAGCAGCAGCGGCACGCGGCCAAGCGCAATGCAGGGCGTCGCCGTTAAACCGAACATTTCCTGCAGTCGTACGGAGACGGTCGGATTATCACCGTCCAGGTAATCGATTGGTACGCTCGAACCGCTCGGCACGGTCAAATGCGTCGGCGCTTCCCGATCGAGCGCGCCGCGCTGCGCGTGCGTCAAGCGGCTCCGCAGCGCATTGCCCAAATCCAGGCGTGTGAAATGTTCGCGGCGCGTGAATCCCAGTATCCACGGCGGCGCCCATTGCTCCAAATCGGCAAGCAGCGCCGCATCGCCGATATGCGGCCACGGCGCGGGCGCAGGAACGGCGCATCGGATCATCAGCGCGACGCGCGCCTGGAACTGCCGTAAGTCACTGGTCCAGGGCAGCGCGGCGACCCCCATCAGGCGCAGTCCGTGCAGCGCCGCGGCGGCGACTGCCGCCGGCGACGGAGCGGCGAGGTCCTCGGCTGAGAGGACCAAGGCGCCGAGGTGCCGTTCACGCTGTGCGCGCACCGCCTGCTCACGCGTATCCCAGAGGATCTCGCTGCGCTCGTCGATCTGCGCTGTGAAGCTACGTTCCAGATCGGCCAGCTCGACCGGCGCACCGAGAAAGATCCGCGCCTCGCGTTCCGCGCCGTCGAGCTCCGCCGCGACGATGAACGCCGAATTCGCGAGTCCCTGCGGTTCGCCGAAAGCGGCGCCGCGTCCGTTGGCGAGCAAATACCGCCGGCCGTACCCGCGCGCGCGGGCGATACGGTCGGGATACGCGAGCGCGAGCAACAGACCGGTCGCCGTGTCCGGATCGGCCGTGTCGGCGATGTCGCCCGCGAACTCGCGGCGCCATTCGGCCGAGCGGCGCGCGGCCTGCGCCAGCGCGCGGGCGTCTGCGCTGATGCCCGCCGGCAGTCCATGGTTCGCGGCGTTGAGCGCCGCGACCCGCAAGCGCACATCCGCGTCACGGGCACCCGGGGCTGCTCGCAGGATGTCGCGTTCGCTCAAGATCGCCGCCAGATCGCAGGCGAGGCGCGCAGCGCCCAAGGCAGCCGCGCTACACAGCATGTGCGCGAGACGTGGATGTGCACCGATCCGTGCGAGGCGACGGCCGTGCGCGGTGATCCGGTCGTGCGCGTCGATCGCTTCGAGCCGGCGCAGCAAGTCGCGCGCCTGGGCCAGGTGCGCGGCCGGCGGCCGGTCGAGCCAGCGCAGACTGAGTGCATCGACCGCGCCCCAGTCGGCCAATTCCAGCGCCAATGGCGCAAGGTCCGCGTGCAGGATCTCCGCTTCGCTCTGCGGCGCGAGCGCGGCATGGCTGCCTTCCGACCAGAGCCGGTAGCAGTGGCCCGCGGACAGCCGTCCCGCCCGACCTCGGCGCTGGTCCGCAGCGGCTTGCGAGATTTTTCCCGTGACCAGCCGGCTCATGCCGGTCACCGGATCGAATTCGGCGTAGCGGCGCAATCCGCAATCGACGACGATGCGCACGCCGGCGATCGTCAAACTGGTTTCTGCGATCGAGGTCGCCAGCACGATCTTGCGCTGACCGGGCGCGGCGGCTGCCAGCGCCGCGTCCTGCGCGGCCTCGCCGAGCTCGCCGTACAGGGGCAGCACGCGCACGTGCGGCTCGAGTCCCCCATCCTCGAGAAGCCGCTGCACGCGGCGAATTTCGGCCGCACCCGGCAAGAAACACAGGACATCGCCTACACCTTCCTGCAATGCCGTGCGCAGCACCTGAGTGGTTTGCGATTCTACGTCGAGATCCGGGCGGCGCCCGACATACTGCGTCGTTACGTCGAACGTGCGGCCCGCGGCCGTAACGATTGGCGCATCGTCGAGCAGCCGCGCAAGCGGCTGCAGATCGAGCGTCGCGGACATCACGACGAGACGCAAATCCTCGCGCAAGGTCTGTTGACTCTCGATCGTCAACGCCAGACCGAGATCCGCGTGCATGCTGCGCTCGTGGAATTCATCGAACAATACACAGCCGTAACCGCTCAACGAAGCATCGTCCTGCAGCATGCGGGTCAGAATTCCCTCGGTGACCACTTCGATGCATGTCTCGCGCCCGACCCGCGAGTCGAGCCGCGTGCGGTAGCCGACGCGCTTGCCGACGGATTCGCCGAGTAGTTGCGCCATGCGCTTCGC
>JAYTQR010000182.1:0-4614 GCA_043746615.1 Gammaproteobacteria bacterium | reverse complement strand
CCGGTCGCAGCGACGGATCCCTTGCCGTTCGTCCCGGCGACGCTGATCACGGGAACCAACGGCTGGCGCCACTGCAGGCGGCGCAATACCACCTCGAGCCGCTCCAGTCCCAAGTCGATCGCCCGTGGATGGACTTGCGTTTGGTACGCGAGCCATGCATCGAGAGTCGACGGAACGCGATTGGCCAAGCGTTTAAGCGGCGGCGGGTTCTTTGCCGGTCAGCAGCCGCAGCATGCTGCCGATGCGGTCGCGCATCTCGCGGCGGTCGATGATCATGTCGAGCGCGCCGTGTTCCAAGAGAAACTCGCTGCGCTGGAAACCCTCGGGCAGGGTCTCGCGAACCGTCTGCTGGATCACGCGCGGACCCGCGAATCCGATCAGCGCTTTCGGCTCTCCGATGTTGATATCGCCCAGCATCGCGAGACTGGCCGAAACGCCGCCCGTGGTCGGATCGGTCATCACGGATATGAACGGCAGGCGCGCTTCGGACAAGCGCTTGAGCGCCGCGCTGGTCTTCGCCATCTGCAACAGCGAATACAGCGCCTCCTGCATGCGCGCACCGCCGCTCGCCGCGAAGCACACCAGAGGCTTACGATGTTCGAGGCTATGTTCGACGGCGCGCACGAACTTCTCGCCGACGACCGAACCCATCGAGCCGCCCAGAAAGCGGAACTCGAACGCGCAGGCGACAATATCCAGTCCGTTCAATTTCCCCGCCATCACCACCAGCGCGTCGCGCTCGCCGGTCTGTTTCTTCGCTTGCAGCAACCGATCCTTGTAGCGCTTCGAATCCTTGAACTTGAGCGGGTCCTCCGGCTCGAGCTTGGCGGCGATTTCGGCTGTGGACCCCATGTCCAAGAACTTGGTCAGGCGTTCACGGCCGCCGATGCGCATGTGATGGCTGCATTTCGGGCAGACCTGCAGACTGCGTTCGATCTCGGCGCGATACAGCACCGTGTCGCAAGCGGGACATTTGGTCCACAAGCCCTCGGGCACGGAGCGCGTGCGGCGCTCGGTATTGATACGTGAAGGGACGATGCGCTCGAACCAGGACATGGGCCCATCTTAACCCAGATCAGCCCGGCGCCCGTGTCGAAAACCCCTCGCCGGGCGTCGGGATTGCGTACTCGGCCGGATATTCCACCCGCCATAAATAGAGTCCGGCGGCCGGCGCCGTCATGCCCGCCGAGCGGCGGTCGCCGCCCGCCAGCACCTCGGCCATCGCGCCGGCTGGATCGGCAGCCCGCTGCATGTCGAGCAGCGTACCGGCGATATTGCGCACCATATGGTGCAGGAAGGCGTTCGCCGTCAGCGTCAGCCAAACATAATCGCCGTCGCGACAAACACGCGCGGCATCGACGCGCCGCACCGCCGTCTTCGATTGACATTCGGCCGAGCGAAACGCCGCGAAATCGTGCTCGCCGATCAGCACGTCGGCCGCGCATTGCATGGCCTCGACGTCGAGCGGACGATGGACCCATGCGCTGCGCGCGCGTTGCAATGCCGAGCGCGCACTGCGGTTCATTATGCAATAGCGGTAGGTGCGGCGGATTGCCGTATGCCGGGCGTGAAATTCCGGGCGGGTTTCCGCGGCCCATTGCACGGCGATCGTCGGCGGCAATTTCGTATTGGCGCCGAGTACCCACGCGCGCGGCGAGCGCGCGGCGATGGTGTCGAAGTGAACGACCTGACCGACGGCATGCACGCCGGCATCGGTGCGGCCGGCGCAGACCGCCGAGATCGCGTGCCCGGCAACGAACGCCAGCGCCCGCTGCACGGCATCTTGGATCGACGGGGCGTGGGCTTGCGATTGCCAGCCGGCGAATCCGGTGCCATCGTATTCGACGATGGCGGCGACGCGACGCCCGACGGCAGACACGTCAACCGGGCAAGGACTGGATCAGCCGCTGTGCTTCCTGTTTCTGGCTCGCGGAACCTTCCTGTACCACTTCGTCGAGAATGCTGCGAGCGCCCTCGGGGTCGCCCATGTCCATGTAGGCGCGGGCCAGATCCAATTTCGTGCCGACTTCACTCATCGTCACCGGTTCGAATTCTGGTGCCGAGTCGCCGCGCGGTTGCACGCCGTTCGCGTGGACTAAGTTGACCGGAAACTGCGCGGTGCCTTGCTGCGTCAGCGTCTTGGTCGCCGATCGGTCCACGGCCTCGAGTGCAGTGCCGACGTCGAGGTCGACGTGCCGGCTCCGTTGACTCGGCTCAAACACCTCGCTCGAGAATAATTCCTCGGCGGCCCGCGGTTGATGCACGGTATCGCCGCTGCCGAGCGCATTCGCCAGCCGATCCAAATCCAAATCGATGCTGTCGGAATTGACGCCGTGCAGCTCGGAGGTCGCGTCGGCTTGCTGGCGCTCCCGATCCCGCACGGTGGAAAGCTCGGCCGTCTTGAACTGCGCAGTGTCGGCGGCCGTCGGATCACGCGGTATCTCCACGGTGGGCGAGGATACCAACGGTATCACGGCGGTTTTCATGTCGTCGCGGCTCGCGTCGATCTCCGAAATGAATGAGGCTTCGAGTTCGCGCTCCAGTTCGGTCAAATCGCGGTCGTGCGCGCGGCCCTCGGCCTCGGCCAGCATGCGCCGCGAGCGTTCGTCGAGTCCCGCGAGCATCGTCGGCGCGTCGGCTGGATGATCGGTCTGCTCGAGATGCGAGCCGCTTGCCGCGGGCGAACCGGTCTGCTCCAGTCCATCCAGATCGAGACCCAGATCGTCGATCGACATTTCGGCCGTATGCTCGAAGCCGCTCTGCGGAAGTTTCCCGGACAGCTGCTCGCGCACGGAATCCCCGTTCAGCGCCGGCGATTCGGCCGTCGGCGCATCGGTCAATTCCATGCGCTCCGACTCGACCGTGGGCTCGTCGCGCGCCGGCATCTCGCGGGTCGGCGACTCGCCCGTCGGCGAGTCGTCCGCGCCGCGTTCCGGGGCATCGAAGACGAAGTCCAGACCGGAGTCGCCGTGCAGCTGCGGCGATTCGCCGGTGACCGCGGTATCCTCGCCCGCCTTGCCGCCGGCCAGATCGCGCGAGCTGCGCTCGCCCTCGGGTTCACCGAACAAATCGATGTCGACGTGATTCTCGCCGCCTTCTAGATTCAAGTCGACGAGCGCGGCGGCGCCGCGTCCGCCGCCCGCGGATTGCGCGAACAGCGGCTCGCCCGGGCAAATTTGCTTGCCCATGATGACGATTTTGTCCCATTCGCCGGCGGGCGCACGGTCGCGTGTCGCCTCCAAACTCTTCGCCGTTTGCAAGAATAGATCCTTGTTGCCCCAGACGAAGTAAATCTCGAGCAGTTTGAGGCGCAAATCGCGCCGGTCGGGCTCTCGTTCGAGCGCGATGCGCACGAGATCGGCGGCTTGGTCGTACAGACCATAGGCCATGTGGAAATCCGCTTCCGCGAGCGGATCGCCCTGATCCAAGTTCATGGCGCCTTCACTCGACAGTGTGTCGTCGATGCTGGGCGCCGCGGCCACGACGTAGTCGCCGACGACGAAATCGGGCGCTTTATGCGGGCCGCTCTCCTCGACGACGAATGATTCGTCGGCCGCCTTGCGTCCAGACAACACACGCGCGGGAGTCTCCCTCACGCCGGGCGCGGCGGCGTCGGCGCCGGCCATCGCCACGAAATCGTCGATTGAAGTCTGTTCGCGGCGCCGGAATGCGGCGAATCCGAGGCCTACCAACAGCGCGATGACCGCAGCCGCTGGAAGCCACCAGTTAGCGGTAAGCCAATCGAGCCAGGAGCCGTTGCCGCCGGCGGCGTGCGGCACCGGAACCGGCGTCTGTTGCAACTGCGGGCGCGGCGGCAGCGGCACGGGCTTCGCCGCCGGCGCGGCGGCTGAAGCGGCGGTCGCAGCCGGTGCGACAGTCTGCGCAGCCGGCACCGGAGTAGTGGACGGAGCTGCCGCGCTGGACGGTGCCACAGCGGCCGGCGGCGTCACGGCGGCCGGCGCCGTCACGGCGGTGGACGGCGCCATAGCGACCGGCGGCGGCGGGCTGGCCGGCAGGCCGAGCTTGCGCTGCAGGTCGCTGAGTTCCTGGTTGCGGACATCGATCAGGCGGCGCGCATCGGTGAGCCGGGTCTCCAAATCCTTAATGCGATCCTTCAGCAAGTTGGTCTCGCCGACATTCGCCGCACCACCGTGTGGCGTTCCGGCACCGGCGGCGGCGGCCGCGGACGGCGCGACCAGCCGCAATCGGCCGCCCGGAGCACCCGCGGCGGTGCCCGACCAGCCGCGCATTTGGCGGTTGATTTCCTTGATCGCTGCGCTTTCCTTCAGCGCGGCGACTTGATCGGCCCCCGGCACGCGCAAGATCGCACCGCGGCGCAGAATATTGATATTGCCGCCGAAGGCCTCTGGATTCGCACGGAACAAGGCAAGCATCGTCTGATCGACGGAGCCCTGGCCCTCGGCGTGCAATTTGACCGCAATCTTCGATAGTGTGTCGCCGCGCGCGACCCGGTACGTACCGCCGCGCGCTGCCGCGTCGGACGCTGCAGCTGACGGGGATTCGGACTGCGTCGTTGCCGCTGCCGCCGGCGTACTCGCTGCCGCCGGCGTACTCGCTGCCGCCGGCGTACTCGCTGCCGCCGGCGTACTCGCT
>JAYTQR010000181.1:0-15110 GCA_043746615.1 Gammaproteobacteria bacterium | reverse complement strand
AGCTTCGCGCCCTCGCGCACGCCGTCCTCGATCAAGCCGAGGATGCGGTTCTTCGCGCTCTTCGAGATGACCGGCCCGAGGTCGGTGCCGGCTTCGTCGCCGGCGTTGACCTTCAGCATCTTCGCTTTCGCGACGATGTCGGGAATCCAGCGCTGCGTCGCGCCGACGAGTACGGTCACAGAGGTCGCCATGCAGCGCTGTCCGGCGGCGCCGAACGTCGCTCCGACCAGCGCGTTCAGCGACTGCTCCTTGTGCGCATCCGGCATCACCACCGCGTGATTCTTGGCGCCCATCATCGACTGCACGCGCTTGCCGTGCTGTGAGGCCAATTGATACACGTGCGTGCCGACCACGGTCGAGCCGACGAACGAGACGGCGGCGATGTCCGGATGCGTGCACAGCGCATCCACCGCGCGCTTGCCGCCGTGGATGACATTGAGCACGCCGGGCGGGATGCCGGCCGCGAGCGCCAGTTCCGCGAGCAGCATCGGCGTCAGCGGATCCTGCTCCGAGGGCTTCAACACGAAAGTGTTGCCGCAGACGATCGCCATCGGAAACATCCACAGCGGGATCATCGCCGGAAAATTGAACGGCGTGATGCCGGCGCAAACGCCGATCGGCTGACGCAGCGTGTAGGTATCGACGCCGCCGGCGACATTTTCAGCGAATTCGCCCAGCTGCAGACTGCCGATGGAGCAGGCGTGCTCGACCACCTCGAGGCCGCGAAACACGTCCCCCTCGGCATCGGCCCAGGTCTTACCCTGCTCGGCGCTCAAGGTCTTGGCGATGCGGCTGGTGTGTTCGCGGACCAGCGCCTGCAGCTTCAGCATGATGCGCGCGCGCGCCGCGAGCGGCGTGTGCTTCCAGGTCTTGAACGCTTCTTTGGCGGCGGCCACCGCGGCATCGATTTCGGCGTCGGTCGCGAACGGCACGCGCGCGAGCACCTGTTGGGTGGCGGGATTGACGATGTCTTGCCACTGCGTCGCTGCGGATTCGACGAAACGGCCGTTGATCAGCAACTTGACCGTCGCGGTGGGTTCAGCAAGCTTGGCGGTGGCGGTATTCATCGGGCTTCCTCTCGAGTGTCTTGCAATAAGTGCCGGGCGATCAGCAAGCGCAGGATCTCGCTCGTCCCCTCGTAAATTTGCGTGATGCGCGCGTCCCGATACAGACGTTCGACCGTGTAGGCGTCCAGGTAGCCGTAGCCGCCGTGAATCTGTATGGCCTTCGAGCAGACGCGTTCGGCCATCTCCGAGGCGTACAGTTTCGCCTGACTGGCCTGTGACAGGCAAGGCAATCCCGCGCTGCGCAATTGCGCAGCGCGATGCGTCAGCAAACGCGCCGCGCTGATCGCAGTATGCATGTCGGCGAGCATGTTGCCGATGCTGCCGAACTCGCCGATCGGCCGCGAGAATTGCCGGCGTGTCTTCGCATAGGCGAGCGCCGCCTCGAACGCGGCGCGCGCGATACCGATCGCCTGCGCGGCGATGCCGATGCGCCCGCCCTCGAGATTCGACAGCGCGATCGCGAGACCCTTGCCGCGTGCGCCGAGCAGCGCGTCCGCCGCGAGGCGGCAATTATCCAAACTGATCGCGCAGGTATCGGAGCCGCGGATGCCGAGCTTGTGCTCCGGCGGACCGACGCCGAACCCCGGCGTATCGGTCGGTACGACGAATGCCGACAGGCCTTTCTTGCCTTTCTCCGGGTCCGTCACCGCAAAGACGATCGCGATCGCGGCGCGCTTGCCGTTGGTGACGAACTGCTTCGTGCCGTTCAGCACCCACCCGTCGCCGTCCGGCACCGCGCGAGTCTTCAAGTTGTGCGCCTCGGAACCCGCCTGCGGCTCGGTCAGACAAAAGCAGCCGATCCGCCGCCCTTGAGCCATGTCGACGAGAAAACGGCGTTTTTGTGCCGCGCTGCCGTGGTGCAGGATCGGGCCGCAGCAGACCGAACTGTGGACGCTCATCAGTGCCGAGGTTGCGGCACAGCCGGCGGCGATCTCCTCGACCGCGAGCGCGTAGGCCGTGTAATCGGTATAGGAGCCGCCCCACTCCTCCGGCACGGTCATGCCGAGCAAGCCGAGTTCGCCGAGCTTCGCCACCGCGGCATCGGCGATCCAACCGTCCCGGTCCCATTCGGCCGCGTGCGGCGCGAGTTCCCGCTGCGCGAACTCCCGTGCGCTGCCCTGTATCATCCGCTGCTGTTCGCTGTACTCGTCCAAGGCCGCTGCCCCCGCGCTAGGCGGTCATTATACCGGTTGCGCCGGGGCGCCCCGCATGTCCAAAGCATGCAAACTGCATGATAGAAAATGCCACATTGCGGACCGCGGCAGGCTGCTCAGCGCGCACGCCGGCAGCTATACTTTGCCCGAGCAACAAAGCTCACGCTCAGACAAAGACCAGGGAATTGCCGATGCGACCAAAGAGCGCCGCCGTCGCGCTTGCGATGCTGTGTCTGATTCATGTACCGCAGGCGCGCGCCGGCATCGTGGCTGCGCCCGGCGCGCACCTGCAGGTCGCCCTGATCACCTATGGACCGGGCGCGATCTATTGGGAACGGTTCGGCCACGATGCGCTCGAGCTGCGGGACAGCGCGTCCGGTGAGGCGGTGAATTTCAACTACGGCGTGTTCGATTTCGATGCGCGCGGCTTTCTGTTGAACTTCGCCCGCGGCTACATGCACTACATGATCGATGCCGAGCCGAGCGCTGTCGATGAACGCTTCTACATGGCCAGCGGCCGCTCGGTGGTCCGCCAGCGCCTCGCGCTGAGCGCGGCCGAGGCCGCGCGCTTACGCGATTTCCTGCTGTGGAATCTGCGTCCCGAAAACGCCGGCTATAACTACGATTATCTGCGCGACAATTGCACGACGCGGGTGCGCGATGCGTTAAATATGGCGCTGGGCGGCGCGCTCGAAACGCAGCTGGCCGCGCGCGCCGGCACAATGACCTACCGGCAGCAAATCGGCCGTCTGATGCGCGCACAGCCATGGCTGATGCTGTTGCTGGATTTGGGCCTCGGCCCCTACGCCGACCAGCCGCTGAACGCCTGGCACGAGAGCTTTCTGCCGATGGTCCTGCAGGACCAATTGCGCGTGGTGCGCATCGCCGATGCCCATGGCGCCCTGCGGCCGCTGGTCGCACGGGAGCGGCTGATCGCGCCGAACCGGCTCGCGGCGACGCCGGCGACAGCGCCGGATCTGCGTGCGCCGCTGGCGCTCGCCGGCCTCGGCTTTGCGGCGCTGATCGTCTGGACGCGCCGCCGCTGGTCGACGGCTTACGCCGTGCTCGCGACGATTTACTTGCTGAACGCGGCAGTCGCGGGCACGATCCTGCTCGGGCTGTGGACGCTGACGCTGCATCGCGTAGCCTGGGCGAATGCGAACCTGCTGCTGTTCAATCCGTTCGCGTTCGCTTTCCTGCGGGCGGTGTGGCGCGCACGCCGCGGCCGCCCAGTGTCGCGATGCGCGCGCGTGCTGGTCGTGCTGCAGTTGTTCGCGGCGCTGATTGCCGTGCTGCTGCACCTTTTGCCCGGCACCGTCCAGCAAAATGAGCCATGGCTACTGTTCGCGATCCCGATCTGGAGTGCGCTCGCCTGGAGCTGGTATCGCATCGCGGAGGTCGGTCGCTGATGAAACGTCTGGTCGCCGCCGTTGTACTCGCCGTGACCGGCGCGCGCGCCGGCGCCGCCGGATCTCAAGCCGTCGCCGCGAGGCCCGCCCGCGCCCGCTGTGACCAAGAGGCCCAGCAAGTGGAGATCATCCGCGATTCGTGGGGCATTGCGCATATCTATGGCCACAGCGACGCCGATGCCGTTTTCGGTACGATCTATGCGCAGGCGGAGGACGATTTCCGCCGCATCGAGCGTAATTATATCGTCAGCCTCGGCCGCCTTGCCGAAGCCAAAGGCGAGTCGGCGATCTACAATGACCTGCGCCAGCGCCTGTTCATCAATGACCGCTATCTGCGCGCGCAATACCGGTGGAGCCCGCCGTGGCTCAAGGCGCTGCTGGTCGCGTGGGCCGACGGCCTGAACTGCTATCTCGCCGAGCATCCGCGCGTCGTGCCGCGGGTGATCTGGCATTACTCACCGTGGATGGGGTTGTCGTTCACCGAGGGCAGCATCGGCGGGGACATCGACAGCGTCGATCTGCACGAGCTCGCGGCCTTCTACGGCGGCCAGCCATTGCCCGCCGAGCGGCGCCCGCCCGGCAAGGACGCCGCAGCGCTGTCAGCGCCCGGCGGCTCGAACGGCTTTGCGATTGCGCCGAGCCGCAGCCTCTCGGGCCACGCGCTCCTGTGGATCAATCCGCACACCTCGTTCTACTTTCGCGCCGAGCTGCAAATGACCAGCGACGAAGGCTTGGACGCGTATGGCGCGGTCACCTGGGGGCAGTTCTTCGTCTACCAGGGCTTCAACGCGCATAACGGTTGGATGCATACCTCGTACGGCGGCGACGCCGTGGACGAGTACGCGGAAAGGATCATCCGCAAGCACGGCGCAGTGTATTACCGCTATAGCGGCGGGCTGCGCCGCTTGCACGCAAGCCGCATCAGGATCCGCTACCTGCGTGGCGCCCGTCTCGCGACGCGCACGTTCACGGTCTATCGCAGTCATCATGGACCGATCGTACGCGCCGCCGGCGGCCGCTGGATCGCCGTGAAGATGCTGATCGATCCGGTGCCGGCGCTGGAACAGGCGTATTTGCGCACCAAGACCGTGGATTACGCGTCGTTCCGCCAGACCCAGGACATGCGCACCGACACGACGAACAACACGGTATATGCGGACGGCGACGGCACGATCGCGTATTTTCACGGCAATTTCATTCCGCGGCGGGATCCGCGCTTCGATTACACGCACCCCGTGGACGGCAGCAACCCGGCGACCGAATGGCAAGGACGGCATACGCTCGCGCAGACGATCACGCTGCTGAATCCGCCGAACGGGTGGATTCAAAATACGAACGACTGGCCGTTCTCCGCGGCCGGCGCCGACAGCCCCAATATCGGCGACTATCCGCGCTACATGTGGACGACGCGCGAGAATCCGCGCGGCATCCACGCCGTGCAGCTGCTGCAGAATATTCACGCCGTGAACTTGACCACACTGATCGCCATCGGCTACGACAGCCGTCTGAGCGCATTCGACGTGCTGCTGCCGCCGTTGCTGCAAGCCTACGACCGCTTGCCCACGGATGATCCGCGCCACGCGCAATTGCAAGGACCGATCGCGGCCCTCACGTCCTGGGACCGGCGCACCGGCGTGGCTTCCGTGGCGACGACGCTGGCGATTTTTTGGGGCCAGAACCTGATGGACCTCAAGGCGGCCGCGGCACAGGCCGTCGACGAGCCGGTCTACGATTATCTCGTCGGACATGTGACCGATGACGATCGGCTCGATGCGCTCGCAAGCGCCGTCGCGGCCTTACAGCGTGATTTCGGCCGTTGGCAGACGCCGTGGGGCGAGGTCAACCGGTTCCAACGCCTGAACGACGACATCGTCCAATCATTCGATGATGACCTACCGAGCCTGCCGGTCGGGTTCGCGCCGTCCAAATGGGGTGCGCTCGCCTCCTTCGACTCCGACGAGCCGCGCACGACCAAAAAAATCTACGGAACCGAGGGCAACAGCTTCGTCGCCGCGGTCGAATTCGGTCCCGTGGTGCGCGCCAAAGCGATCATGACCGGCGGGGAGAGCGGCGATCCGGCCTCGCCGCACTTCGAGGATCAGGCGCTGATGTACACGCAGGGGAAATTCCGCGACGTGCTGTTCATGCGAGACGATGTGCTCGCGGACGCCGTGCAGCGCTATCATCCGGGTGCGCCTCCCGCCGCGCCTCCCGGCACGACGCCGCTCGCGCCGGCCGGCGAGATTCCGGCCGCGACGGAGCCCGGGCCTTGAAGCGGCGCCGGCCGCCCCAATGGATGCGCCGATGACGACGCGTTCGACCGATGCGACGATGGCGGTGTTTCTCGATCTGGAGAACATCGCGCTCGGCGCGCGCGACGCGCATTATCCGAGCTTCGATATCGAAAAAGTCCTCGAACGTCTATTGCTGAAGGGCCATATCGTCGTCAAGAAGGCCTACTGCGACTTCGACCGCTACAAGGAATTCAAGCGCGGGCTGCACGAAGCGGCCTTCGAGTTGATCGAGATCCCGCACGTGCGCCAGTCCGGCAAGAACTCCGCCGACATCCGCATGGTCGTCGATGCGCTCGACCTTTGCTACACCAAGGCGCACGTCGATACGTTCGTGATCTTGAGCGGCGACTCGGATTTTTCGCCATTGGTCAGCAAACTGCGGGAAAACGCCAAG
Source organism: Gammaproteobacteria bacterium (assembly GCA_043746615.1). Lineage (GTDB taxonomy): Bacteria > Pseudomonadota > Gammaproteobacteria > Steroidobacterales > Steroidobacteraceae > Bog-1198. Next base: position 8,792 of record JAYTQR010000181.1, on the reverse strand, counting down.
ACCGTCATCGGCGTCGGCGTCAAGAACTCGACCTCGGACTTGTTCATCAACAATTGCGACGAATTCATCTACTACGACGATCTGGTCCGCAAGGAGCCGTCGAAAACACGGCGTCGCAGCACCGGCGTGGCGGCCGCACCGCGCCTGGCGGCCGCCGCACCCACCGACAACAAGGGACCGGATCTCGCCGATGCGCTCGAGCTCGTGGTCGAAACCCTGGAGGCGGTCACCGAGGAGCGCGGCGAGAGCGAGCCGATTTGGGGTTCGATGATCAAACAGGCGATCAAGCGGCGCAATCCGGGTTTCAGCGAGCGTGCGTACGGCTTTCGCTCGTTCAATGATTTGCTCGGCGAGGCGCAAAAGCGCGGTCTTCTGAACCTGCGGGCCGACGAAAAGTCCGGCGGGTACACGCTGCGGGTCGCGGACAAGAGCGCCGCGCAAGGCTAGGCGGGGGATCGGACCTCGATGAGATTGACGCTACGGCACGTGAACGCGGTTTCGTTGCGCTGGTTCAGCAGCGTGTACCGGTATTCGACCACGCCGCGCCGCGGATCGGAGCGGCTGAGCCGCTTCGCAAGGCACTCGGCGCGCGCACGCAACAGATCGCCCGCCCGCACCGGATTCGGCCAACGCACTTCCTCCCACGCGATCCCGCAGATCCAGCGGATATCGCCGCTGATCTGGTGATCCAACGAACGCCACAGCGCCGCGCTGTGGATACCGGAGGCGAACAATTCGCCGAATACGGATCGACGCGCCGCCACGGGGTCTACATGGAAATATTGGGGATCGTAGCGCAATGCGAATTCGACGAGTTCATCGCTCGTCACGGCGCGCGTGTTTGACTCGCTAACCTCGCCGATGACAAGATCCTCGTAATAACGTCCATCAGACGCCATCGAGCAGCCCTCCCCTTATGCCACAGCGCAGGAAATCATGAACGGCGCGAAGCCCACGGCCGAGGCGGACCTGGCGCAGCGCATTGCACGCCTGGAAGCGCGTGTGGAAATCCGCGAATTGGTGGCCCGCTATTGTTTCGCCGTCGACGCACGGGACATCGACGCCATCGGACGGTGTTTCAGCCGCGACGGCGTGTTCCGCTCGCTCGATGGTGTCATGAACGCGAGCGGCCGCGAGGCGGTCGTCGCACAATTTCACGGGCGATTCGCCGTGCTCGGACCGAGCAACCATTTCACCCACGACCATGTCATCGAATTCGACGCGGACGAGCCTGCGCGTGCCACCGGTCTGGTCAATGCGCACGCCGAAGTCGTGCGCAACGGCGAGCCGATGTGGGCTTCGCTGCGCTACCACGACGAATATCGCCATGAGGACGGGCGCTGGCGCTTTCGAGACCGCGCCCTCGCCTTCTTTTATTACCTGCGCCCGGCGGATTACTCGCAGACGCTGGTCGATGCGCTGCGCAATCGCGCCTACGCCGCACCGCAGATGGCGGATTTTCCCGAAAAACTCCCGACCTGGCAGCACTATTACCGGCAGCCGCGCTAGAGCGCCGCCGGCTGCTGCAGCAAATCCCGCAAGGTGCGCAGGAAGGCTGCGCCGACCGCGCCGTCGACGACGCGATGATCCGCGGACAACGTCAGGGTGAGAATATCGCTGAGCGCCAGCCCGTCGCCGCGCGCCACCGGGCGTTTCGCTACGGCGCCAACCGCTAGAATCGCCACCTGCGGCGCGTTGATGATCGCATCGAAGCGCGTCACGCCGAACATGCCAAGGTTCGAGATCGTGAACGAACCGCCGGTAATCTCCTCGCGCACGAGCGTACCGAGCCGCGCCCGATCGATCAAATCGCGGCTCTCCGCCGCAATGGCCGTCAAGGTTTTTACATCGGCGTGGCGCACGATCGGAGTCACGAGCCCGGCCTGTGCGGCGACGGCGATCGCGATGTCGGCGTGCTCGAACTGCAGGATATCCTCGCCGTCGATCTGTGCATTGACCAGCGGATGCTGTACGAGCGCGAGCGCCGTGGCGCGCAACAAGTAGTCGTTGACGGTGATTCTCGCGGACGCTGCGGCGTCGCGCGCGCTCTTCACTGCCAACAACGCGGCGACATCCGCGTCCATTTCCACGCGATAATGAGGAATCGACTGCTTCGAGTGCTGCAAGCGCTGCGCGATCGTTCTGCGCCGCGCACTCATTGCAACGCGCCGCAGGCCGCCACCGGCCGCGCCCGGCGCCGCCGCCGCCGCCGCGGCTGCGCCGAGCGGGTCGCGGCCGATCAGCGCGCGCGCCGCGAACGCCTCCACGTCTTCCTTTGAAATCCGCCCGTTGCGGCCCGAACCGGTCAGCTGCGACAAATCGACAGCCAAGCGCTCGGCCACGCGGCGTGCGATCGGGCTGACGCGCACCTCCTCGGCATCGCCGCCAGCGTCTCGGACCTGTGCCTTCGCTGCCGGCGGGGCGGCTGCCGCCGGTTCGCTCGCAGCCGCTGCGGCCGGTTCGAACGAAACGACCGCGGCAACGAACGATTGGATGAACAGGGCCACGTCGGTTTCGCTCGCCTGCACGTCGGCGATCACGCCGATCAGTGCGCCGACGGCGCATGTTTCGCCGTCGCTTGCGACGATTCGGCGGAGCACGCCGGCCGCTGGAGCCTCGACCGCATTGACGATTTTCTCGGTCTCCACGTCGAGCAGCTCGGCGCCGCGCTCGACGCGCTCGCCTTCGCGCAGGCGCCAGCCAGTGATCGTGCCCTCGGTCATTTCGATGCCCCACTTCGGCATCGTCACGGCAACGATCGCGGTACCCATCAAGCGTCCGTCATCGCGCGGCGGATCGCCGCCTCGATACGCGGCGGCCCCGGTACGTACGCGCGCTCCAAGGACGGCGCAAACGGCACCGGCGTATGCGGCGCGGTGACCTGAATAATCGGCCGCTTCAACGAGCGGAAGGCCCTTTCGGCGACGATCGCGGCGATGTCCGCGGCCACGCTGCATCGTGGCGGCGATTCGTCGACGACGACCAAGCGCCCGGTGCCTTCGACGCTCTCGAGGATCGTATCCACATCCAGAGGCGAGGTCGTGCGCGGATCGATCAGGTCGCAGGTAATGCCTTCTTCGGCCAGCGCATCGATGGCGCGCTCGGCGAACGGCACCATCCGCGCGATCGCGACGACCGTAACGTGTTCGCCCTCGCGCACGAGACTCGCCTCGCCGAACGGCAGCGTGTAGGCTTCTTCCGGAACCTCGGATTTTCGCGGGTAGAGCGCCTTGTGTTCGAAGAAAATCACCGGATCATCATCGCGGATCGCCTGGATCAACAGGCCCTTGGCGTCATACGCATTCGAGGGCACGACGACCTTGAGGCCCGGCACCGCCGTCAGCATCGAGTAGATCGTTTGTGAATGCTGCGGGCCCATATTCATTCCCGCGCCCATCGCCATGCGGATGACGACGGGGCACGTGCTCTTGCCGCCGAACATGTAGCGGAATTTGGCGATTTGATTATAGATTTGATCCATGCAGACGCCGACGAAATCGGCAAACATGATCTCCGCGACCGGCCGCAGGCCCGCGAGCGCGGCGCCGGCCGCAGCGCCGACGATCGCCGACTCGGATATCGGCGTATCGATGACGCGCCCTTCGCCGAACCTCGGCAGCAAACCCTTGGTAACACCGAAAATGCCGCCGGACGCCTCGCGTTCGCCCGACGTGCCGCCGGCGCCTCCGGAGACATCCTCGCCGAGCACAATGACGCGCGAATCGCGCGCCATTTCCTGGTGCAAGGCTTGGTTGAGCGCGTCGCGCATCGTCAGCTGCGGCATGGTGAGTTTGGTTTCCCGGTGATCAATATTGAATGTACACGTCGGTGTACAGATCGGTTTCCGGCGGAGCAGGCGCCGCCTTTGCGTCCGCGACCACTCGATCGATCAACGTCAGCAGTTCTGTATCGATGGCATCGAGAGCCGCTTGCGCCACCGAGCGATCGGCTTCGACCCGCGCGCGAAAACGTTTCAGGCAATCCATCGTCATCCGCAGCCTCGCGACCTCGTCCTTAGCCCGGTAGTTCTGCGGATCGCCCTCGAAATGGCCGTAGTAGCGGGTGATCTTCGCCTCGATCGTGCTCGGACCGTCGCCTTGCTTGGCGCGCGCGACGGCCCGGCCCATGGCGTCGTACACCGCATGGAAATCGGCGCCGTCGACGCATTCGGCGGACATGCCGAAACCACGCGCGCGGCCGGCCAGATCGCGCGAACCGACCGCATAGTCCGCGCCGGTATGCTCACTGTAGCCGTTATTCTCGAAGACGAAGATTGCCGGCGCCCGCAGCACGACGGCCATGTTCATCGCTTCGAACACCGTGCCCTGATTGGCGCTGCCGTCGCCGCCGAAGGCGACGCTGACGCAGAGATTGCCACGCAGCTTGCACGCCAGCGCCGCGCCCACCGCGAGCGGCGGTCCACCGCCGACGATCGCGTTCGCACCGAGCATGCCCTTTGTTACGTCCGCGATATGCATCGAGCCGCCCTTGCCGTGGCAAAGGCCGTCGCGCCGTCCATAAATCTCCTTCATCATGCCGCTGACGTCGCAGCCCTTGGCGATGCAATGCCCATGGCCACGGTGCGTGCTGACGATGAAATCGGCATCCGTGAGCTGCTCGCAGACACCGACCGCGATCGCTTCCTGGCCCGCATACAGGTGCGTGAACCCCGGGATCTCGCCGGTCGCGATCTCCACGTGCAGCCGCTCCTCGAACTCGCGGATGAGCTTCATTTGGCGGTAGGCGCGCAGCAAGCGCGCTTCGGTGAGCGTCGTGCTGTCGTTCAAGGCGCATCCTTAAGATCGCGGTCTTCGCCATGCGGTGCGCCGGCAAACAGATAGTCGTCGATGGCCTGGTGAAAATGCCGGATGCGCAATTCCTGACTCCCCAGCCATAAGCCGCGAAAACCGCGCGAATGCATGCCGGCTTGGACGTTCGGCAGATTCGCCGCGTCCTGGTCGAGCACGAGACCGATCGACTTGTCGCCGTGTTTCCAGGTCTTGTGTTTCGCGCGCGCCGGCCACGGCTGCCCATGCGGCACCAGTTCGTACGTCCAAATGTCATAAAACATCTTGTTCGGATCGGTTGCGTGCGGCCGCTGCCGAAATACCCAGAAGTCGTCCGCATGCACGTTCAGGGACACGTTCGGAAAGATCAGGTAATGATAGTCATCCGTCAGCTGATCGTCGTTCAGTTCGGAATAATCCTTGCCTTGCAGCGCGCTCGTCGCGCGCTTGTGCAGCTGCACGTCGCGGCGAATATTGCCGATCGGTCCGTCATAGTCGGCCGGATCCATGCCGGCGGCTTTCATGATGCCCTTGATCGATTCGGGTATCGACGGGGGCTTGCGCACGCGCGGCGACACCGCAGCGAACGGTATCAGGTAGCGGCTGTGCCGTTCGTAGCAATCGATTTGGATATCCAGATCGTGCAAGTGCCACAGCAACTGCGGGTGAATGCCCTGCACATGATAACTTTCATTGAACGCGTCGACCGACGCCTTCCAATTGCAATCCCACTCGACCGTGATGTCGCGGGTCTGCACCATGCGCTCGAAATGGTACGGGTCGAGGTGTTGCGGAATCGGCGCGAGAAACTGCGCCAGCGGTTCGGCGTCGGGATTCATCGAAAACCAGACGAAGCCGCCCCACGTAGCGCATTTGAGCTCCGTCAATCCATAGGGCGGCGTGCCCTGCGGGAACGTATCGGCATCGGGAATCCTGCGGTAGCTGCCGTCGAGGTTGTACTGCCAGTGATGATAGAGGCATTTGAAGGAGCGCGAGTCGCCGGCGGAGCCTTGCCCGCTCGCGCGCAGCCGATTGCCGCGGTGCTGACAAACATTGTAGAAAGCGCGTATGCCGCCGTCCTCCTGGCGCACGATGAGGATCGATTCGGTACCGATCTCGGTGACGATGTAGTCCCCGGCGTCTGGCATGTCGATACTGCGGCCCGCAACCAACCACACCTTGCTCCAAAGTCGTTCCCACTCGAGCCGCATGAATTCGCGCGAGGTGTAGCGGCGCGGATCAATGATCCGGTCGCCGAGTTCGGGATCGCGCGCCTTTTCGATCGGTGTGCCCCTGAGCGTGGCCGTACGGCCATCGGCCCCGGGCGTCACGCGCCTGACCGGCGTGAAGCTCGGTGCTTTCGAGCGCGCAAGGAAGCCGTCGTCGCCTGCCGTTGCGCCGGTCTTCGGGTCGCTTTGAGTCGGTTCGCGCGCCATCCTCCGATCCTCTAGCTGGACAGCCCCGCGGCCCAACGCAGGCCGCGGCGCAACAATTGGCGATATACCGGTAATTTCCAACTACCGCGTTCCACGGTTGGATATTCCTCGATCATCGGCCGCATGTCATATTTACTGCGGCAGTGGCCGAGCGTGCAGTAAAGCACCTCGCCGCCGCCGTGGCGATGCAGGTACAGCACGAGCTGCCGGTCGGATGCAAGCTTAGCGCCATCGCCGTTCGCCGCCGCCGCGTCGCCGGTCCAGGAATTTTCCACGAAGCCCGGCGCCTCGCCCCGATAGCGCGTGTGCAGCAGCGCGTGATGGGCGCCGTGGTATTCGCACAAATAAAGCTCATCGTCCGCCTCGAACGGCTCGATGCCGGCGACCAGCGGGTGCGCAGGATCGCTGACTTCGACGCGGTACGGCTGCATCGGCGGATGCGCCAGAAACTGGCTGCCCAGCATCGCCATGAACTGCGGCGCGCTGCGTGGAGCTTCCCAGCCGCGCCCTTTGAGGTAGCGCAGCACGGAGTTCGTGCCGTGCAGCGCGAACCAGCGCTTGCCGGCCGCCAAAAAGCTCTTGAGCGCATCTTGCTCGGCCGGTGCCGGAACGACGTTGCAGGTGTAGGTCACGAGAAAATCGGCCGCCGCAATCGCGGGGCCGTCGCGGTAGTCCTCGCCCACCCGGACGCGAATGCGCTCTTCTTCGCCGAGCAATTTGAGCAACTCCAACCTTGCATAATCCATGTCGTGGTACAGACCGCCACAGATCAGATAGCCGTTGCGCGGAGCATTCGCCATGGATGCTCAAGCGCGCCGGCGCCGCGCGCGCGCGGCCGTCACAATTGTACCCGCTTGGTAAAGCCGTTATCGGCGATGATATTGGCGCCGGTGATCAAACCCGCGGCCGGGCTTGCGACGAAGACGATGACGCGCGCGATTTCCTCGACCGTGCCCATGCGGCCGCAGGGAATCTGCTTGATCGCCCAATCGTAAAATTTCGCCTGCGTGCCTTTGATCATCTCCCATGCACCGCCTTCGAAATAAATCGGCCCCGGCGAGACCGTATTGACGCGCACGAAGTGTTTGCCGACGAACTGCGATAGTTGCTTCGCGTAGGTAATCAAACCGGCTTTGATCGCGTTGTAGGCCATCGGCGCCGCGAAGGTCTCGACCGCGTTCGTCGAGCCGATGATGACGACCGAGCCACTCCCGGACTTCTCCAGGTGCGGCATCAAGGTATTGCAGCCGCGCACCGTGTGCAGCATGTCGATCTCGAAATTGCGCACCCAGTTCTTTTCGCTGTCCATGCCGCCGCCGCCGCTGACGCTCGGGATGAAGATATCGCAGCCGCCGAGCGCCGCTACGGTGCGCTCGAGCCACGCCTTGTAGACCTCCCCGTCGCGGACATTGACCGCCTCGCCGACGACCACGGCGCCGGGGCTCTTGAGCGCCTCGACCGCCTGCGCCACTTCCTCGGCGGTGCGCGCGCAGAAGCCGACGTCGGCGCCCTCCGCCACGAGCAGTTCCACGACGCCGCGGGCGATACCTTTGGTCGCCCCGGTAATAATCGCCTTTTTGCCGCGTAAACCAAGATCCATCGGTTCGCCCTCCCTCAAGCAACGCCATCCCGGTCAGTGCCGGTCATGATCGAACCCAATTATAAGCGCCGCACACCGCTAAAACAAACAGTCAAGACTGTTTTTAATGTGCCGCGCAGCCATCGCCCCCACGGCGCTCATAGCGCCGCAGCGGCGGTGCCGCGCCGCGATGCGCCTCATTGGGCGACCAGTCCGTTATCGATCAGCAGTTCGCTGGCGTTGACGAAGCGCGATTCGTCCGAAGCGAGGTACAGCACCAGATTCGCGACGTCCTCGGGCTTGCCCAGGCCAACCGGGGATTGATCGTATACCGACATCTGCAGGCCGAGTTCCTGCGTCGCCTTGACGACCATCGGCGTCTCGATTGCGCCGGCGTGGATCGAGTTGCAGCGGATATTGTAATGATTCATCTGGCAATGCACGGCAATCGCTTTGCTCATCGAGCGCACGGCGCCTTTCGCGGCGCCATAAGCATAAAATACCGGATAGCCCAGATGCGTCGCCGTCGAGCACATGTTGATGATCGAACCGCCGCCGGAATCCTTCATCAGCGGTATCCCATATTTACAGGCGAGAAAGACGCTGTCCGTCATCACGCGCAGATGCGCGTGGAATTGCTCCAGAGTCGCCGATTCCGGGGTGCCGACGACCACCATTCCGGCATTGTTGACCAGGATATGCAGCGCGCCGAAGCGGCGGCGGATCTCCGCGAACACCGCCTGCCAGCCCCCCTCGCTCGAGACGTCTTGCGTCATGAAATAGGCACTGCCGGGAAAAGCGTCGTTCAACGCACGCTCCAGTTGCCGGCCCGCCGACTCGTTGATGTCGGTGATGACGACACGAGCGCCCTCTTGCGCCAATAACGACGCATCGGCCTTGCCAAGACCCGAAGCGGCTCCCGTGACCAATGCGACCTTGCCGCTAACCCGTCCCATGCCAACCTCCCGCCCTGCAGCGTTGTGATAGGCC
>JAYTQR010000180.1:0-1700 GCA_043746615.1 Gammaproteobacteria bacterium | reverse complement strand
AACTTCGCGATCTTCTCCTCGTCCCAACCGAATTCGACGTGACCGCGCATGCGCGAACCGGCGGCGACGGTGATCGACCCCGCCTTGACGTCGCCGACGATGATTCCGCCCTCGAGCACGTCGACCCGCTTCGCCGATTCGATGTTGCCTTGCAACTCGCCGCCGACGACGACGATCGCAGCCAATACCTGGCCGGTCAGGTGAGCGCCGGATTCGATGTTGAAGTTACCGTCGATACGCACGTCGCCCTTGAAGCGGCCGGCGATCCGGACGTTGCCGGAGCCCTCGATCTTGCCCTCAATCGACAAGTTTGCCGCAATGACCGATTCGCCGCCCTCGGCGCGCGCCGACGCCCGGCGTGCCGTGCCGGTAGCGGCGTTCGCCGCCTCCGGCGCATGCCGATCTGGCGGTAACGCGGTCGGTGTCGTAGTTGCGCCCGCAGCGGCGGACGGCAAGGTTTCTTTCCAAAGCGCCATATTTTGGTCTCCCGCACATGAGTGAAAGGTGCTGCTTCGTATCAGCCTATACGTTATCGCCAGCCCCTGACAGGAAATAGTGTCTTTTATTGGAGACGGTCGCCCGGCCGGGCTCCAGGATACCAATTCCAGCGCCCGGCGATGCTCATGAAGGCCGGCACGATGAAGCCGCGAATCAAAGTCGCATCAATCAGGACTGCCGCGCACAGGCCGACGCCGATCATCTTCAAGGCCGGTAGCTGCGCACCGACGAATGCGCCGAAGACGACCGCCATGATCAATCCGGCGCCGCTGATCACCGGCGCGACCGCCGACAGTCCGCGTACGGTCGCCCGGTCATTGTCGCCGTGCGCAAGATATTCGCGCCGGATCCGGAACAATAAAAACAATTCGTAATCCATCGACAGGCCGAAGCTCAGGCAAAAGATCATCAGTGGTACTTCGAGCGCGATCGCCGCGAATGGCCGCTCCAAACCGACCAGGCCGTTCAGCCAGCCCAGCTGGAAAATGGCTACGACGGCGCCATATCCCGCGGCGATTGCCAACAGATTCGCGACAACGGCTTTGACCGGCAGTAAATAGGAGCGAAATGCAGCGAACAACAAAATCAACGTCGCGCCAATGACAAACCCGAAGACTTTGGGGAAACTCTTCCACATCGTCGCGCTGAAATCGGTGTAGTAAACCGGCGTTCCGCCTACGGTCGCGCGCAACGGTCCGCCAGGCGAGATCGCCGCCTCGTCCGTGGCGAGCGCCTGTATCTGTGCGAGCGACAATGCAGCCGCGGGTGTCACGACGAGCAGACCCTCCCGGCCGTCGTGACTGAGGTTCGCCTGGCTGGCTGGGCCCGGAGCGTCGGCGAGCGGCGAATCGACCGCAGCAACGCGAGGGTCGCGCCGCAATTTCGCGATATAGGCGTTCAGCGCCGGCCGATGGGAATTCGCGAGCAGTTCCTTTCCGTCTATGCTGCGCAGCAGCACGCGCAGATCGAGCGCCGCGCGGTCGCCGTGCATACGCGTCAGAATTTCATTGCCGGTCCGCGATTGCATGCCCTGCGGCAAGAACCACGGCTCGTTGGTGAATCCACTGTGTGCCCACATGACCGGCAGCGCGATGATCAGCACCGTACCGCCCGCGGCCGTGAGGCTAAGCCGCGGCCAACGCACGGTCCATTCTGCCAGGCGCCGCCAAAACGCCGCACGATCGGCTCGAAGCAACACACCT
>JAYTQR010000179.1:0-7698 GCA_043746615.1 Gammaproteobacteria bacterium | reverse complement strand
TGCTGTCCTCCGCGGCGCTCGTGCTGTTGACGGCGGTCGCGCCGAGTTGGCGTAGTCTGCTGTGGTTGCGCGCGCTGCTCGGCTGCAGTTTGAGCGGCGTGCCCGCGGTGGCCATGACCTACCTCAGCGAGGAGATGCATGCGGACTCGATCGGCCTGGCGATGGGCCTGTTTATCGGCGGCAGTGCGTTCGGCGGCATGGGCGGCCGACTGATCGCCGGCGTACTCGCCGATTATTTTGGCTGGCGCGTCGGCGTCGCCGTGGTCGGTGCAATCGGCCTCGTGGCCGGCGCCGTATTCACGCGCAGCCTGCCGCCGGCGCGTCATGGCCTGGCGTCACCGCCGCTGCGATGGCGCGCCTTGCTCGAGCGCTACGCGAACCCGTTACGCGACCGCGGGTTGCCGTGGCTCATCGCGGAGGGATTCTTGTTGCTCGGCGCATTCGTCACTGTCTACAACTATATCGGCTACCGACTGACGGCACCGCCCTACTCGCTCAGTCAAGCCGCGGTGGGACTGATCTTCAGCGTGTATCTGGTCGGCACCGTCAGTTCAGCGTGGATCGGCCATCTGGCCGGTCGGCTGGGCCGTCGCAAAGTCTTGTGGACGATGTTCGCGCTGATGCTCGCGGGCGTCGTGCTGACACTCGCGCAGGCGCTGTGGCTGATCATCGCCGGGATCGCCGTCATCACGTTCGGCTTTTTCGGCGGACACTCGATCGCCAGCAGTTGGGTCGGTCGCCGCGCCGGCGCTGCCAAGGCCCAGGCGGCATCGATGTATCTATTTTCGTATTATTTGGGTTCGAGCATCGCCGGCGCCGCCGGCGGCTTGTTCTACGCCGCGCACGGTTGGAACGGCGTGGCCGCCTTCGTGGCCGCGCTCTGGGCACTCGGTTTGTTGATCGCGTGGCGCCTTTATCATTTGGCGCCGTTGCCGGGCCCGCAGTTGCCGGAGACCGAACCGTCGCTGCCATGAGCGCGAGTGCTGCCTCGCGGCGGTGCGTGCGCTGGATGCTGCCGTCGAACAATACGGCGCGGGCGAAGTGCAGGTGCCCAACGGTTTCGCCGGATCTGCGCTGCTGGTCGCGCCAGCTCCGGTCTCAGATCTACTGCGGTGACCGCAGCGCGCGGGCTAAGTGCCGCAAAACGTACGCAGCACGCGCTCGTGCGGCAGCGGCGGCTGCGCATAGTCGGCGCAACCTCTTTGCTCATCGAAAGGGTGCGACAACACGCCGAGGAGTTGTTCGAAGATCGCGAAATCCTCGTGTTCCACGGCAGCGCCGAGGGCTCGTTCGATCAGGTGGTTGCGGGGGATGTATGCGGGGTTCACCCGCCGCATCGCCGCCGCGCGGGCGGCTGGGGCGACGAGTTCACGGCTTAGCCGCGATCGCCAGCCGCGCGACCACTCTGCATTCGCAACGCGATCGGCGCCCAAGGCAGGCACGCTCTGGTCATTTGCCTCGCGCCCGTCATTGGGCTCGCGCTCGGCGGCGTCCGCCAGCCGGCGGAAGCTCAACGTGAAGTCCGCTCCATTGCGATGCAGCGCCTCGAGCCAGCCGCGCGCGAGTTCCGCATCGCCGTCTTCGGCCGTGCTCAGTCCGAGCTTGCGGCGCATGCCCGCGAGCCAGTGTGCCTGAAAGCTCGGTTGGAAGCGCCCGAGCGCCCCATTTGCCAGATCTACTGCGCGCTCGGGGTTGGCATCGAGCAGCGGTACCAAGGTTTCGGCGAAGCGCGCGAGATTCCACGCCGCCGCTGCCGCTTGATTCGCATACGCATAGCGGCCGGCGCCGTCGATCGAGCTGAAGACCGCAGCGGGATCGTAGGCGTCCAGGAACGCGCAGGGACCGAAATCGATCGTCTCGCCGGATATTGCCATGTTGTCGGTGTTCATGACGCCATGCACGAAGCCGATCAGCATCCATGCCGCGATCAGTTTTGCCTGGCGTTCGGCGACGGCCTGCAGCAGCGACAGATACGGATTGGCGGATTCACCCGCGCCCGGGTAGTGACGCTCGATCACATAATCGGCGAGCAGTCTCGTCGCCGGCAGATCGGCCCGCGCGGCGAAATATTCGAACGTGCCGACGCGCACGTGGCTCGCGGCGACTCGCGTCAGGATCGCGCCCGGCAACACGCGCTCGCGCAGCACTTGCTCGCCGGTTGCAACGGCCGCGAGCGCGCGCGTCGTCGGGACGCCGAGCGCGTGCATCGCCTCGCTGACGATATATTCGCGCAGCACGGGTCCGAGCGCGGCACGGCCGTCGCCGCTGCGCGAGTATGGGGTCCGCCCCGAGCCCTTCAGCTGGATGTCGAAGCGCCGGCCGCCGCGATCGCGCACTTCACCGAGCAGAATCGCGCGGCCGTCGCCGAGCTGCGGCACGAAATGCCCGAACTGGTGTCCGGCGTATGCTAATGCGATCGGCTCAACAGCCGACGGCAAAAGATTGCCGCAGAACATCGCCGCGAGCGCGTCCGCGCCGAGCCCATCGAGATTGAGCCCGATCTCGGCTGCGAGCGGCCGATTGATGTGTATCAGCCGCGGTCCGGCGACCGGCGTCGGCGCGAGCCGCGCGAAGAAATGCTCCGGCAGCCGGCCGTAGCTGGTCGGCGAAATGCCGGCATTCGGCGGACATTGCGTTGCGATGGGCGGGTCTTGCATGGCGGATCGGCTCGCGCTCGCCGTCGATGCTACGGCCGCGGCGGCACCCGCGCAAATCGATCGGGCCGCCGCGCCGCTCAGCTTACCGGCGATGAGCCGCCCTCGCGTTTGCGGCGCTCGACGTAGTCGTTGATCGCCTCGACGACGGCCGGATCGCGCGGCGGCGCGACGTAGCGCTCGAGCGTGCTGCGCCAGATGCGGCTCGCTCGTTCGGTCGCGGTCTTCGCGCCGTCCTCGAACCAGGTGCCGTAGTTGCGCCAATCGGAGACCAGCGGCGCGTAGAACGCGCTGCGATAGCGCTCCATCGTATGTGCGCAGCCGAAGAAATGGCCGCCCGCGCCGACCTCCGCGACTGCATCCAGCGCGATATCCGCCGGCGTCGCGCCGACCGGCTGGAATATTTCGGCGAACATCTGCAGCATCTCTATATCGAGAATGAATTTCTCGTACGACGTCGTCAGGCCGCTCTCGAGCCAGCCGGCGGCGTGCAGGATGAAATTGCTGCCGCCGAACAACGCACCCCACAGGCTCATTTGCGACTCGTAGGCCGATTGGGCGTCGGGGATGTTCGCAGCCGTGGCGTTCGATGAACGCCACGGCAGACCGAGAAAGCGTGCCATCTGGCCGGCGCCGAAAGCGGCCTTGACGTATTCCGGGGTGCCGAACGCGGGTGAGCCGGATTTCATGTCGACGTTCGAAGTAAAGCTGCCATAGACGATCGGCGCTCCGGGCCGCACGATCTGCGCGAGCGCGAGTCCCGCGAGCGCCTCGGCATGGGCGAGCGTCAGCGCCCCGGCAATCGTCACCGGCGCCATGGCACCGGCGAGCGTGAACGGCGTTATGATCAACACTTGGCCGGCCGCCGCGAAGTCGATGATGCCGTCGGCCATCGGAATATCCAGCTGCAGCGGCGAATTCGTATTGATGACCGTGTACGTGCACGGCCGCGAGCGGAATTCTTCCGCCGAGATGCCGTGCGCCAGGCGGATCAGCTCGAAGCCGTCCGCCACCTGTCCATGGCCGCGCGAGAACACCAGTGGAATCTTGTCCGACAGCAGCAGTTGCGAGCGCGTCAATTCCAAATGCCGGATCTGCACCGGCACGTCCTGCGGCTCCGTCGCGCCGCCGAGCACGTGGATCACCTCGAAACTCTGACAGAGCTTGGTCAAATTACGGAAATCCTCGAGCGTGCCGGCGCGGCGGCCGCCCGCGGTGTCCATGATGTTCGGCGGACCGGAGACCGGAGCGAAAGCGACGCGCCGGTCGGCGAGCGGCACGTGGTGCTCTGGATCCACCGAGTGCAGCGTGATGTCGCGCGGCGCCGTCGCGAGCGCGGCGCCAATCAGGCCGCGATCCATCCGCACGATCAGCGTCGCCTCGTCGACTGCGGCGCCGGCTTGGCGGTACAACCGGCGCGCATCGGCGGAAAGCACCTTCATTCCCTGCGTTTCGAGCATGACGAGCGCGGCCTCGTGCATCGCCGCCACTTGATCATCCGAAAATACCTTCAACGGTTCGAACGGATTGCGCAGATGCCGATAGGTGCGGGTGCGGTCAAAGACCGCGTGGCTGACCTCGGCGGCTCCGGGACGGCGCCGGCTGCGCCGGCCGCCCTCTAGTTCTCGTTCGCTCATGCCTTGCTGCACTCCTGCGTAGGGTGGCCGGAGCGTGGCCCCAGCAGGGTCCGCCCACCAATGCCTTTTTCAGATACCGACGATGCCGAATCGGGGGCGGCCTGCCGTTCCGCCCGCTGGCAGCCGGGTACCTTACTTTAATCAAGGAACTCGCGCCCGCGATTTCGGTCTATGCGGGCAATTGAAACGAGACAGACGGCCGCGGAATCGACCTCCTGAACGCGGGTCTGGGCGCATTTTTTGGAGCACTGCCCGGCCGTCGAGGATTGAACGAAATGATCACACTGACCGACCTGACCCGCCGCTACGGCGCTTTCGTCGCGGTAGATGCCGTCAATTTCGACATTCAACGCGGCGAAGTCGTTGGCTTGCTCGGCCACAACGGCGCCGGCAAGACGACGATCATGAAAATGTTGACCGGATTCCTGGAACCGACCGCGGGTTCGATTCGCGTCGATGCACTGGAAATCGGTCGCGACACGGCCGCGATCCAGCGGCGGATCGGCTACCTGCCGGAAAACTGTCCCGCGTGGCCGGAAATGACCGTCGTCGAGTTTCTCGAATACCAGGCCGTCCTGCACGACGTGCCGCAAGCGCGCCGCGGGCGAGCGGTGGGCGCCGCGATCCGGCGCACGGAATTGAAGGAGCAGGCGACGCAATCGATTCAAACCCTGTCGCGCGGCTATCGGCAGCGCGTCGGCGTCGCGCAGGCCATTTTGCACGGCCCGGACATCGTGATCCTCGACGAACCGACGAACGGCCTGGATCCGACGCAAATCCTGCACATGCGCTCCTTGATCGGCGAACTGGCGAAATCGGCGACGGTCATCGTCTCGACGCACATTCTGCAAGAAGTGCAGGCGGTGTGTGCACGTGTACTGATCCTGCGCAGCGGGCGCAAGGTCGTCGACGCACGGCTCGACGAATTGCAGCGCGATGCACGTCTGCTGGTGACGCTCGACCGCGACCCGCAGGCGGTCATACCGGTCTTGGCGGCGATCGACGGTGTGCGCTCGGTCGAGCTGTCGAGCGCTGCCGACGGCCGCTTCCGCTACGCGCTGCGCGCGGATGCGGCGCTCGCGCCCGCGGTCAGCGCCGCGGCGCATCTCGCCGGTATCTCGCTGTACGAACTCGTCCGCGAACAGCGCACGCTCGAAGCGGTGTTCGCCGAGGTCAATACGGCGCCGCTCGAGGAGGTCCGCCATGCTGCTTAAGGCCGGATTGATTGCCCGCAAGGAGTTGACCGGCTTCTTCGCCTCGCTCGCGGCGTTGCTGTTCCTGGGCGCCTTTCTCGGCGTGACGCTGTTCGTGTTCTTTTGGGTGGCCACTTTTTTCGCGCGCGACATCGCCGACGTACGGCCGTTGTTCCATTGGATGCCGGTGCTGCTGATTTTCCTGGTGGCGGCCCTGACGATGCGCTCTTGGGCCGAAGAACGGCGCGCGGGCACCCTGGAGCTGCTGCTGACTTCGCCGACAGGACCGACCGAACACGTGCTCGGCAAGTTCCTCGGCATCATGGCCTTGGTGCTGATCGCGCTCGCGCTGACGCTGCCGCTGCCGATCACCGTATCGTTCATGGGTTCGCTCGATTGGGGCCCGGTCATCGGCGGCTATGTCGCCGCGGTCGCACTCGCCGCGGCGTACGCGGCGATCGGCCTGTGGGTATCGTGCCGCACCGACAATCAAGTCGTCAGCCTCATTCTGACCGTCGCGATCTGCGGCGCGTTCTATTTGATCGGCTCCAGCGCATTGACTTCGTTGGTGGGCTATCGCGGCGCCGAATGGCTGCATTTGCTCGGCGCCGGCTCACGCTTCGCATCGATTACCCGCGGCGTACTCGATCTTCGCGATCTTTATTATTATCTGTCGATCACCGCCGTGTTTCTGGCGTTGAATCGGTTGGCGCTCGAGAAGCTGCGCTGGGCGCACAATACTCCGCAGGCCGCGCACCGGCATTGGTATTGGGTGACGGCCCTGCTGGCGGTGAACGTGCTCGGCGCGAACTTGTGGATGGATCAAATCACGTGGGCGCGCGTCGATTTGACCGCGGACCATCTCTACACGCTGTCCGGCGCGACCAGGAACTACTTGGCCGAGTTGCGCGAACCGCTGTTGATCCGCGGCTATTTCAGCGCACAAACCCACCCGCTGCTCGCCCCGCTGGTGCCGCAGCTGCACGATCTGCTCGAGGAGTACGCGGTAGCCGGCGGGAACAAGGTGCACGTCGAATTCGTCGACCCGCAGGAAGATGCGAAAATCGCCGCAGAGGCCGGCAACCACTACGGGATTCGGCCGGTACCGTTCCAAGTGGCCAGCAAATACCGCGCCTCGGTCATCAATTCCTATTTCGACATTCTCGTGGCCTATGGCGGCCAATACAAGGTGCTGAATTTTCGCGACCTGATCGATGTCAAGCAGCGCTCCGAGACGAACCTGCGCGTGGAACTGAAGAATCCCGAGTATGCAATCACCAGCGCGATACGCAAGCTGCTGGTCGGTTATCAGGCGGGCGGTGGCCTGTTCGATACGCTGCAGCGGCCGATCATGTTCACCGGCTACCTTTCCGCCGACGACAAGCTTCCGGCGGAATTGCAGCAAGCGCGTACCGCCCTAACTGCGGCGCTGGCAGCGATCGGCAAGGAATCGGGCGGCAAATTCAAGATCGCGATCGACGATCCAGACACCAATCCGGCGCTCGCGGCCCGCTTGACGCGCAAATTCGGTTTCCGGCCGATGGTGACCAGTCTGTTGGACAACGACCCGTTCTGGTTCTACATGACGGTCGACAACGGCAACCGCAGCGAGCCCGTGCCGCTGCCGGCGGCACTGAATGAGGCCAGCCTGAAAAACACGATCGAAGCGGCCGTGCGGCGCTTCTCGCCGGGGTTCTTGAAGACGGTCGCGGTGGTCGCGCCCACGAATGGCGCAAGCTTCGCGACGCTGCGCAAGCAGCTTGGCACCTCGGTACGCTGGCTCGATACCGATTTGCAGGATGGCCGAGTACCGAACGCTGCCGACATGCTCATGGTGCTCGATCCGCATAGCCTCGACACCAAACAGGTATTTGCGATCGACCAATTTCTGATGCAAGGCGGCAGCGTCATCGTGGCGACTTCACCGGTCGACGTCGGCATCCGGCAGAGCATCGTCGGCACACCGAACGGCAGCGGCTTGAAAAGCTGGCTCGGCGGTTATGGCCTGTCGCTCAGCAAGGGCTTGGTCCTCGACCGTCAAAGCGGCGCGCTGCCAATTCCGGTCGAACGGGACATCGGCGGATTCGTATTGAACGAAATCCAGCTGGTCAAGTATCCGTATATCGTCGATGTGCGCGGCGCGGGTCTCGATGCCGGTTCGCCGGTCACGAGCAGTTTGGGTCAGGTGTACGCCCCCTGGTCGGCGGCGGTGAA
>JAYTQR010000178.1:0-1637 GCA_043746615.1 Gammaproteobacteria bacterium | reverse complement strand
TACGCGCAAGCGGATGCACCGGCCCAAGCGGAAATCGGCACGCGCCTCGCACGTTATTGGCGGCCCTACCATGCACAGCTGCGCGCGATGCTCGACGCGCTGGTGTCGCGCCACGGCGGCTGCTTATTGTTGGATGCGCATTCGATCCGCTCGTTCGTGCCGGAGTTGTTCGCCGGGCGCCTGCCGGATCTCAATGTCGGCACCGCCGATGGGCGCAGCTGCGCCGCCGGGACGGCACAGCGCGTCGTCTCGCGATTGAGCGCACAACGACGATTTACCTTCGTCGTCGACGGCCGCTTCAAGGGCGGCTACATCACGCGCCACTATGGCAACCCGGCGGCGCGCGTCGAGGCCGTGCAGCTGGAGATCGCGCAGTGCGCCTATCTGCTCGAGGCGCGTGTCCCGTCGTTCGATGCTGCGCGCGCAGCGCCGCTCGGCGTGTTGCTGCGCGAACTGCTCACAGACCTCGCGGAACTCCGGGGCGCAGAAGCGCGTGGCTGACAAAGGCTGAAAGTAACAATGACCAAGACGCTCCCGATCCTCTGCATACCGGGTCTCGGCTGCTCGCCTCGGTTGTACGCGGAGCAGATTCCGCAACTCTGGACGGTAGGGCCGGTCACCATCGCCCAGCACGGACACCACGAGAGCATGGCAGCAATTGCCAGCGCCATCTTGGCCACGGCAGCGCAGCGATTCGCTTTGATCGGTTTGTCGATGGGCGGCTACGTCAGCTTCGAGATCATGCGCCAGGCACCAGAGCGCGTCGCGAAACTCGCCCTGCTCGACACGAGCGCACGGCCGGATACTCCCGAGCAAACCGCGAACCGCCGAGCTCAGATCGGCCTTGCCGAGAAAGCCCGGATCGCCGAACTGGCGGACGCGATGTTCCCGCGGCTTGTTCACCCGATGCGTCTTGGTGATGAGCGGCTGCGGGAGATTTTCCGGCTCATGGTGGAGGAAACAGGCACGGCGGGGTTCATTCGGCAACAGACAGCGATCATCGGTCGCCCGGACTCGCGGCCGACTCTGGCAAGCATTCGTTGTCCGACGCTCGTGCTCGTTGGAGATAGCGATGAGCTGACGCCGCCGAATCTCGCCACCGAAATCGCCGATGGTATTGCCGGTGCGCGCCTCGTCACGGTGCCCGAGTGCGGACACGCGTCCCCGCTCGAGCGGCCACGGCATGTGACCGAAGCGCTGTTGGAACTGCTGCGAGGCTAAAAATCCGCCGTCTGGGCAGAACCAGTCAACGCCCGGCCGTCGTCGTTAGCGGAACCGCTTGATGTCCTATCCGATTGTCAGCACGATCACACGATGACACGTGGCTTCGCATGTTCGGACTTGCTGCGCACCGGATATGCGTGGCTGCCTATACGGCCTGCAACAGCAAAGCGCAGCGTCCGGTGACCGAACAGCCGCCGCCGCGACAAGCCGTTGTCACGCCGTCCTGCGCCGATACCGGGCGTCCTGTCGACGCCGCAGGGCAGTTGCACCGCGAACTCTCCTCGTTTGGCGTGTTGTTGCTGACCCTTTCGTGTCTTTCCCCCGTCTTTTCGATTTACGGTGTCGGAGCCGACGTCCTGCACCAAGCTGGCACCGGCGCGGCTAGCTTGTTCGTTTTTGGCATTGGTGTTGCC
>JAYTQR010000177.1:0-1624 GCA_043746615.1 Gammaproteobacteria bacterium | reverse complement strand
AAACAAGCAGCTCGCGCGCATTGCGAAGAGCACGGTGCTCGGCGAGAACGCCTTCGGCATCCTGGTGCCGATACTCGATCAGCTGCTGCGATGGCGCACGGGCAACATCCGCGAGTTGTTCGAATCCTACGGACTGACGTTGAACGAATGGGAGAAGGAGCGCACCGATCGGGTGAAGATCAGCGAAGTTCTTGCCTCGCACGAGCCGCGCGAAGCCGCCGCCGTATGAAGCCCCTGGGAATCGAGATTCTGGGTTGGACAGCGACCGCCGTGTTCGTGGGATCGTATTTTTTTTCCCGCCCCGCGCTGCTGCGCAGTGTTCAGATGTTCGGAGCGCTGCTCTGGGTCGCTTATGGCGTCCTGATCAACGCGTCTCCGGTGATCGTGGCCAACGTGCTGGTGCTGTCGGCTGCCGCATGGACCGCTTTCGCACAGCGCAACGTCGCCGCGCGCGCCGATGCAGGGTCGCCGCCAAACGCGACCGTGCCTACCAGCGCCGTGGCGCATCACAGCGCGTCATCGGCCACCGCGGCGCCGGTAGGCGCGCCCTACCAGCGTGGCGACAGTCGTGAGCAGCCCGGCTAGCGCAGCGCCGATCCAACCCCAGCCTGCGAGGCCTACGCCGAGGCCGCCGATGAGCGCCTGCAGCCAACCGGAGGCCATGTCGGAGCCGCGGTACAGCGCGGTGTCGATGACGTTCTTCGCCTGATATTTGGCCGCCGGCGAAACCACCGTATAAAGCATGTCGCGCGCCGGTTTTGCGAGGCCGAGTTCGGCGCAGCGCAGCGCGACGCTCGCGCCGGTGAGAATGGCGAGAGTCGGGTCGAACCCCACGGCCACGAATGCAATCAACACCACCGCGCCGGACGCAATGAGCGCCGGACCGACGCCGAGCCGCCGCGTCACCTGCCCCACCACCCAGAACTGCAGCACGAAGGCAATTCCGTTCACCCAGAGATCCCGCGTCGAGTAATACGTCGTGCGCTCGACCGCATTGGGGAAGGCCGCTGCCACGAAGCGCGCCATTTCGATATAGACGATCATGCCAAGGAACGAGCCGACGCTGACGAGCGCGGCGATTCCCGCCAGAAACGGCGAACGGCCGATCAGCCACAAGCCTCGAAGCGCCGCGAGCATGGTGGGCTCGCCGGCGGTCGGCGCGCGCCCCGCCGCGTCAGGCGCCGCTGCGTCGGGCGACATTGCATCGGGCGCCGTGGCGGTGCCAGCCTGCTGCGATCGGCCGATGGTGCTTAGAGTGACCAGAGCGCCGAGCAGCAGCGCCGCGCTCAGCCAGACCAAACCGCTGATGGAGATGTTCGCCACCAGCGCGCGTGCGAGCAACGGCCCGGCAATGCCCCCAAGGCTGCCGCCTGCAGTCACGACGCCGAAGAAGCGGCGTCCCTGGGGTTCGCTCCACACGTCGGCCATCCGGCTCCAAAACAACGACACCGCGAACATATTGAAGACCGTGACCCAAACGTAGAAGGCACGCGACCACCATGCCCCCGGCGCGCCGCGCCCTACATCGCCGGCAAAAGCGAAGGCGAAAACGCCGAGATTGACGATGAAAAACCCATAAAGCGCGGGCACCAGCCGCGCACGCGGCACGCGTACGAACAGCCAG
>JAYTQR010000176.1:0-6749 GCA_043746615.1 Gammaproteobacteria bacterium | reverse complement strand
GCCGCGCGTGACGATGAGTTTGAGCACCCCTTCGTCGCGCAGCGCCGCGGCCCGCGCGATCTCGCGGCGCAACCGCCGCTCGTCCGGCGGCGCGATGTGCAAGCGCGCGCAGCCCAGATAGAGGCGCTGCACGTGGTAATCCAGCAAGCGCACCGCGCCGCGCCGGACGCGCATCGTTTCGAACAGGCCATCGCCGTACTGCAGACCGCGGTCGCGGTAATCGATCGCTGCGCCGCGCCGGCCATTGATCCAGACGCTCACGCCGAACCGTCCAGCGCGCGCAGTAAGCCCTCAGCCTTCGCGCGCGTCTCGGCCAATTCGGCCACCGGGTTCGAATCCGCGACGATGCCGGCACCGGCGCGCAAACTGACCGCGCACGCGTGCACGCTGATCGTGCGGATCAGGATATTAAAGTCGCAATTGCCGTCGCGATTGATATAACCGATCGAGCCCGTGTAGGCGCCGCGGCCCGTGCCCTCGAGTTCCGCGATGATCTGCATGCAGCGCACTTTCGGGCATCCGGTGATCGTGCCGCCGGGAAAGACCGCGCGCAGCGCAGCGACCGGCGAGACACCGTCGCGCAAGCGACCGGTAATATTCGAGACGATGTGATGGACGTGCGCATAGGATTCGACGATCATGTACTCGTCGACGCTGACCGTGCCGCCGACGCAGATGCGCCCCAGATCGTTGCGCTCCAAATCGATCAACATGACGTGCTCGGCACGCTCCTTTTCATTGTTCAGCAGCGCGCACACCAACGCCGCGTCGGCGGCGGGCGTCGCGCCGCGCGGACGCGTGCCGGCGATCGGCCGCGTCGAGACGATGCCGTCGCGTATCGTCATGAGGCGCTCCGGCGAGGAACTGATGACCGCGAAGTCGCCGTGGCGCACGAGCGCCGCGAACGGGCTCGGGTTGGTCCTCCGCAGGCGCGCGTAGATCGCGACCGGGTCGACGCTGGCGGCGGACTCGCCGCGCCAGCAGCGCGACAAGTTCGTTTGATAGACATCGCCGGCCGCGGTGTAGTCCAGGGCGCGGCGCACGGCGGCCAAGAATAGGTCGGCCGGTTCTTCGTGCATCGCGATGGCGGCGCCGGCCGCCGGGCACTGCTCGCCCAAGGCGTCGACGTGTTCGGTAAAGCGCTCGAGCAAATGCTCGTGCCCCGCTTCGCAGACGAGCCAGGCGTGCATCGTCGTGCGCTCGCGAATCCATGCCGCCGGCGCACGGATCGCCAGCGCGACGATCGGATCCGCGCCTCGCGGCAGCCGCAGCCGCGGTTCGATCTCGCCGGCCAATTCATAGCCGAGATACACGAACCAACCGCCATAGAACGGCAGGTCGCCGCTGCCGCGCACGGTCCGCAAATTCGACACCCAGCGCTCGAGCGCATCGAGAAAGCCGCCCGCCAGCGGTCCCTGCGGACCCGACAATTGGGCATCGTTCGACCAGCGCAGGTACTCGCCGGTACTGATCGGCAGGATATCGAAGCCGCGGCCGGCGGACGCGCCGGCCGCCGGTACGACGCTTTCGAGGATTCCCGGATAATGCTCCGGGTATTCCGCGACCAGCCCTAGCGGCTCAATGGCGGCGGAAAATGAGCGAACCGTTGGTGCCACCGAAGCCAAAGGAATTGGACAGCGCGTGTTCGATCGGCATCCGCCGCGCCGTGTTCGGCACGTAGTCGAGATCGCAGCCCTCGCCGGGCTCTCGCAAATTGATCGTCGGCGGCGCGATCTGGTCGCGCAGCGCGAGCACGGTGAAAATCGCCTCGACCGCGCCGGCCGCGCCGAGTAAATGCCCGGTCATCGACTTCGTCGAACTGACGGCAACGTGGTCGGCGGCAGCGCCAAACGCGCGGCGGATCGCGGTCGTCTCCGCTCTGTCGCCTAGCTCGGTCGACGTCGCGTGCGCATTCACGTATTGCAGCCGATCGGCGTTCAGGCCGGCATCGGCGAGCGCCTTGCGCATGGCCTTGCAGGCGCCTTCGCCGCTTTCCGGCGGCGCGGTGACGTGGTATGCATCGCCGCTCATGCCGAATCCAATCAGCTCGGCGTAGATGTTCGCGCCGCGCGCCTTGGCTTGCTCGTACTCCTCGAGCAACATGGCGCCGGCGCCGTCGCCCATGACGAAACCGTCGCGGTCCTTGTCCCACGGGCGGCTGGCGCCGGTGGGGTCCTCATTGCGTTGCGACAGCGCCTTCGCTTGCGCGAAGCCGCTGACTCCGGTCACGCAGGTCGCCATTTCCGAACCGCCGGCCAGCATCGCGTCGGCTTCGCCATATTGAATCAGCCGCATCGCCAGGCCGAGCGCATGGGTAGAAGTCGTGCAGGCGGTGGCGACCGCGAGATTGGGGCCGGTCATGTTGAAGGCCATCGACAAGTGGCCACTGACCAAATTGATGATGCTGCCGGGGATGAAGAACGGCGAGACCTTCTTCGGCGAATGCGTTTCGAGAAATTTGTCGTAAGTTTGCTCGATCGACTCCAAGCCGCCCATGCCCGAACCCATCAGCACACCGACCCGATCGCTGCTCGCCTCCGTAACGGCGAGCCCGGAATCGCGCATTGCCTGCATGCCGGCGACGACGCCGTACTGCATGAATGCGTCCATGCGGCGCGCGTCCTTCGCCGTGATGTAGGCGTCCAGATCGAGCTCGCGGATCTCGCCGCCGAAATGCACGGGGAACGCGCTGGTGTCGAAGCGCGTCACCGCCGCGATCCCGCTGCGGCCGGCGACGATCGAGCTCCAAGCGCTCGCCGGATCGTTGCCGACCGGAGAGACGATGCCCAAGCCCGTGACGACGACCCGCCGTTTGCTCAACGCCGACTCCTCAATGGAACGTATGAATCGCTGCGGGACACGATCTGCCTCGCGGCACCGTCCAATCTTGCACTCGCTGCGCGGCGCGTAATCAGGCCTTGCTCTTGTGAGAATTGATGTAATCGATGGCCTGCTGCACGGTCGTGATCTTCTCGGCGTCTTCGTCCGGAATTTCGGTCTCGAATTCTTCCTCGAGCGCCATGACCAGCTCAACCGTGTCCAGCGAGTCGGCGCCCAGATCGTCGACGAACGAGGCGTCGTTGGTTACTTCTTCTTCTTTGACGCCCAACTGCTCGGCGACGATCTTCTTAACTTGCTGCTCGACAGTACTCATCGTTATGGTGTCCTCTCGCAATTATAGGGTACGCACCGCCTCGAAGCGGCCTTGTAGGCCAGCCACGCCGCCGGCAGGCCCGCTATTTTATGTGAACGCAGCCGCGAGGGCTACCGCGGACGCCCGGTATAAGCGGCGCAGGCCGCTGATTCCTTGACAAAACATCGCGCTATAGGGCGCGCCTCGCGTTCAAGCCATGTACATGCCGCCGTTGACGTGCAGGGTTTCCCCGGTAATGTACGCTGCCTGCGGCGAAGCGAGAAACGCCGCCGCGGCGGCAATATCGGCCGGCAGACCGAGGCGCGCCAGCGGTATCTGGGCAATCAATGCATCGCGCTGGGCCGCGCTCAGCGCCCGTGTCATGTCGGTATCGATGAAGCCGGGCGCGATGGCATTCACCGTGATGCCGCGCGTGCCGACCTCCCGGGCGAGCGACTTCGTGAAGCCGATGATTCCCGCCTTGGCGGCCGCGTAATTCGCCTGCCCGGCGTTGCCGGTCGCGCCGACGACCGAGGCGATGCTGATGATGCGGCCCTTGCGCGCCTTCATCATGCCGCGCAGGACCCCCTTCGACAGGCGGAACACCGAGCCGAGATTCGTCTGCACGACAGCATCCCAATCCTCCGCCTTCATGCGCAGGAGCAACATGTCGCGGGTGATGCCGGCATTGTTGCAAAGTATCGTCACCGGCCCCTCGCGTGCCTCGATCGCCTCGAGCAGCGCGTCGATCGATGGCTGACTCGCGACGTCAAGCACGGCGCCGCGGCCGCCGAGCGGCGTGAGCCGCTCGCCGATGCGCTGCGCGCCGGCCTCGGTCGTCGCGGTCCCGATCACGGTCGCGCCGTCGCCGGCCAAACGCTCGGCGATCGCTTGGCCGATGCCGCGCGAGGCGCCGGTCACCAGGGCTATTTCTCCTTGCAGCATGGCGGGATTCCTCAATCGGGCGCCGCCGCGAGCGCCTCGTCGACGGCCCGCGGGTCTTCCAGCGCCAGCATTTTCAGATCTCTGTTCTTGTCGATCCTGCGGTTCAAGCCGGTCAAAACCTTGCCCGGCCCGCACTCGAAGATCCGGGTCGCGCCCGCCGCGATCATCGTGCGCACCGTCGCCGCCCAATACACGGGGGTATGCAGCTGTTGGACCAATCTGGCGCGGATCGACTCGGCACTGCCGTGCGTCTTGACGTCGACGCCGTAAACCGCGATTCCAGCGACGGCTTGCAGCGGCGTCGCCGCGAGCTGCTTTTGCAGGCGCAGCGCCGCCGGCAGCATCAACGAACTATGCGCGGGCACGCTGATCGGCAGCATCACGCCACGCTTGGCGCCGCGCGCCGAAGCCGCCGCGATCGCCCGCGTCACCGCGCCCGCATGTCCGGCGATGACGACCTGACCGGGGGCGTTGAAATTGACTGCTTCGACGATCTCGCCCTGCGCGGCCTCGGCGCAAGCCGCCTCGACGTCGCTGTCCTCCAAGCCTATAACCGCGGCCATCGCGCCCTGTCCGTACGGGACCGCGGCTTGCATCGCTTGCGCGCGAAACCGCACCAAATCCACCGCGATCCTGAATTCGAGGCTGCCGGCGGCGACCAGCGCCGAGAATTCGCCGAGACTGTGCCCGGCCATCAGCAGCGGCACGGAGCCGCCTCGCTCGCGCCACAGCCGATAGGTCGCGATCGCCGCGGCGAGCATCGCCGGCTGCGTGCACTCGGTCGAATTCAGGGCTTCCGGCGGGCCCTGCCGGCAAACCTCCCATAGATCGTAGCCCAGCACTTCCGAGGCCTCGGCGAACGTCCGCTGAACCACGTCGGAGCACTCTGCCAGCGCCTGCAGCATGCCGACGGACTGCGACCCCTGTCCGGGAAAAACGAATGCGATCGACATACACTCCCCTAGCCTCCGAACCGGTGCCGGATTATAGCCATCCGCCAGCACAGCGCCGCGCCGACCGCAAAACCCGCGAGCGCGCCGTACAGGTGCGCATCGACGACGATCAGCGGCGCGCCGCGGCCGGCGTGTTGGACAAACTGTTCATAGGCGATCTTGACGAGCAGTAGCGTCGACAATATCCAGCGGTCCCAAGCGCGATCGACAATGTGGCGCACCGTACCGGCCGCCATGACCGTGTGCAATACGCCGGACGCGCCCAAGTACCACGGCACGCGCGGGCTGAACCACCATAGACCGGAACTGATCGCCAGAGCGCCCGTGCAGACGATGATGCACCAGTCCACGGCGTCGTAGTCTTGCGCGAACAGCGCCCACATCAGCACGAGCCCCAATTCGTTCAAGATCAAATGATGCGCGTCGAGATGGACGAGATGAGCCGTCAACAGCCGCCACCACTCGCCGGCCGCTATTGCGGCGCGATCGTAGCGCAAACTCATGCTCACACTGTCGCCGAGTGCCAACAGTAGGTGCAGCATCAGCAGCAAGAGCAGCAACCAGAGCCAGCGGCCGCGATCCCATTGTAGGGACGCGGCAATCTGTGCCAGACAATTTGCACCTCTACGGGTCATCGGCGCCGCCCTTTTTGGTATCATTGATCGGATTTATCGAGGACAAGCTATGCGCAATCGCTTTCGCGGCTTCACGTTGATCGAGATCATGGTCGTCGTCGTCATTCTCGCAGTACTCGGCGCGCTCGTCGTGCCGAAAATCCTGGAAAATGTCGACAAAGCCCGCGTCACGCGCGCCGCGAGCGATATTCGCGCGATCGAGACGGCGTTGGATCTGTACCGGTTGGACAACTTCAAGTACCCGACGACGGAACAAGGAATGGAGGCCCTGGTCAAACAGCCGGCGGACCCGTCGCTGACCAATTACCGCTCCGGCGGCTACCTCATAGCGGTGCCGAAGGATCCATGGGGGAATCCGTATATCTACACCAGCCCGGGCGCCGACGGCCGCGACTACGATATCATCTCGTACGGAAGGGACGGCAAACCCGGCGGCGACGGCTACGACGCGGACATCAGCAGCGCGTCGCTCGATCAGAAATAGCCGCGGACTACGGCATTGCCGCGGCATGCGCAGCAAAGGCTTCACGCTCGTCGAGATTCTGGTGGTGGTCGTGATCATGGCGATCGTGATCTCGATCGCCGTGCTGTCGATCAACGTGACCGGGCGCGATCGGCAACTCGATCAGGAAAGCAGGCGCCTAGTCGGGCTGCTGGATCTGCTGCATGACCGGGCGCTGCTCGAGGGCCGCGACTTCGGTATGCGCGTCGCACCGAACGCCTATCAGTTCGTGGTCTACGACAATTTGCGCGAGCGCTGGGCGCCGTTCGATCAGGAGCGCGAGTTCCGGCCGCGGACGCTGCCGAAAGGCGTGAATTTTCAGCTCGAATTGGATTCAGTACAAGTGGTTCTAAAGCCGCCCGACCCCACTCTTTCCACCGACGCCGTGCCCTCGCCGCCGCAGATCGCGATCGCGGCGAGCGGCGACGCCACGCCGTTTCGACTGACGCTGCTGCGCGCATCGACCCAAACCAAGGCCGTCATCAGCGGCGACGCGCTCGGCAAAATCACCCGCGGCGGCGCGGCGCAGCCGGCGAAGAAGTCGTGACGGCCGGTACCACCCGAGGCTTCACCCTGGTCGA
>JAYTQR010000175.1:0-1545 GCA_043746615.1 Gammaproteobacteria bacterium | reverse complement strand
TAATCAAATTTTTCTGTGTCATAAAATTTGGCGTATTACAATCGCGCCAGCATGGACCTTGACGCCGCCTCGCTTGCACTCGACCTGCGCGTTTTTTTCCGCCGCCAACGGCCGCTGCGCGGCGGGTCCTTGATCGTCACGATATTCGGCGACTCGATCCTGCCTCGCGGCGGCGCGATCGCGCTCGGCAGCCTCATTCGGCTCACGGCACCGTTCGGGCTCAACGAGCGGCTGGTGCGTACCGCGTCCGCGCGGCTCGCACAGGCTGGCTGGCTCGAGGCGCGCCGCGCCGGCAAGCGCAGCGAGTATCGGCTGTCGAAGAGCGGACGCGAACGCTTCACCCAAGCCACGAAGCGGATCTACGGCGAACCGACGGCGCCGTGGACCGGCCGTTGGACTTTGATCGTGCTGCCGCCGATGCATGCCGCTGACCGGCAACGACTCAGGAAGGAACTGGCGTGGCAGGGCTTTGGCGAGTTATCCAGCGGCGTGTTCGCCCATCCGGAAGCGCGGCCGCGCGACCTTGCTGCGCACACTTGGGCCGTCCCATTGCCGGGCGACGCGTTGGTTTTCGAGGCCAATCTCGCCAACGCCATTTCCCCTGCAGCAATCGTCGGCGTGGGTTGGGATTTGGCCGACTTGGACAAACGCTACCAGCGATTCGCGCGGCGCTTCGAGCGCGCACGCGCGATTTTGCGGCCGTGCTCCGTCGAACCGGAGACAGCCTTCATCTTGCGCACCCTGCTGATCCATGAATACCGGCGACTGCACCTGCGGGATCCACTGCTTCCCCGGAATTTGCTGCCGGCGCACTGGGCCGGCATCCGCGCCGCCGAACTATGCCGCGACGTCTACCGCCGAGTGTTCGCGCCGTCCGAACTCTACTTGTCCGAGGTTGGCGCGCAACTCGGCGGCGCTCTGCCGCCGCCCGACCGCTCGATCAAGCAGCGGTTTGGCGGTCTGCTCGGCTCTTGATCGCCGCGGGCGGCTTCAGCCCTCGGGCCACTGCTCCAGGGCAGCGACGATGCTCGCCAGAAACGCATTCGCTTGAAACGCGTCGAGCGCTCGATGATCGATCGTCAGCGTCAAATAGCACATCGAGCGCACGGCAATCGTCTCCGCGCCATCGATCGGCAAGACACGGACACGGCGCTCCACTTTACCGACCCCGAGAATCGCCACCTGCGGCTGATTGATGACGATGGGCGCCGCCAGTAAACTGCCGCCCACGCCGTGGTTCGAAATCGTAAAGGTGCCCCCGCGCACATCCGGCGGCGTGAGATTGCCGGCGCGCGCCGCGGCCACCAGCTGTCCAAGGCGCAGCGCAATGGCAAATAGATCCAAGCTCGATG
Source organism: Gammaproteobacteria bacterium (assembly GCA_043746615.1). Lineage (GTDB taxonomy): Bacteria > Pseudomonadota > Gammaproteobacteria > Steroidobacterales > Steroidobacteraceae > Bog-1198. Next base: position 193 of record JAYTQR010000175.1, on the reverse strand, counting down.
CGCGCCGCAGCACCGGTACGATCAGCCCGTCGTTGCCGAGCGCGGTGCCCACACCGATGTTGACGTCCGCGTGCAATTCGAGAGCATCGTCACGGAACGTGGCGTTGACCTGAGGATGGGCGCGAAGCGCGCGCGCGCAAGCGGCGATGAAGTACGCGGTGAGAGTCAATCGTACGCCTCGACGCGCGAATTC
>JAYTQR010000174.1:0-4026 GCA_043746615.1 Gammaproteobacteria bacterium | reverse complement strand
GCAAACGCGGCGTCGCCGTGGATCTGCACCGGCAGCACTCGACGGCCTTCGGCATCGCCGCGCCGTTCCTGCCGCGCGCGCGCCGAACCCTCCACGACCGCATTGACGACCTCCAGATGCGACGGGTTGAACGCGAGCGCGACGTGCACGTTGCCGGACGGCGTCTTCAGATCGGACGAGAATCCCTTGTGGTACTTGACATCGCCGGAACCGCGCAACGCGGCCGGATCGTATTGACCCTCGAACTCGTAGAACAAGTCCTGCGGCGATTTGCCGAGCAAATTCACCAGCACATTGAGGCGTCCGCGATGCGCCATGCCGATGATCGCCTCCTCGACGCCGGCGTTGCCGCCCTGCTGCACCAAATCGTCGAGCAGCGGGACCAAGCTGTCGCCGCCCTCCAGCGAGAAACGCTTTTGGCCGACGTATTTCGTGTGCAGGTAGCGCTCCAACCCCTCGGCGGCCGTCAACTGCCAGAGGATGTTCTTCTTCTCATCCGCCGAAAATCGCCGCTGCATCCGCGCCGATTGAAAATTGTCCTGCAGCCACAGCCGCTCATCGGTATGCGACACATGCGCGAACTCGGCGCCGATCGTTTCGGTATAGATGAACTGCAGCTGGGCGAGAATGTCCTTGAGCTTCGCGCGCTCGGCGAGGGCCGGCGTGCGGCTGCCGGTGAAGAACTCCGTCTCCAGGTCCTGGTCCGACAAACCGAAATACGCCAATTCCATCACGTACGGCTTGGCGGCCTTCTGCAAGCCGAGCGGGTCGAGATTCGCCGCCAAGTGGCCGCGATTCGCATAGACCTGGATCAGCCGCGACACACCGCCTTGTTTGGCGCCGGCTCGATCCGCCGGCCGACTCGCGCCGGGCGCCGCGGCGGCCGGCGTTGGCGCGCGCTCAGCGAGGCGCGCGCGGATCGATCCATGCGCCACCTCGCGCGCCGCCCCGGCGGCGAGCTGCGTGAAATACTCGCGCCAGGCCGGCTCCACGCCAGCCGGATCGCGCAAGAACCGTTCGTACAAATCCTCGACGAATGCCGCGTTGCCGCCGTACAGCAGCGTCGTCGCCAATTGATCAGCCAATGATTGACTCATGAGTGCAGAGAATATTCAAGGCGACGACAGTCGGACCGCAGCTACCGGATGGCGTTCCAGTTTATCCCAAGGCGCCACAATATGGAATGTGACGCGGGGCCGGTTTTTCAGATCAGCGCGGTACCGCTATTGGCGAGAATCCGCAATTCGTAGCCGATCAGCGCGAGGTACGCGATCAGAACGGCGTACAACGTCAGTTCGACGCGCACGCGCCGCATGAAGCGGTATCGCGCCAAGAACACCAGCAGCACGACGCTGACGCCGGTCATCGCCATTTTCGCCACGGCAAACATAGCCGCGCCGCGGCCGACGACGAATGCCATCACGGGATTGATTTCTTCAGCGCCCTGCGCCAACAGCGCCAGCGTCAGACAGGCATCGGTCACGCTCAGCAACAGGATGCCGGTCGCAACCGCAAGCAAATGCGCGGCATGCCAATCCACCGCATGGTAGCGCGGGTCGTCGCGGCGCCGCGGCGGCCGGCGGCGGCGCGGTTTGAAGCTGCCATAGAGTACGGACCACCAAACGCGCCGGCGGCGATCCACGGCCCGCCGCTCGACCGAAACAGCGCCGACGGACGTTCTGCGGCTGTGCGATTGCCGCGCGACCCAATCCTGCGACTCGTTGATCCTCATCTTTTCGCGATCCCGCCAGCTACCCGTGTGCCTACGCTATTTTGACAGTTTGGCGCGTCAAACAAGCCGAATGCGCCATAATACAGCCCCGACGCAGGGTATTTTTCGGCCCGGCATTGCTCCGCCGATGGGCAGGCGGCGATTTTCGTGCGGGTGCGCGCTGGCGCCCGCTGCCTTGCCACCCCAGCGGCGCTGCGGCATACTTTTCCGGCGATACTAACCATCGGGTGGATGTCACCTCAAACTGTGCCGATTGCGGCCGCGTTTGCCGACGCGGCTGGGATCGGCCGCGCAACCCGGGCGGACTGTGATGACCAACGTGGCAACGCTGCGCGTGCCGATCAGCACCTTGGACGACGACGCCTGGGAGGACTTGCTGAGCTTCATCGAGGAGCGGCACGTCATTCCGATCGTGGGTCCCGAGCTGCTGCAGGTCACGACCGATCGCGGGCCGCGGCTGCTCTATGACTGGCTCGCCGAGAAACTCGCCGGACGCCTGAACGTGGACCTCGCCTGCTTGCCGCAGCCGTACACCTTGAACGACGTCGTCTGCTGGTTCCTCGCCGCGCGCGGCCGGCGCGAGGAAGCCTACGTGCGCCTGCGCGCTATCTTGAAAGAAACGCACTTCGAGGCGCCGTTGGCGCTACGGCGCCTCGCCGCGATCACCGATTTCGATTTATTCGTGACGACGACGTTCGACCCGCTGTTGGAGAATGCGCTCAACGCCGAGCGCTTCGGCGGCGCGCCGGGCACCGACGTGCTCTCGTACGCGCCGAATCGCGTCGCCGATTTGCCGTCGGAGCGCGATCAGCTGCAGCGGCCGGTCCTCTTTCATTTGTTCGGACGGTTGTCCGCCTCGCCGACCTACGTCATTTCCGACGAGGATTTGCTGGAATTCATTTGCGCGCTGCAGAGCGAACACCTCGCGCCGGAAAAGCTCTTTCACGAACTCGAACACAATCACCTGCTGTTCATCGGCAGCAATTTCACCAACTGGCTCGCGCGCCTGTTCTTGCGCATGGCGAAACGCCAGCGCCTGTCCGATCCGCGCGACGTCGGCGAGGTATTGGCCGACGACCACTCCAGCGAAGACGACCGGCTGGTCGCGTTTCTGCAGCAGGTCAGCGTGCGCACGCGCATCTACGTGGGCGCGGAACGCTTCGTCGAGGAGCTGCACGCCCGTTGGCTCGCGCGCCGCAAACCGGCCGCCGGCGCCGCGGCGCCGGCCGCGCCGGCGCGCTTCGTGCCGCCGGCGCGCGACATGCCGGACAACGCCGTGTTCATCAGTTATGCGCGCGAGGATCTCGCCGCCGTGCAGCGCATCAAGGCCGGACTCGAAGCGGCCGGCGTCACGACCTGGTTCGACATCGACCGGCTGGAAGTCGGCGATGACTACGACCGCAAGATCCGGCGCAACATCGCCCGCTGCTCCTATTTCATTCCGGTCGTCTCGGCGACGACGCAGCATCGGCTGGAAGGCTACTTTCGCCGCGAATGGAGCTATGCGATCGACCGCGTCCGCAACATGGCCGACGACGCCTTGTTCATCCTGCCGGTGAGCATCGATGCGACCGCGGTCAGCGAGGCTCTGGTGCCCGACAAGTTCAAGTCGCTGCATTTCTCGCACCTGCCCGGCGGCGAGGTGCCGGCGGAGTTTGCGCGGCGCCTGACCGACTTCGTGCGGGCGCGGCAGCCATGAGCGCGACGAGCGATCAGGCCGCGGCCGGCGCGGGCGCGGGCGCGGGCGCGGGCGCGCCGAATCTGGCGCCGCCGACGATCGATGAGAGCAATCCCTGGCTGGGATTGGCCTCGTTCACCGAGGAGTCGCGCGGGTATTTCTACGGCCGCGACGAGGAAGTCGCCGAGCTCGCGCGGCGCGTGCAACGCAAGCTCTTGACGGTGCTGTTCGGTCAGTCCGGCCTCGGCAAGACCTCGATCCTGCGCGCCGGGCTGGTGCCGCGCCTGCGCGGCCAGGGTTACTGTCCGATCTACGTGCGCATCGACTATGCCGACGACGCGCCGGAGCCGGCCGAACAGATCAAACAGGCGATCGCGCGCACCGCGCGCGGCTCCGGCGAATGGACGCAGGCCGGCGTCGCCGTCGCCGGCGAGTCCTTGTGGGAATTTTTACACCATCGCGACGACGTGCTGCGCGATGAGTCCGGCACGACACTGATCCCACTATTGATCTTCGATCAATTCGAGGAGATCTTCACGCTCGCGCAGGCCGACGAGTTCGGGCGCAACCGCGCCGCGCGCTTCATTGCCGATCTCGCCGATCTGGTCGAGAACCG
>JAYTQR010000173.1:0-4312 GCA_043746615.1 Gammaproteobacteria bacterium | reverse complement strand
TCAACGTGGCGAGCACTTCGGGCTTTTTCATATTGAACGGCGTGAAGCCGAACTGCACGAGTACCGTCTGCAGGAAAGCGGTCGGAGACAATTGCGTTTGATTGATCTGCGCCACGATGACCTCGGGCTGCAATTCGCGCAAGAACGTTTCAATCAGCGTCGTCTTGCCGGAGCCGATTTCACCGGTAATGACGACAAAGCCGTCGGTGAACCAAATCGTCGACTCCATGTACGCCTTGGCGCGCGCATGTTGCTTGCTCAAGTACAGAAATTGCGGGTCCGGGCTCAACCGAAACGGCAGTTCATGCAGTTTGAAGAGTTCTAGATACATCTCGCCATCTACCTTTCGCCAACAACCGTTGCATATCGTGCCCGTGCCCGGGGGCGCGAGGGCCGGCCCGCGTCAGTTCCAGCGGACCAAGTCTAAGGCATTTTTCAGCGCCTGATCGCGGTCCTTGGCGCGGCTGCAAAGGATCGTGCAGTGGCCCAATTTGCGGCCGGGCCGCGCGGTCTTGCCGTAATCATGGAATGCCAGACCCTCGATCGCCAGCAGCCGTGCGCGCTCGGGTATTTTACCGAGGAAATTGATCATCGCCGTATGTCCCAATGCCCGCGTGCTGCCGAGCGGTAATCCGCAAATTGCGCGCAAGTGATTTTCGAATTGGCTCGTCACGCAGCCCTCGATGGTCCAGTGCCCGGAATTATGCACCCGCGGCGCCATCTCGTTGGCGACCAATTGGCCGTCCACGACGAAGAATTCGATCGCCAGCACGCCGACGTAGCGAAGCGCTCGCATCACGCGGCGCATGTATAACCTCGCGCGCCGTTCAAGGGCTGCGTCACGGTGCGGCGCGAGGCCGTAGCGCAAAACGCCGCCGGAGTGAGTGTTGGCCGATAGCGGGTAGAACGCGCATCTCCCGTCCGCCGCACGCACGCCGATCAGCGACAGCTCGCGCGAAAACGGCAGAAATCGCTCGTATACCAGACTCGCCGCGCCCAGTTCGGCCCAAGCCGCGCCGATTTGCGCGGCGTCGCGTACGACGAATTGGCCTTTGCCGTCGTAGCCCAGGCGCCGGGTTTTGAGCACGCCGGGAAGCCCAAGGCGTCGGCACGCGGCGAGCAGTTGCGCCTGCGTGTCCACGGCGGTATGCGGCGCTACCGGGATGTTGAGACGTGTGAACAGCGCCTTTTCTTGCAGGCGGTCTTGCGACGCACGCAGAGCCGCCGCGGGCGGCCGGATCGGCGCGGTGTTGCGTAGGCGCTTCAGCGCGGCCGCCGAAATGTTCTCCCAATCGAACGTCAATACGTCGCTGCGCGCGGCGAGTTCCACCAGTAGCGCCGGATCTTCCAGATCGCCGACAAGAATCGGCGCCACTTCGGCGCCCGGCGCTTCGCGGCTCCGGTCGAGAAACAGACAGCGCAGACCCAGCGGGATTCCGGCCAGCGCGAGCATGCGTCCCAGTTGACCGGCGCCGACGATGCCGACGCGCGATAGAACCCTAGAACTCAAGACTGCCGCGGATCGGGTTGCGCAAGCACAGCGGCAGTCTGCGTTTGCCGAAACTCGTCGAGCGCTGCGCGGATTTCGGCCGATTCATTCGCCAGCATCGCGGCGGCGAACAGCGCCGCGTTTTTCGCCCCTGCCGGGCCGATCGCGAAGGTCGCCACCGGTACGCCGCCCGGCATCTGGACGATCGACAACAGCGAATCCAGGCCGTTCAGCAGCTTCGATTGCACCGGCACCCCAAGTACCGGGACGGCCGTTTTGGCGGCTGCCATGCCGGGCAGATGCGCAGCTCCGCCGGCGCCGGCGATGATCGCCTTCAGGCCCCGCGCCCGCGCCGATGCGGCATATTCGAACAACAGATCCGGGGTCCGATGCGCCGAGACGACGCGCACTTCGTGGGCGATGCCGAGCGAGGCCAGCGTCTCGGCCGCCGCCTGCATCGTCTCCCAATCGGACGAGGAGCCCATGATGATTCCGACCAAGGCTGTCATGGGACGTGATTTTACCAAAGCCCTAGCCGAACAGCTGTTTCAGGTACGCGAACAGCTCGCGCGCGCCGACCGGGGAGCGCTGTTCCTGACGCTCACGCGCGGCCTTTTCGACCAATCGCGCGAGCGTCGCCCGGTCGGCGTCCGGTTGTTCGGCGAGCAGCGCCGCGATCGCGTCGCCGTCCTCGCCGAGCAAGCGGTCGCGCCAGCGTTCGATTTGCTGGAAATGACGGATTTCCACATCGTGCCGCTGCTTGCGTTCCTCGAGTCTGGCGAGCACCGGCTCCGGGTCTATGTTACGCATCAATTTGCCGATAAATTGGCGCTGCCGGACCTGCGCACCGTGCGACGGAAGCCGGCGCAACGCACGCAGCGCGATGAACAAGTTTTCAGGCAGATCCAGCGCCTTGATCTCCTGGTCCGGCAGCGCCGCCAGCTTGACGCCCAACTCCTGCAGCGAGGTGGCCTCACGCTTGCGCGAGCTCTTGCTGCGCAGCTGCTGCTCAGTGTCCCCGGCCGCTTCCGCTTCGCTGGTTCCATTCTGCGTCGTCATATTGCCCATGCTACACCCGCGGCCGGTAGAATCCCCGTTAAGTATCCTCGCAGTTCAATGATGGAGATGCCGATGGCGGTCGTACCCGGTCGACAGGCGCGCCTTACCGAACAGGACCTCGAATCGATCATCGCGCTCGCGCTCGCGGAGGCGCGGGCGCGCGGAGCTGCGCAGGCCGAAGCCGCCGTCAGCCAGGATACCGGTCTTTCGGTCGGCGTGCGCCTCGGCGAGGTGGAGACCCTGGAACACCAGCGGGACCGCAGCATGGGGATAACCGTGTATTTCGGCCAGCGAAAAGGTTCGGCCAGCACCGCTGATTTTTCGCCGGACGCGGTGCGTGCGACCGTCGCCAAAGCCTGCAGTATCGCCCGGTTCACGGCCGAAGACGTCTGTTCCGGGCTGGCCGAGCCGGCGCTGATGGCGCGCTCGCCGCCGGCGCTCGATCTGTCGCACCCGTGGGATTTGACGGCGGAGCGCGCCATCGAGATCGCCAAGGGATGCGAAGCCGCGGCGCTTGGCTACGATACGCGGATCAACAATTCCGAGGGGGCATCGTTGGCGACGCATCGGGGATTGCATGTGTACGGCAATACCCACGGCTTCGTCGGCGGCTACCCGACCACCTCGCACACCTTGAGCTGCGTGGTCCTCGCCGGCACCGGCGAGGACATGCAACGCGATTATTGGTATACGAGTGCGCGCGATTGGCGCGACTTGCAGAGCGGCGATGAGGTCGGCAGGGAAAGCGCGCGGCGCACAATCGCGCGGCTAGGGCCGCGCAAGCTCGGCACGCGGCGCGCTCCGGTGTTATTTCCGCCCGAACTGGCCCGCGGACTGATCGGTCATTTCGTCGCGGCGATTCGCGGCACCAGTCAATACCGGCGGTCCTCGTTCCTGTTGAACGCCGCGGGCGCGCAAGTGTTTCCGGCCGGATTCTCGATCGCTGAACGGCCGCACCTGCCGAAGGCGATGGCGAGCGCGCCGTTCGACGACGAGGGAGTGGCCACGCGCGACCGCGAGCTGATCGCCGACGGCATGCTCACCGGCTACGTTCTATCCAGCTATTCGGCGCGCAAACTGGGATTACAGACGACCGGCAATGCGGGCGGCGCGCACAATTTGCTCGTCGCACCGACGGCTCAGGGCGGATTCGACGGGCTGCTCTCGCGGCTCGGCACGGGACTTTACGTCACCGAGCTAATGGGCCAGGGCGTGAATACCGTCACCGGCGATTACTCGCGCGGCGCGGCCGGTTTCTGGGTCGAGGGCGGCGCCATACGGTACCCGGTCGCGGAGATCACGATCGCCGGCAATCTGGCCGCAATGCTCAAGGGCATCGTCGTCGCCGGCAATGATGTCGATCTGCGTGGCGGCGTGCGCGTCGGGTCTCTGCTGCTCGATGAAATGACGATTGCCGGCGAGTAAGGCCGCCGTGTGGGCGACCGTGCCCAACACGCTCAGGCGCCGTCGATCAGATCCTTGAGCGTTCGGTCCGCCAAGCGCCCGCGCATCGCCGACTCCACTTCGTGCATCGTCGTCAGCGCCGGCGCCAACGCTCGCGGCGCGACCGTCCATCGGCCGGGCGCGAGGTTGCGCACTGCATCGACGACGTCGGCAAGCGAAATTGCCTGAATCGCTCTTCCCGGCACGAATCGTTCTTTCTCGGTCGCGACGAGCAAGCCGCCGTGCTCGAGGCAGCGCAGCACCGGGCTCAACGCCGCGCTCGGAATTTCCAGTTCCTCGGCGAGAAGGCTGCCGGTCCAG
>JAYTQR010000172.1:0-1837 GCA_043746615.1 Gammaproteobacteria bacterium | reverse complement strand
GTGATCACGCAGGCGCCCGCCGAACTCGTCGAGGACATCTGGCTCAAGCCAGGCATCTGCCCGAATTGCTTCTCGAGCGGGGCCGTAATCGCCGAGGTGATGACCTCGGGGCTCGCGCCCGGATAGAACGTCTGCACTTGAATCGTTGGATAGGCCACTTCCGGCAGCGCCGACAACGGCAGCGTGAAATAGGCCAGCAAACCGACCAGCAGAATCGCCGCCATCAGCAACGTGGTCGCGACCGGCCGCAATACGAACGGGCGCGACGGATTCATTCAGGCCGGGCGCCGGCGGCTAGCGCGAGCGGTCATCGCCGGGCGGCGGCGCTTTGCGGACACCGATGCGCGACGCCGGCGGCGCCGGCTGCGTCTGCACCACGGCCCCGTCGCGCAAGCGATCACCGCCCAAGGTCACCACGACATCGCCGGGGATCAGACCCGACGTCACGGCGACGATGTCGCCCGCGGCGACGCCCAACGCGACGGGCCGCACCGAGACGGTATGATCGGAGTTGACCAGGTAAACGAAGGCGCTGACGACGCCATTCGGCGCGCCGCGACGCGCCGCCGCGCTCGGCATCAGCACCTGATCGCGCAGCACCTTCTCCAGCAAGCGAATATTGACGAACTGGTTCGGAAACAATCGGCCGTCCTTGTTGTCGAACAGCGCGCGTAGTTTGAACGTGCCGGTCGCGACGTCGATCTGATTGTCGATCGTTTCCAGTTTGCCGACGGCGATTTTGCTGCTGTCGGCGCGATCGTAGGCCGCCACCTCCAGCGTGGCGCCTTGATGCAAGCGCCGCAGGATCTCGTCCACGTTGTCTTCTGGAATGGAGAATATGGCGGAGATCGGCTGCAACTGTGTGATTACGACGATGCCGCTGGCATCCCCCGGCGTCACGTAATTGCCCTGGTCGACTTGCCGCAAGCCGACCCGCCCGGCGACCGGCGCGACGATATGCGTATATTGCAGATTCAAGGCGGCAGTTGCGACTTGCGCGCGGTCGCCTTCGACCGTGCCTTCGTATTGTTTGACCAGCGCCCTTTGCGTGTCCAGCTGCTGCTCGGCGATTGCATCCTGCGCCATGAGTCCCCGATAGCGCTGCAAATCCAAGCGCGCATTGGCGAGCAGCGCCGTGTCGCGGTCGAGAGCCGCCTTGGCCTGATTCAAGGCGGCTTGATAAGGACGCGGATCGATTTGTGCGAGGAAGTCGCCGACGCGCACCATTTGTCCTTCCTGGAACGCGATCTTTTGCAACTGCCCGCTGATCTGCGTCCGCACGGTCACGGTGGCGAGCGGCGTGATCGAGCCTAGCGCGGGTATGCGCACCGGAATATCGCCCTTCGTTACGGTCGCGACGGCCACGGCGATCGGGCCGCCGGCGCCGCCGCGGCCGGCGGCGCCGGATCCCGGCGGATGCGCCTGCTGCCGGATTCGGATCAGCAGCACGGCGAGCAGGATCACGATGATGCCGACGACGAGCAGGAGACGACGTTTGCGCCGCATGGTTGCGATTTTGCGCTGCGGCCTCGAATCGTCGCCGGTCGGTCCGCTCAAGATACGCCCGCCAGATTTTGATTCAAGGCTGCACCCGTCCCCAAAGCATCGGGAATTATTTGCAACGATGCGCGACACTGTAACCGATCGGGAGGGTGCCGCGCTGCCGCGGCAAGGTATCCTGGGTAACTGTCAAGAAACGTCAAAGCGATGAAATTATTTGTGATCGACTCATTGCATCGACCTGCGGCCCGCCAGAACTATCCATGCCCGCGCATGAATTCGCGCTTGGCGGCCGTAGCGTCGGTAGCGGTGCTCTGGCACGCCGCGATCGCGGCAA
>JAYTQR010000171.1:0-12146 GCA_043746615.1 Gammaproteobacteria bacterium | reverse complement strand
CATCAGGCCAGGATGTGAAAGACTTTTTGCACGTCGTCGTCCTGTTCGAGCTTGTCGATCAGCGCCAGGACCTCCGCCGCCTGATCCTCGGGTAATTCGACCGGCAGCGCGCAAATGTATTCATGCTCCGCGGACAGCGGTCCGATGCGGCGCGCCTCGAGCGCTTCCTGTAGCTTGCCGAAGTCGGTGAACGCACAACGAATCACGAGCTGCGGTTCGCCCCTCTCGCCAGTGCTCTCGCCCATCTCTTCGAGGCCATGATCGATCAGATACAATTCGAGTTCGTCTTGGTCCTTGACCACAGCCGGATCCAAGCGGAAAACCCCCATTTTCTTAAACAAAAAGCTGACACTGCCGGTCGTGCCGAGATTGCCATTGCACTTCGTGAATATATTGCGCAGGCTGCCGACGGTGCGCGTCGGATTGTCGGTGGCCGCCTCGACCAACAGCGCCACGCCGTGCGGCGCATACCCTTCGTAAAGAATCTCCTGATAGTTCGACGCTTCCTTGCCCGATGCGCGCCGGATCGCCGCATCGGTTTTTTCCTTGGGCATGTTGACGGCGCGCGCGTTCTGCAGCACGCGCCGCAGCGTCGAGTTCGTCGCCGGGTCGGGGCCGCCGGCATGAACGGCGATCGCGATGTTCTTGGCGACCCGGGTGAATTGCTGCGCCATCCGGTTCCAGCGGGCGAACATGGCGTGTTTTCTGACTTCGAATATGCGCCCCATGGCGCGCATGGTAGCAATACCCGGTCAAACCGCTAGACTTGTGCTTACGTCCCGAAGGGTTCTTCTATGAGTGCAGTGCCAGCCGCCGCGATCCCGCCCACGGTGAGTTTCCGCGACCTCGCGCTGTGCGAGCCGGTGCTGAGGGCCCTCGTCGATGTCGGCTACGAATCGCCCTCGCCTATCCAGGCCGCGACGATCCCGGTCTTGCTGTCCGGAGCCGACATGCTTGGTCAGGCGCAAACCGGCACCGGCAAGACCGCGGCCTTCGCATTGCCCGCCTTGTCGCGGATCGAGTTGACGCGGCAAGATCCGCAAGTGCTCGTGCTGGTGCCGACGCGCGAACTCGCGCTGCAGGTCGCCGAGGCGTTCCAGCGCTACGCGGCGCATTTGAAGGGCTTCCATGTACTGCCGATTTACGGCGGCCAAAGCTACCAGCCGCAGCTGAATGCCTTGCGTCGCGGCGTGCATGTGGTCGTCGGCACGCCGGGACGAGTCATTGATCACATGGAGCGCGGCACGCTGAAGCTCGCGGGCTTGACGCTGTTGGTTTTGGACGAGGCCGACGAGATGTTACAGATGGGATTTCTCGATGCGGTGGAGAGCATCCTGGAGCAAACGCCGGCCGCGCGGCAGGTGGCTTTGTTCTCAGCGACGCTGCCGGCGGCGATCCGGCGCATCGCGCAAAAGCACCTGCGCTCGCCGGTCGAAGTGACGATCAAAAGTAAGACCAGCACCGCACCCAATATCCGTCAGCGTTATTGGATCGTCAGCGGCGTGCACAAGCTGGACGCGTTGACGCGAATTCTCGAGGCCGAGATTTTCGACGGCATGCTGGTGTTCACGCGCACGAAGCAAGCCACGGTCGAATTGGCGGAAAAACTCGCGGCGCGCGGCTTTGCTGCGTTGCCGTTGAACGGCGATATTCCGCAATCGCAGCGCGAGCGCACGGTCGCGCGGCTGAAGAGCGGGCAAGCCGATATTCTGGTCGCCACCGACGTCGCGGCGCGCGGTCTCGATGTGGAGCGCATCTCGCACGTCGTCAACTACGACGTGCCGTACGACACCGAGTCCTACGTGCACCGGATAGGCCGCACCGGACGTGCGGGCCGCAACGGCGAAGCGATTCTGTTCATCGCGCCCCGCGAGCGCAACATGCTGCGTGCGATCGAACGCGCGACGCGGCAAACGATCGAACCGATGAACCTGCCGTCCGTGGACGCCGTCAATGCGCAGCGCATCACCAAGTTCAAACAGCGCATCACGGAGATGCTGTTGAGCGCCGATATCCAAGTCTACCGGCCGATCCTCGAGCAATTGGAGGCCGAGACCGGCAGTCCGTCGATCGACATCGCGGCGGCGCTCGCAGCGCTCGCTCAGGGCGCAAGCCCGCTGCTGCTGGCGGGCAAGCCTGGCGCGCGCGCGGAAGAACCCGCGGCACCTGTCGCGACCGACGCGGCCGCCCCCCCTGCGCCGCGCAGGGAATCCGCCGCATCGGCGAAGCGCAACTCGAGGCCGGCGGAGATGGAAACCTATCGAATCGAAGTCGGCGCGGTCCACGGCATCAAGCCGGGCAATATCGTCGGCGCGATCGCCAACGAGGCCGGGATCGAGGGAGTGCATATCGGCCGCGTCGACATCCGCGAGGATCATAGCTACGTCGACTTGCCCGAAGGCATGCCGAAGGCGATATTCAAAACCCTGCAGGAGGTGCGGGTGGCGGGCCGGGAGTTGCGGATTTCGCGGGCGGCGGCCAAACCGCCGAAACCGCCGCGCAGCCAGGTGGGCCGCCATGCGGACCGCAAGCTGCTCACGCGCCGCATACGCAGTTGACGTTCGAGTTCTTTACCTAGCATCGGAGCGGGTCATGGCGAAAAGCATGGATCGGAAGAAAGAAGGCAAGAAAAAGCCGGCGAAGACGCTCGAGGAAAAGCGCGCCGCGAAGCGTGCGAAGAAAGCCGGCAAGGGCTAGACGGCGCGTTTGCGCGGGACGGCTCGCGCCCGCGCTAGACGACGCGGCCGCGGCGTCCGCCGCGCAGAAAGTCGCGCGCGTTGGCGGCCATCTCGTCAATGCAGCGTTGACGCGATTCGCGCGCCGCCCAGGCGACGTGCGGCGTCAGCAGTAGATTCGGGATTGCCGCATTCAGCAAGGGATCGCCGTCGGCCGGCGGTTCGCGCGGCAGCACATCGATTCCGGCGCCGCCGAGTTTGCCCGACAGCAGGGCATCGGCGAGCGCGCGGCCGTCGATCAGCGCGCCGCGCGCCGTATTGATCAGCAAGGCGTCGGGCTTCATCAAGGCGAGTTCCGCGCGGCCGATCAACCCGCGCGTCGCGTCGTTCAACGGGCAATGCAAGCTCACGATATCCGCGGTCGCCAACAGTTCGCGCAGCGGCACGCGGCTGCTCTGCGGCGCAGCGCCCGGCCGGTCGGCGGTCAGTACGCGCATGCCGAATGCGGCGGCCACGGCGGCGACGCCGCGGCCGAGTTCGCCCCAACCGACGATTCCGAGCGTGCGGCCCGCCAGTTCGCGGATCGGATGCGTCAGCACCGTGAAGTGCGCGCTGCCGGCCCAGGAGCCGTCGACCGCAAGCGCTCGATATTCCGGCAGGTGCTGCGTCAAACTCAAGATCATGGCCCAGACGTGCTGCACGACCGAGGGCGTGCAGTAACCGCGTACGTTGCATACGCCGATGCCGCGCTCGGCGGCGGCGGCCAAATCGACGTTGTCGGTGCCGGTGGCGGCGAGCAGCACCAGCCGCACGCGCGCCGCGGCGGCCAGTTGTTCGCGGCCCAACCTCAGCTTGTTGACCAACACGACTTCCGCCGAGCGAATCCGCTCGTCGATCTGCGCCGCGTCGGTAGACTGGTAAAAACGCAACGCCGGCAGTGCCGCGATCAGCGTCGTGGTGTCGAGGTCTCCATGGGAAACGGTTTCGTAATCCAGAAATACCGCTTGCATGGCGCGCTAGAATACGCGGCTCATCAAGAAAACCAAGGTGCGCGACTCGCGATGAATTTTACCGCCGTCAAAGCGTTGATAACGGTCAACGTCGCCGTCTACCTCCTGCAGTCCCTGTCGAAGGGGGCGATCGACATGCTGTTCGCGCTGTGGCCGCTGCAGCCGATCGGCGGCGTCGTCTACTTTCACATCTGGCAGATCGTGACCTACGCGTTCTTGCACAGTACCGACCACATCACGCATCTGCTGTTCAACATGCTCGGCCTTTGGATGTTCGGTGCCGAGGTCGAACGCTACGTCGGGCCGCGCCGGCTGCTGATGCTGTATTTCGCGTCCGTGGTCAGTGCCGGCCTCAGTCAATTGTTCGTCCCGGCGCTGTTCGGCGCCCCGCCCGGCGCGACGATCGGCGCATCCGGCGGTGTATTCGGTCTGCTCCTCGCCTATGCGTACTTGTTCCCGCGGCGCAAGGTGATCCCGTTGATTCCGCCGATTCCGATGCCGGCGTGGCTATTCGCGACTTTGTACGCCGCGCTGGAACTCGTGCTCGGCGTCACTGGGCGGGAGGCCAGCGTCGCGCATTTCGCGCATCTCGGCGGCATGGTCGGCGCTGCGCTGGTGATCCTGCAATGGCGCCGGCGCCGCGCCCGCGGCTCGACGCGCGGCCGGTGAACGGCCTGCGCTAGTCGCGCAAGTTATTGAATTGCAATGGTATTCCGACGTCTGCCTGGCGCAGCATCGCGATCGCTTCCTGCAGATCGTCGCGCTTCTTGCCGACGATGCGCACCTTGTCGCCCTGGATCTGCGCCTGAACCTTGAGCTTCGAGTCCTTGATCAGGCGCGCGACCTTCTTGCCGGTATCGGCGTCGATGCCGTGCTTCAGCACGACGCGTTGCGTCGCCCTGGCGAGATTCACCTCCGGCTCCGCGGCATCAAGGCAGCCGACGTCGATGCCCCGCTTGGCGATGCGCAGTGTGAGGATGTCCAGCATTTGCTTAAGCTGGAATTCCGCCGGCGCGATCATCGTCACCGCGGCATCCACGCGTTCGAAGCGCGCATCGATCCCCTTGAAATCGAAGCGTTGCGCGAGTTCGCGGCATGCCTGATCGACCGCGTTGGTCAGCTCATGCATGTCGATTTCCGAGACGACGTCGAAGGAAGGCATGTCTAACGATAACCCCGCGCCTGCAGCGTGAATAGTTTCGCGTAAGCGCCGTCCTTGGCCATCAGCGCCTCATGGCTGCCGCGCTCGACGATCCGCCCCTCTTCGAGCACCAGGATCTGATCGGTCATGCGCACCGTCGAAAAGCGGTGCGAGATCACGATCGCGATGCGGTTGTGGGTTAGTTCGCGGAAATGTTCGAACACCTGCGCCTCGGCGCCGGCGTCGATCGCCGCGGTCGGCTCGTCGAGGACGAGAATATCGGCATCTTTGCGCATGAACGCTCGCGCCAATGCGATTTTCTGCCATTGGCCGCCGGACAACTCGCGGCCGTCCTTGAACCATTTGCCGAGTTGCGTGCGGTAACCGTCCGGCAACTGTTCGACAAATTCCGCGGCGAGTCCCTGCGCCGCGGCGCTGCGCCAGCGCTGCTCGTCGTCGAACGCCTGCTCGTCGCCGGCGCCGATATTCTCGCCGACCAGCATCTGGTAGCGCGCGAAGTCCTGGAAAATCACGCCGAAACGCCTGCGCAGCACCGCTTCGTCCCATTCCGCCAAATCCAACGCGTCGAGCAGGATGCGCCCGCGGGTCGGGCGGTACAGGCGCGTCAGCAGCTTGATCAGCGTGGTTTTTCCGGAACCGTTCTGACCGACCAGCGCCAAGCTCTCGCCGGGCCGCACGTGCAGATCGATGCCGGACAAAGCCGGACTCGCCGCGCCGGGGTAAATGAACTCGACGCCCTCGAAACGAATGCCGTCGCCGGGGACCGTGCCCAGCCGCTTGGAACCGCCGCCGCCGCCCGTGACCGGCTGTTCGAGATATTCGTACAGATTCGACAAATACAAGTTGTCCTCGTACATGCCGCCGATCGCCGACAACGCGGCGCTGACCGCGGTTTGTCCCTGACGGAACAGCATCAGATACATCGTCATCTGGCCAAGCGTGATCGCGCCGAAAACCGTTTCTGCCGCGATCCACGCGTAGCCGCCGTACAGGGCCGCGGTGCCGACCAAACCCAGTCCCAAGCCCCAAGCGTCGCGGCGCACCGACAGATCCCGGTCCGCGCGGTACAGGCGCGTGAAAATGTCGCCGTAGCGGCCGAGCAGGCGCGGCCCGAGCTGAAACAATTTGACTTCTTTGGCATGGTCTTCGCGCGCCAACACCGACTCCAGATAGGCTTGCATCCTTGATTCCGGCGCGCGCCAGCGGAACAGGCGGAATGCCTCGCCGGAGAATTTCGTTTCCGCAAAAAAAGCCGGCAATCCGCCAAGACCCAATAGCGCGACCGCCCACGGTGAGAACTTGATCAGCAATCCGCCGAAGGTCAGCAGCGAAATCGCGTTTTGCAGCAAGCCGAACGTACGCATGACGAGACTGAGCGGCCGGCTCGACGCTTCGCGCCGCGCCCGCGTCAGCTTGTCGTAGAATTCCGAGTCCTCGAATTGCGTCAAATCCAGCGTCAGCGCCTTGTCGAGTATCATGACGTTGACACGCTGGCCGAGTTGCGCGCGCAGCAGCGCCTGGGCGAGTGAAATGCCGCGTGCGGCCATCGCCGCCGCGGCCACCGCCGCGGCTTCCAAGGCGACGTACGTCCAGACATCAGCGAGCGCGACGGCCCCGGTTTGCCGGTGCAGCTCGGCGGCGTGCACGACCGCATCGACGATCAACGCACCGACATACGCAACGGCGGCCGGCAGCACCCCGGCCACGACCGTCAAGACGCCGAGCGTCACGGCGAGCGCTTTGTCGGTGGTCCACACGAGATCAAGCGCCCGGCGGCTGTAGGCGAACACGCCGAAAAAGCCGCGCTGCAGGGCGCCGTCGCCGGCGTCCGGTGCGTGGGCGGGCGTCGACATGTGGCTTAGCGGACCATGCCTGGCTCAGCGGACCAAGCGCAGACAAAACGGATAGCGGTACGGCTCGCCGCCGCTGACGCGGATCGCGGCGATGATCACGAGCACGAAGTTCGCGATGCCCAATAGCCACAGCAACACGAAGCCGATGCCGACTACGATCAAAACGCCGAACGCCAGGCCGAGCAGCCACACCGTGATCTGGAAATTCAGCGATTCTTTCGCCTGTTCGGCGACGAACGGCAGCGACGGCCCCTTGGCGCGCCAGATGATCAACGGACCCAGTACCGTGAACAAGACGAGTCCGCCGAACGGAAAGAAGATCAGTCCGCCGCTGCCCAGAATCCACAGCAGTCCGCACAAGTGGGACGCCATCGCCCAATGGCGTGCATCGCCGCCGGTCGCGCCTGTCATCGTGCTGTCCTCAATTCGGGCCGGTGCCAGCGGCGAAGGTCTATAATAGCCGCCAATAAACCTCCCGTATGGCGGAATAGCAGTGAAATTCAAGCCCCTGTTGGAACGGTGGAAAAAAGAAGCTGCGCCGCCGCGCACGGCAAAGCAGTATGCGGTGCGCCTGCCGTTGGACGATGCGTCCCGGTTGCATGCGCTCGTCGAGTTGTTTCCCGGGTGCCCGCCGGAGCGGATCATTACCGATCTGCTGCACGCGGCGCTCGACGAACTGGCCGCGTCCATCCCGTACGAGCCCGGTCCGAAGATCATCTCGAGAGACGATCGCGGGGATCCAGTCTACGAGGATATCGGACTGACGCCGCGCTTTGTCGAACTGGCGCGCAAGCACCAGAAGAATCTCGGCGCCGCCGCGCCGGGAAAATAGCGGGCTAATTAATCGGCAAGATCCCGGAACCCATCTCCGACTCGACGCCGGCGGTGGGTTTTTTGTGGTCCGTTATTTTTGCACTGTGGGTGAACATGAAGCCTCCATTTGACATCGCGGCCGATCTGGATACGCCGGTCTCGGCGTATCTGAAGCTTGCGCCATTCAGGCCGCGCTTTTTGCTGGAGAGCGTCGAGGGCGGGGAACGGCTCGCGCGTTACTCGTTCATCGGCTTCGGCGACTGCCTGGAGGTACGGCTGGATGCGGCGGGTTTGACGATCGGCGGCGAGCCGGCGCCGCGGCCTGCCTCCGGCGCGCAATTCTTGGATGCGCTGCGCGGTGCGCTTGCCAAAGCGCCGCAGCCGCTGCCGGATTTGCCGGGGGTGCCGCTGCGCGGCGGCCTTGTCGGCTATACCGCGTACGATGCCGTGCGCTACTTCGAGTATTTGCCGGGACGCCGACTTGACCGCACCGAGGCGCCGCACGCGCATTACGTCGCACCGCGCTCGCTGCTGGTGTTCGACCATTTGACGCGCGGGGTCGCATTACTGCACGACGGCAGCGAGGCGGAGCGGCAGGCTCTGCGGCGAGACGTTATTGCCGCATTGCGCGGTCCGGTACCCACGATCCGGGCGCCAGGCTCGTTCTCGCCGGCGACACCGTCGCTGACCGAGGCGGCGCATGCGGCCGGCGTGCGCCGCGCGCAGGAGTACATCGCTTCCGGCGATGTCTACCAATTGGTGCTGGCGTCGCGCTTCGAGGGCCGCCACACGCTTTCGCCGTTCGAGGTCTACCGCGCGCTGCGTCTGTTGAATCCGTCGCCATACATGTACTTTTGCGAGCTGGGCGACATTACTGTCGTCGGCTCCTCACCCGAGGCGCTGGTCAAATTGCACGGCGGGCGCGCGCAGCTGCGGCCAATCGCCGGTTCCCGCCCGCGCGGTGCCGATACGGCGGAGGATGCCGCTCTGGAACGCGAATTACTGCAGGATCCGAAGGAAAACGCCGAGCACGTCATGCTCGTCGATTTAGGGCGCAATGATCTGGGGCGCGTCGCCGCCGCGGGGTCCGTCGTCGTCGATCCGTACCGCATCATCGAGCGCTACAGTCACATCATGCACATCGTCAGCGGCGTCAAGGGCACCTTGTCGCAGGGTAGGGACGCATTCGATTTGTTCGCCGCGACCTTTCCCGCGGGCACCTTGGTCGGCGCGCCCAAGGTACGTGCAATGGAACTCATCGACGAACTGGAGCCGGTTGGGCGCCAGCTGTACGGAGGCACGGTCGGTTATTTCGGCCGGCACGGCGACATGGATCAGGCGATCACGATACGCACGCTCGTGTTTCGCGGCGATCACTACAGCTACCAGGCCGGCGGCGGCATCGTCGCCGACAGTTCGCCGCAAACCGAGTACGCCGAGGTAATGGCCAAGAGCGCGGTCATGCGCCGCGCGCTGGCGATCGCGGCGGAAGGCTTATGAGCATGAACGCGCCGAAGCTGCTGTTGATCGATAACTACGATTCGTTCACTTACAATCTCGTGCAAGCGTTCCTCGTGCTGGGCGCCGCCGTCGACGTCTACCGCAACGACGCAATCACGGTCGAGGAGGCGCTCGCTATGGACCACACGCATTTGGTGATCTCCCCGGGGCCCGGCACGCCGCGGGATGCCGGAGTCTCGCTCGCGATGATCCGGGCATTCGCAGAACGCCGGCCGATTTTCGGCGTCTGCCTCGGCCATCAGGCCGTGGTCGAGGCGTTCGGCGGCGAGATCGTCCGCGCCGGCCGTTTGATGCACGGCAAGGTCTCCACGATCGGACACGACGGCAAGGGGCTGTTCGCCGGACTGCCGCCGGAATTTCCGGCCGGCCGCTACCACTCCTTGATCGCCGCAGCGTCGAGTATGCCGGCCGCGCTCGAAGTCAGTGCGCGCACCGCGGAGGGCGAGATCATGGGCGTGCGCCACAGGCGACTGCCGATCGAAGGCGTGCAGTTTCATCCGGAGAGCGTGCTGACGCCGCAAGGCCCGCTGCTGATGGCGAATTTCCTCAAGGTTTGACCGCTGCATGTACGACGCGCGACAGACCCTCGAGCTTCTGCTGAATCGCCGCGACTTGCCGGAGGTCGAGGCCGCCGCGCTGCTGCACTCCTTGGCCTCGGCCGCAGCGCCGCCGGCATGGGCCGGCGCCGTGCTCGCCGCGCTGCGGGCAAAGGGCGTCACGGCCGCGGAATTGCGCGGCTTTGCCGGCGCGATGCGCGCGCTGGCGCGCAATCCCGGCCTGCCGAGTCCGCTCGATGCGATCGACCTCGTCGGCACGGGCGGCGATGCGTCCGGCAGCCTGAACCTGTCGACCGGCGCGGCGCTATTGACCGCCGCGTGCGGCATGACGGTCGTCAAGCACGGCAATCGCTCGATCTCGAGCAAGAGCGGCAGCGCCGACGTCATGGAGCAATTGGGCCTCGCGATGCCGCTCGACGAAGCCGCCGCCGCCGCATGCTTGCAGGCGACCGGATTTACGTTCCTGTTCGCGCCGTATTTTCATCCGGCGATGAAAATCCTGGCGCCGGTGCGGTCGGCTCTCGGCATACGCACGGTCTTCAATTTGCTCGGTCCGCTGACGAATCCGGCCGCGCCGCGTTTTCAATTGATCGGCGCCTACGACCTCGCCTCCGCCCTGCTGATGGCCGACAGCTTGGCCGGCATGGACATCGAGCGCGCCTGGGTGGTGCACGGTGCCGCCGGTTGGGACGAGGCGACGCCGATCGGCCCATTCGTCGCCTTCGACGTCACGCGCGGCCGCGTCACCCGCCACAGCATCGATCCGCGGGATTTCGGCATCGCCGCGTGCTCCGCTGCGGAGCTTGCCGGCGGCGACGCCGCCGGCAACGCCGCCGCGTTGTGCGCTGTGTTCGAGCGGCGCGATCGTGGTCCGCATCTGGCGGCGCTGATCTTGCAGAGCGGACTGGCACTGCACATCGCCGGACGCGCCGCGTCGATCGCGGCGGGCATCGCCACTGCGCGCGGCGTCGTCGACAGCGGCCGCGCTGCGGCGTGGCTCGCGCAGCTGCGCCGCTACGCCGCCTCGATGGCGCCGCCGCGGGCGCCTACGTCATGAGTGGGTTCTTGGACGACATGGCGCGCGCCAGCGCGGCGCGCGCCGCCGCCGCGAGGCGCCGCGAGCCGATCGGCGAGTTGGAGCGCCGTGCGCAGCGCTGTGCACCGCCGCCGCCGCTGCGGCTGTCGGCCGATGGTTTCGACGTGATCGCCGAAATCAAGCTGCGCTCTCCGGCAGCGGGAATTCTTGGCCTGGCGAGCGACGATTGGCTGGACCGCGCCGCGGCGTATGCACGCGCGGGTGCGGCGGCCGTTTCGGTGCTGACCGAGCCGACGCGTTTCGATGGTTGTCTCGAGCACTTGAGCCGCGCAGCCGCGGCGTTGGCGCCGCTCGGTGTGCCGACGATGCGCAAGGATTTCCTCGTCGATCCCTACCAGATATTGGAGGCTCGTGCCTGCGGCGCCGGCGGCGCGCTGCTGATCCTGCGGATGCTGTCGCGCGCGCAGACCGTCGAGATGCTGGACGCGGCCGCCGCGCGGCAGTTGTTCGTCTTGCTCGAAGCCTTCGACGGCGACGATTTGGATCTGGCCGCGGATTTGGCGGCCGCGCGCAACGTACGGCCCGAAGCGATCCTGATCGGCCTGAACTGCCGCGACCTGCAGACGCTGGCGGTGATGCCGCAGCGGTTCGGCGAGCTTGCCGCACGGCTGCCGCGCCGCTTCCCGGCCGTGGCCGAGAGCGGCGTGGCGACGCCCGCAGAGGCCGCCGAGACGCGGCGGCTCGGCTACCGGCTAGCGCTGATCGGCACGGCCTTGATGGCGAGCGCCGATCCGACCGCCCTGCTCGTGGACATTTTGCGCGCCGCGCGGACCGTGCCGATTCAAAACAGCTAAACTGACGGTCATGTTCATCAAAATTTGCGGAATCACGAGTGCCGATGCGGTGGCCGCCGCCGCCGACGCGAACGTGGATGCCATCGGATTCGTGTTCGCACCGAGTCCGCGGCAAGTCACTCCCGGTCAGGCGGCACAGCTGGCCGCTCTCGCGCCGCCCGGTCTGCTGCGCATCGCCGTCGCGCAGCATCCGCTGCAAATGAAGGTCGACGAGATTTGCCGGATTCTGCAGCCCGATTACTTGCAGACGGACGTCGAGGATCTGCGTGAATTGCGCATACCGGCGCACGTCAAACTGTTGCCCGTCGTGCGCTTCGGCCGCAAGGCGCCGAATCCGCTGCCGCGGCGCATGCTGTTCGAGGGTCCGTCGAGCGGCATCGGCGAGGTTGCCGATTGGGGACGCGCCGCGGAACTCGCTCGCCAAACCGAGGTGATTCTCGCCGGCGGTTTGTCTGCGCAGAACGTCGCCGAGGCGATCCAGACGGTCAGGCCGTTCGGTGTCGATGTCAGCAGCGGCGTCGAAGAGTCCGCCGGCATCAAAGATCCGGTGAAAATCGGCCAATTCGTCCGTGCCGTGCGCGCCGCCGCCGCTCGGTTGGAGCAAGATGCATGAATACCCAGCCACGCTCCGTGGCGGTGGACTTCGCCGCCTATCCCGACGCCAA
>JAYTQR010000170.1:0-7291 GCA_043746615.1 Gammaproteobacteria bacterium | reverse complement strand
ACGGAAAACATCGGTGCGCGGCGCTTGCATACGGTCATGGAGCGTCTACTTGAGTCGGTCTCGTTCGATGCGGCCGACCGCAGCGGCACCGGCGTGCGCATCGATCGCAGCTACGTGGAGAGCCACCTCGGCGACTTGGTCCGCGACGAGGATCTGTCGCGGTATATCCTGTGATTCGGCGGCACGCCGGCCGATGAGCGCGCCGGTCGTTGTGCCGCGGCCGCTGCAGATCAAGGTGCGCACCGCCTCGCGCGTGCTCGACGTGCGCTTCGACGACGGGTCGCAGTGCGAGTTGCCGTTCGAATACCTGCGCGTGTTCTCGCCGTCGGCGGAAGTCAAAGGCCACGGCGGCGGCGAGGGCGTGCTGGTGACCGGCAAGGAAACCGTCGGCATCCGCGGGGTGGAACCGGTCGGCCATTACGCGCTGCGCCTGCTGTTCGACGACGGTCACGACACGGGTCTGTATACCTGGCAACTGCTGTACGAGCTCGGCCGCGAGCACGCGGCGAATTGGGCCCGTTACCTCGCGCGCTGCGCGGCGGCCGGATATCGGCGCGGCGGCTAATCGGAGCGCACGACTCGGCTACAATGGGCGGATCCCAGCTTGCGAGACCACGTCCAATGACTTCCAACCGCACCGTCGATTTCGGCTTCGAATCAGTCAATTGGTCCGAAAAGGCGCGCCGGGTCCGTTCGGTGTTCGGATCCGTTGCCGGCAAATACGACCTGATGAACGACCTGATGTCCCTCGGCGTGCATCGCCTGTGGAAGCAATTTACGGTGTCGCTGAGCGGCTTACGTCCGGGCCAACGGGCGCTCGACGTCGCCGGCGGTACCGGCGATTTGGCGATCGGCATGCTGCGCAAGGTCGGCAAGGAAGGCCGCGTCATCCTCGCGGACATCAATCCGGCAATGCTCGAGATCGGCCGCGATCGCCTGCTCGATCGAGGCCTCGCGGGCAACGTCGAATGCGTCGTCGCCGACGCCGAACGCCTGCCGTTCGGCAATGATTCGTTCGATTGCGTGACGATCGGATTTGGTCTGCGCAACGTCACCGACAAGGCCGCGGCGCTCTGTTCGATGCATCGCGTACTGAGGCCGGGCGGCCAATTGCTGGTCCTCGAATTCTCGAAGCCGACCACACCCGGCCTCGCGCCGCTCTATGATGCCTATTCGTTCGGGATATTGCCGCTATTGGGTTCGCTCATCGCACGCGACGCGGCGAGCTACCGATATCTTGCTGAATCGATCCGCATGCATCCGGACCAGGAGACGCTGCTCGCGATGCTGCGCGACGCCGGCTTCGCGCAAACGCGTTATCACAATCTGACCGGCGGCATTGTCGCGCTGCACCGCGGCTACAAGATCTGACATGCCGGCAACCCCCGCATGGCTCGGCGCCGTCGAAGCCGTGCTGAATCGGCACATCGGCGCGCGCTCGCGCGCTCGCGCGCTCGTCCACCATCTCGAGGGCCGCTCGCTGCAGATCGACGTGGAAGGGGTTTTTCGGCTGCGCGCGGCGTGCGTCGGCGGGCACATGACCCTGCTGAGCGGCGACGATGCGGCGGCGGACGCAGTCATCGCCGGGACACCGGCGGCGTTGCTGCGCCTTATGACGGCAGGGGCGCAGCCGACCGGCAAGGTGTCGGTACAGGTGCGCGGCGACGCCGAGACCGCGGCCGCCTACCGTGAGTTGCTGCTGCTCGCGCGCCCCGATCTGGAGGAGGAGGTCGCACGCGTATTCGGCGATCTGCCGGCGCGGCGCATCGGCTCTTTCGGCCGAGCGGCGTTATCCTGGGCGCAGCGCGCCGGACGCACATTCGGCGAAAACGTCGCCGAATACCTGCAGGAGGAAAGCCGCTTACTGGTCAACAGCACGGAACTCGGGGAATTTCTGCGCGGCGTCGACGAGTTGCGCGAGGCCGCCGACCGCATCGCGGCCCGCGTCAACAGCTTGGATGAGCGCGCCGCGCAGCGGCAGGGCACGGCATGATGCGTCTGCGCGTGGCCGGGCGCCTGCTGCAGATTCAGCGTGCTCTCGTGCGACACGGCCTCGACGATTTCGTGCGCGCGACCCATCTTTACCGTCCATTCAGGTTTCTGTTTTATCTGTCGCCGTGGACCTGGTTTCAGCGCAGCGACGGCATCACGCGCGGCGAGCGCTTGCGGCTCGCGCTCGAGGAATTGGGCCCGGTCTTCGTGAAATTCGGCCAGGCGCTGTCGACGCGCCGGGATCTGCTGCCGGCCGACATCGCCGACGAGTTGGCGAAGCTGCAGGACCGCGTACCGCCGTTCGACAGCGCCGTCGCCGTGGCAACGATCGAAGCGACCTTCGGCCGCAAGCTTGCCGACTTGTTCGCCGAGTTCGAGCGCACGCCGCTCGCGGCCGCTTCGATCGCGCAAGTGCATGCCGCGAAACTGCACGGCGGCCGGGAAGTCGTCGTCAAGATATTGCGCCCGGGCATGCGCGAGATCATCGAGCGCGACCTCGACGTGCTCGACGCGCTCGCGCGTCTGGCGAACGAATATTGGGCCGAAGGCAGGCGGCTGCGGCCGCTCGAAGTCGTCGCCGAGTACCGTAAGACGATACTCGATGAACTCGATCTGTTGCGCGAGGCGGGCAACGCCTCGCAGTTGAAGCGCAATTTCCAGGGATCGACGCTGCTGTACGTACCGGAAGTCTACTGGGATTATTGCCGCATCAACGTCATGGTGATGGAGCGCATACACGGCATCATCGTCAATCGCATCGACGAATTGAGGGCGCGCGGCACCAACATCGCTAAACTCGCGGAGAACGGCGTGGCGATCTTCTTCACGCAGGTATTTCGCCACAATTTCTTCCACGCCGATATGCACCCCGGGAATATCTTCGTGCAAGTCGAAGATCCGGAGAATCCGCGCTACGCCGCCGTCGATTTCGGCATCGTTGGTACGCTGGAGGCCCGCGATCAGCATTATCTGGCCGAGAATTTCCTGGCGTTCTTCGATCGGGATTATGCGCGCGTCGCGGCGTTGCACGTCGAATCGGGCTGGGTACCGAGCGGCACGCGTGTCGACGAACTGGAGTCCGCAGTGCGCACCGTCTGCGAACCGATCTTCGACAAACCGCTGAAGGACATTTCCTTCGGACATGTTCTGCTGCGCCTGTTCGAGGCCGCACGCCGCTTCGACATGCAGGTACAGCCGCAATTGATATTGCTGCAGAAGACTTTGCTGAACATCGAGGGCTTGGGCCGGCAGCTGTATCCGGAACTTGATCCATGGAAGACCGCGCAACCGATTTTGCGCGCATGGATGCGCGACCGCGTGAGTCCGCGCGCGCTGCTGCGCGGTGTGCGCAAGCAATTGCCGGACGCGATCGAAACCTTGAAGCAGGTGCCGAAGATCCTCAAATCAGCCGTGCGCGCGGCTGCCGACGGACAGTTTCGGCTCGGCGTGCCGAGCACCGAAATCGCCGAGCTGCGCGCGGAGATACGCGCCGCCGCCGCCCGGCGCGACGCGACGATCGCCGCTGGCGTCGTGTGGTTGTCCGGCATTGTATGGCTCGCGCTCGGCGCGCATCATGCGTGGTTGGGATGGCTGCTGCTCGGCGCGGGCGCGGCCGCATTCGCGCGGGCACGCCGGACTCGGCCGGAGCCGCCGGCGCCGTAGTCGGAACGATGCACGCACGGGTCCGGGAATCGACGCTGCTTGCCGGACATTTGGCGGACGTTTCCGGGTTGCGGCAGGTGCCGATCTGTGCCGGCAGCCTCAATGTTCGGCCCGGCGCTCCGCGCAGATTTTCCGCAGCACGGCGGGCAGCAGACCGTAGTCGCATGCCTTGTCGAGAAAATGTGAGGCGCCGAGCGCGGCCGCGGCGTCTTTGTATTCCGGCAGGTCGTAATTGGTCAAGACGATGACGCGCGGCTTGCCCGACCCCGCGGCCAAGCCGCGCATGACGCCGAAGCCGGTGCCCTGTTTCAAGTGCAAATCCAGAATGACCAAGTCGATCGCGTCGCGTTTGACGGCCGCGAGCGCACCGGCCTCCGTGTCCACCGTCGCCACCAGTTCCACGGCGTCGACCTGGCGGATCGCCTCGCTGAGCAACTCGGTCAGCATCGCCGAGTCTTCGACGAGCAGCACCCGCAGGCCTGGACCGATCGACAGGCCGGTGCTCATTGGATCAGACCGTTACGCAATGCGTAGGACGTCATATCCGCGTTGACAGTGAATTTCATCTTCTCGAGAATCCGGCTGCGATAGGTGCTCACCGTCTTGACGCTCAGCGACAATTCGTTGGCGATGTCCGACACGCCGCGCCCGGCGGCCAATTTGCAAAAAATCTGGAACTCTCGGCTCGACAAGCACGCATGCTGCGGCTTACCGCGATCCACATCGAGGTCGGCGACCAATTGCTGCGCGAGCGCCGCGCTGACATAGCGGCGGCCGGCGAGCACGGTGCGCACCGCTTTCATCAATTCTTCGGGTGCGCTGTCCTTCGACAAATAACCGCTGGCGCCTGCCCGCAGCACGTTGATCGCATATTGTTGTTCGGGCAAACCGCTCATGACCAGTACGCGCACGCGCGGGTGCCCGCTTTGAATGTGCCGCAGAATATCCAGGCCGCCGCGATCCGGCATGTGAATGTCGAGCAGCACGAGATCCCATGACTTCTTGCGCAGCTCAGCCAGCGTCTCGCTGCCGGTCGCCGCTTCGCCGATATCCTCGATGTCCGGATCGGCCTCCAGGAATTGCTTGAAGCCGGCCCGCACGACGGCGTGATCGTCGGCAATCAGCACGCGCGACATGAACCCGATCCTCGGCGCCGCTCAATCATGGGCCGCCCAATGCGCCGTTTCAGAGTTTCCATGCCGCTTGTTATACAATGTCTTCAAACCGCAGCCTAGCATGCCGGCGGCGGCGAGACGCCGGCGGGGGAGTCGACGGCTCATACTTGGGATTGTTCACCCCGACGGCGCGGTCGGCCAGGCTCGGCGGCTGAAATCGCACTCGGAATTTGCGCTCTTTCGGTGTAGGCGCCCGTCCTACACCGGCGCGCGTGCCACACCCGGACGCGTCAGGGCATTTCGGCGCCGCAGCGCCAGCAGCTCGTGAATTGCGGTTCGAGCTGTTCACCGCAGTCGGCGCAATTCCACGGTGAGCCGGTCGTCGGCGCGGCGGCCTTCGCCAGCGCGCGCAAGGCGCGGTATTCGTCCGCCTCATCGACGTACAACTGCGGCCACGTTTCCATCATCGGCAGTTCGCCGATCGCGCCGGCGAGAAATTGATTGCGCAAGTCGCTGTCGATGCCCGCCGCAATGAGGATGTTGCGTGCGTGGGCGACCTGCAGCAGAGTGGCGGCGCGGAAAACGCGCTTCATGGTGTTTACTTTAGCGCAGCGCGGCCAGAAACGCCCGTGGGTCTTCGCCGCGTTCCAAAGTCTCGACGAGTGCCGAGCCGATGACGACACCGTCGACGTGCGCACCGAAGCGCGCCACTTGATCGCGCGTACGGATGCCGAAGCCGGCGCAGACCGGAATCGACGAATGTCTCTTCACGCGATCCATATATTGGAGCACGTCGTCGGGAACCGCCGCGGACTTGCCGGTCGTCCCGGTCATCGTCACTGCATAGACGAAACCTTGCGCGGCCGCGCACAGCTTGGCGAGGCGCTGCTCGGGCGTCACCGGCGTCACCATCTGGATCAGGGCGAGACCCTCGCGATCGAGCGCGGCCTTCAACTCTGCGCTTTCCTCGAACGGCAGATCCGGCACGATGAATCCGGCGACGCCGGCCGCCGCGGCGTCGTGCGGCAGCCGCTCGAGACCGTAGGCGAGCAGCGGGTTGAGGTAGCTCATCAAGACGACCGGAGCGCCGAGGCGCTTGCCCGCTGCGCTCAGCGCGTCGAGGATCCACGGCAGCGTGACGCCGTCGGCCAACGCAACGAAGCTCGCCCGCTGGATCGTCGTGCCGTCGGCCATCGGATCGGTGAACGGCACGCCAATCTCGACAACGTCGCAAGCGGCGGCGACGGCCGCGAGGTTCTTGCCGAATCCCGCCCTGTCAGGAAAACCGGCCGTGATGAAAGCAACGAGCGCCGGCCGGCCTTGGCGGTTGGCGGCGGTAATCGCGGCAGATATCGTCGCGCACGGCTGCCCGCTCACGGCAAGATCGGCAAAACAGTGCGCTGCAAGATCGGCAGGTCCTTGTCGCCGCGGCCCGAACAGCCGATCAGAATTCTGGCACCGCGGTGCGACGCCGCGTATCGGCGCGCACCGGCAAACGCGTGCGCCGTTTCTAGCGCCGGCAGAATGCCCTCGTACTTCGCACACTCGGTCAGTGCATCCAGAGCCTCGCCGTCGGTCGCCGATTCGTAGGCGACCCTCCCGCTGGTCATCAAGAACGCGTGCTCCGGACCGACGCCGGAGTAGTCCAGGCCCGCCGATACCGAGTGCGTTTCGCGCACTTGGCCGAACGCATCCTGCAGGATCAAGGTATAGCTGCCCTGTAGCACGCCCGGTGTGCCATACGTCAACGACGCGGCGTTGTCGCCGAGACCCGCGCCGCGGCCGCCAGCCTCGATGCCGAGCAAGTGCACCGCCGCGTCGTTGACGAACGGATGGAACAAACCGATCGCGTTCGAGCCGCCCCCGACACAGGCCACCGCCACATTCGGTAGACCGCCGGCTTGTTCGAGCATTTGCGCGCGCGCTTCACGG
The DNA here is from genome assembly GCA_043746615.1 of Gammaproteobacteria bacterium. Taxonomy (GTDB): domain Bacteria; phylum Pseudomonadota; class Gammaproteobacteria; order Steroidobacterales; family Steroidobacteraceae; genus Bog-1198. Next base: position 590 of record JAYTQR010000170.1, on the reverse strand, counting down.
CCGATCACCGACTGCAACTCGCGGACCAAATATGGGTACGGGTGCGGCCCGACCGCCGAACCCAGCGCATAGTAGGTTCCATCGGGATCCGCCACCCAATCGCGCAGGGCCTCGTCGATCGCTGCACGCAAGGTCTGATCGCCGCTGGTCACCGGCACGACCGTCGCACCCAGCAATTTCATGCGCCCGACGTTCGGCGCTTGACGTTCGACGTCGACCGCGCCCATATAAACGACGCAGGGCAATCCGAGCCTCGCGGCGGCGGCTGCGCTCGCGACGCCGTGTTGTCCGGCGCCGGTCTCGGCTATCAGGCGTTTAGCGCCTAAACGCTTGGCGAGCAGTGTCTGGCCGACGGCGTTGTTGATCTTATGCGCACCCGTATGGGCAAGATCCTCGCGCTTCAACCAAACCTCGGCTCCCCAGCGCCGGCTCAAGCTGCCGGCGTACGACAGCGCCGTGGGGCGGCCGGCCCAGGTTGCGAGCTCGCGTGAGTAATCTCCCTGGAAATCCTCGCTGTGCAAATGCCGTTCGACGCCCGCTTGCAAGCGATCGAGCGCCGCCACCAGCGTTTCCGGCACGTAACGCCCGCC
>JAYTQR010000169.1:0-4267 GCA_043746615.1 Gammaproteobacteria bacterium | reverse complement strand
CGTGTCCCTTATCTTCTCGTCGCCGGCGACCGGGAAGTCGAGGGACGCACCCTGGCCGTACGCACGCGCAGCGGCAAAGACCTGGGCGTCGTCGCACTCGATGAACTCGCCGCCGGGCTTGCCGAGGAAGCGGCGAGCCGCGGCCGTCTTATTTTGGAGGATCGTTTATCGCAACGTCGAAGCGCGTAAGGCGCAATGAGGAGATCTCCGCACCGTCGGTGCGTGTGATCGCAGCGGACGGAAGCCAAGCAGGGGTCATGGGGCGCGCGGAAGCGCTGCAAATGGCCAGTTCGCAAGCCCTGGATCTCGTTGAGGTCTCGCCGATGGCGGAGCCGCCGGTGGTTCGGGTAATGGATTTCGGCAAGTTCTTGTTCGAACAAAACAAGAAGGCGCACGCGGCGAAACGCAAGCAGAAGCAGATTCAGGTCAAGGAAATCAAGTTTCGTCCCGGGACGGAAGAGGCGGACTACCAGGTCAAACTGCGTAGCATCGTCCGCTTTCTGACCGAGGGTGATAAGGCCAAGGTGACATTGCGTTATCGCGGCCGTGAGCTCGTGCATCAAGACATAGGCCGCAAGCTCCTGACGCGGATCTCTGAGGATCTCGCCCCCTATTCGGTGGTCGAGCAGAATCCGCTGATGGAGGGCAAGCAAATGATCATGGTGTTCGGGCCCAAAAAGAAGTGAGCGGCGGGCCTTAACAACCCGTCACCCCGCCTGTAGCGGCGTCGGCCCGAAACCGGAAGGTTGCGGACGATGCTGGTGATCAGGGCCATAAAATCAGGAGTCGATCATGCCCAAGATGAAAACCAAGAGGGCTGCGTCGAAGCGTTTCCGCAAAACGGCTAACGGCTTCAAGCGCGGCCAATCTCACCGTCGCCATATTTTGACGAAAAAACCCAGCAAGCGTAAACGGCAACTGCGCCGCGAGATGCAGGTCCACGAGACCGACGTCAATCGCGTCAAACAACTGCTTCCATACGCTTGATATCAGGAGTAACAGAATATGGCCAGAGTCAAACGTGGCGTCGTCGCCGGTCGGCGGCACAAGAAGATTCTCAAGAAGGCGAAGGGCTACTTCAATGCCCGCCGCAAGGTGTTCCGCACGGCAAAGCAAGCGGTCATCAAGGCCGGCCAGTACGCCTACCGTGGGCGGCGCGAGAAGAAGCGCGAGTACCGTGCGTTGTGGATCACGCGCATCAACGCCGCGGCGCGCTTGAGCGGACTGTCTTATAGCCGTTTGATCGACGGCTTGAACAAGGCGGATCTCGCCATCGACCGCAAAGTCCTGGCCGATCTCGCCGTGCATGATTTGCCGGCGTTCACGGCGATCGCCGAGAAAGCCAAGGCGAGTCTGGCGGCCTGAGCCTATGTCGCGGGGTCGGCGGGCTCCGGCTGCAGCGCCGAGCACCGCCTGATTCCGTGTAAAGTTTATGGCTACCGCAGAATCGCTTTCGGCCCTCCTCGAGCGGGCGCTCGCGGCCGTCGCCGCGTGCGCGGATCTTGCCGCTTTGGGCGAGGTTCGGGTGCAGGTGCTCGGCAAGAAGGGCTGGTTGACCGAACAGCTGCAGGGTCTCGGCGCGTTGCCGGCCGCGGATCGCCCCGTCGCGGGTGGGCGGATCAACGAGGCGAAGGCTGCAATTCAAACGGCGATCGAGGCGCGCCGGCTGGCGCTCGAACAGGCCGTGCTCGCAGCGCAGCTCGCTGCCGGAACGATCGATGTGACGCTGCCGGGACGCGGACAGGATCCCGGCAGTCTGCATCCGGTCACGCGCACGCGCCTGCGCATCGAACGAATCTTCACGCAGGCTGGATTCACCGTCGCCTCGGGCCCTGAGGTCGAAGATGACTTTCATAATTTCGAAGCGCTGAACATTCCGAAGAATCACCCTGCAAGGGCGATGCACGATACGTTTTATTTCCCCGACGGGCGCTTGTTGCGCACGCACACCTCGCCGGTGCAAATCCGCGCGATGCAGAAACAGAGCCCGCCATTGGCGGTCATTGCCCCGGGACGCGTCTACCGCTGCGATTCGGACATGACGCATACGCCGATGTTTCACCAGGTCGAAGGCATCGTCCTCGGCGCCGCGGTCAGCTTCGCCAATCTGAAGGCGATGCTGCACACATTCGTCGAACATTTTTTCGAGCAAGCGCTCGGCATGCGCCTGCGGCCATCCTACTTTCCGTTCACCGAGCCGTCGGCCGAAGTCGACATCGAGTGCGTGTTCTGCCGCGGCGGCGGTTGCCGCGTCTGCAAGCAGAGCGGTTGGCTCGAGATCCTTGGCTGCGGGATGGTTCATCCGAACGTGCTGGCGGCAGCGGGCATCGACAGCGAACTTTGGCAGGGCTATGCGTTTGGCATGGGGATCGAGCGGCTTGCGATGCTGCGCTACGGTGTCGATGATCTGCGGCTATTTTTCGAAAATGATCTGCAGTTCCTCAAGCAATTCCCATGAAAATTCCTTATCGCTGGCTGCACGAATTTGCACCGTTCGCTCCGGCTGCGGACCAAGTCGCCGCACAATTGACCGTCATAGGTCTCGAGGTCGAAGCAGTGACCGCGGCTGCTCCGGCCTTTACCGGCGTCATCGTCGGTGAAGTGCTCGAAAGCGCGCGCCATCCCGCTGCCGAGAAACTGTCGGTGTGCCGCGTGACGACCGACGGGGCCGATCGGCTGCAGATCATCTGTGGCGCGTCGAACGTGCGGGCCGGAATGAAAGTCGCCGTCGCCAAGGCCGGCGCACTGCTGCCCGGTGGCGTCGCAATTCAGCGCGCCAAGCTGCGCGGGCTCGTGTCCGAGGGCATGCTGTGCTCGGCCCGCGAACTGGGATTGGGCGATGAGCACGATGGCATTCTCGAGTTGCCTGCCGCGCTGACCCTTAACCAGGATGTGCGCGACGCCCTGGATCTCGATGACAGGATCTTCGAGGTAAACACGACGCCGAACCGGGGCGATTGCATGAGCGTGTTCGGCATCGCGCGCGACTACACGGCCGCGCAACGGCACCGGTATTTGAGGTACGCGACGCCGGCCGTCGAAGCGCGTCACGAGCAGCGGTTTCCCGTGCGGATCGCGGCCGAAGCCGCCTGTCCGCGGTTCGCCGGACGTGTACTGCGCGGCATGCGCGTCGGCGCCGGCTCACCACCGTGGTTGCGCGAACGACTGCGGCGCATCGGCATCAACAGCATATCGCCGGTCGTCGATGTCACCAATTACGTAATGGCCGAGCTCGGTCAGCCCATGCACGCGTATGATCTTGCGCGACTCGTCGACGGCATTACGGTCCGCTGGGCGGTGCCAGGCGAGCGCGTGACCTTGCTTGACGACAGGGAGTACGCGCTCATGCCGGACATTCTCGTCATCGCCGATGCCGCCGGTCCCGTCGGTGTCGCCGGCCTCATGGGCGGGCGGCGTACCGCGATTGCGGATCAGACGCGCGATGTATTTCTTGAGGCCGCCCATTTCACGCCGCAGGCGATCGCCGGCCGCGCACGGCGTCTCGGCTTGTTCACGGACGCCGCGCAGCGCTTCGAGCGCGGTGTGGATCCGAGCCTACCGGCGCTGGCGATCGAACGGGCGACGGCGCTGCTCGTCGAGATTGGCGGCGGCGAGCCCGGTCCCGTACAAATCCATGGGCGCGGCGCGCCGACGCGCGGCGAGCCGTTCAAACTGCGCAGCGCCCGTTTGGAGCGACTGCTCGGCGTTGCGATACCAGATGACGAGGTGCAGATCCTGCTGGCCGCTATCAGCGAAGGCGTCGAGACGACGGCGGACGGGTGGGTCGTGAGTCCGCCGTCGCATCGTTTCGATCTGCGCATCGAAGCCGATTTGATCGAAGAGATCGCGCGATTGCGCGGCTTCGACAGTATTGCCGAAAGGCACGCGACCGCACCGCAAGTGGCCGGCGTCGCGAGCGAAGCGCGCGTACCGCACGAACGTTTGCTGAGCGCAATCACCGATCGCGGCTATTGCGAGGCCATCACGTACAGCTTCGTCGATCCGGCGCTGCAGCGCCCGATGTTTCCGGACGTGCCCACTTTCGCGCTTGAGAATCCAATTTCCGCCGATCTCAGCGAGATGCGTGTTTCGTTGTGGCCCGGTCTGCTACGGGCGTGCCGCGAGAATTTGCGACGCCAGCAAGCGCGGGTGCGCCTGTTCGAGATCGGCAAGAAGTATCAGTTGCAGGGGCAAAATCTCGCCGAGATCGATACCCTCGCTGGTGTCGTCGCTGGCTCGCGTTGGCCGGAGCAGTGGGGCAGCCGCC
>JAYTQR010000168.1:0-5333 GCA_043746615.1 Gammaproteobacteria bacterium | reverse complement strand
ATCGCGAGTTTGTCGGCATTTTGCGTAACGGCGAGTTTGTCGCGCGGCACGACGGCGACGACCGAAAACAGCGCACCCTTGGGTTTCCAGCACTTCGTGCAGCCGCAGGCGTGGTTGTGCGCGCTCTGCGACTTGACCGACACCTTGACGGGTCGGTCGGTGCATTTGCAAACCAGCGTACCGCCGGCAAAGTCCTTCGCACCCTGTTTGAGATTGTCGACCGACGGATGAATCGATATGGTCATAATGTTCACTCCCGATAGCCTTCATTTGGCCGCTCGCGCGGCGCCCCTAGTCAATCAATCGTCGCTGCCAGCATTGCGCAGCTTCGTTCAGTACTTGATCACCGAACGGATCACTCGGCCTTCGTGCATCGCATCGAAGGCCTCATTGATTTTTTCCAATGGCAGCACTTGGCTGATCATCTCGTCGATCTTGATCTCGCCGTTCATGTACCGATCGACGTATCCCGGCAATTGCGAGCGGCCCTTGACGCCGCCGAATGCGGAACCTCGCCAAACGCGGCCGGTGACCAATTGGAACGGCCGGGTGGATATCTCCTGGCCTGAACCGGCAACGCCGATGATGACAGATTCGCCCCAGCCTTTGTGGCAACATTCGAGTGCCGCGCGCATCACGTGAACATTGCCGATGCATTCGAATGAATAATCGACGCCGCCGCCGGTTAAATCCACGATGAATTGTTGAATCGGTTTGTCGTAGTCTTTCGGGTTGACGTAATCGGTAGCGCCGAGCGACTTCGCCATCGGCCATTTGCTCGGATTGAGATCGATTGCGATGATGCGCGAGGCCTTGGCCATTACGGCGCCTTGTACCACCGACAGGCCGATGCCGCCGAGGCCGAAGACGGCGACCGTCGATCCCGGCCGTACTTTCGCCGTATTCAGCACCGCACCGATGCCGGTCGTGATGCCGCAGCCGAGCAGACAGACCTTGTCGAGCGGCGCCTGCGGATTGATTTTCGCGACCGAAATTTCCGGCAACACGGTGTGTTCGGAAAAGGTGCTGGTGCCCATGTAGTGCAACACGGGTTTGCCGCGGATCGAAAAGCGCGAGGTACCGTCTGGCATCACGCCCTTGCCCTGGGTCACGCGTATTTTCTGGCATAAATTGGTGCGGCCGGAGCGGCAGAATTCGCATTCACCGCATTCGGGCGTGTACAACGGGATCACAAGATCACCAGGTTTGACGCTGGTTACCCCGGCGCCGACTTCTTCGACCACGCCGCCGCCCTCGTGACCCAGAATTGCCGGAAACAGGCCTTCCGGATCCGCACCGGACAGCGTGAACGCGTCGGTATGGCAAACGCCGGTCGCGACGATCCGCACCAACACCTCGCCCGCTTTCGGTCCGGCCAGATCGATCTCGTCGATTCGCAGGGGCTCGCCAGCTTCCCAGGCTATGGCTGCTCTGGTCTTCATTGGATCAGCCTCCGTCAGCAGGTGTCTGACGAGAGTCTTAGCAGCTTACGTGCCAGCGCATGGCTCACGCGTCCGACGCTTGCCGATCAAGCACTTGCATGCTTAGCCAGCAGCCGCCCGCCGCAGCCCGGCGCACGGTGTTACTGATCCGCGACACCTGGTGCTACGAAACCGAAGCATTCAGCGCCGCGGCATGGTGCCGCAGATGATCGGCGATGAACGTGCCAATGAAGTAATAACTGTGGTCATATCCCGGCTGCATCCGCAACGTCAATGACTGGCCGGACGCGCGGCAAGCGGCGTCGAACAACTGCGGCCGTAGCTGTTCGGCGAGAAATTTATCCGCATCGCCTTGGTCGATCAGGATCGTGCCCGGAAAGCGCTTGGTCTTGACCAGTTCCGTGGCGTCATAGGCGCGCCACGCCGCCCGATCCTCGCCGAGGTAGCGCGGTAACGCCTTCAGCCCCCAGGGGACTTGCGACGGCGCGACGATCGGCGCAAAGGCCGACACGGAGGCGTACTGGTCCGGGTGCTTCAATGCAATCGTCAACGCCCCGTGGCCGCCCATTGAATGTCCGCAGATGCTCTGTCGGCCGCGGTCGGCCGGGAAATGCGCGCCGATGATTTCAGGTAACTCACAGGACACATAGGTGTACATGTTGAAGTGGCTCGCCCACGGCGACTGCGTCGCGTCGAGATAAAAACCGGCGCCGGCGCCGAATTCCCAATCTGCGGCTTCATCGCTTACGCCGGTATTGCGCGGACTGGTGTCGGGCGCGACCAGCAACAGACCGAGTTCCGCGGCGACTCGCTGTGCGCCGGCCTTGATCATGAACGTCTCTTCGGTGCAGGTGAGCCCCGCCAGGCAATACAGCACTGGAACCGGCGCACGGCGGGCCTGCGGAGGACGGTAAACCGCAAAGCGCATCGGCGCCCCGCAAGCCTTGGATGCATGACGATAACAGCCCTGTATGCCGCCGAAAGCGAGCTGCTCGGAAATGGTCTCGATCGTGTTCATACCGCGCGCTCCGCCGACCGCAGGTGTTGTTTTATCGCCGCACCGGCCGCGGCACCGTGTGCCGCGCATTGTAGTCCAGCGACGGGCAGCCGGTACCGGGCGATTCTTTGAGAACGCACCGCGATCGCCGAGTCCGGCGCAGACTTGTTTCTAATCCAATACACATTGCGACATCTGTGGTCCCGCGATGTGACAGTGAATCCTCGATCCCGGCAGCCGGCGTCGGTTATCGCTCGGGGACCGCTCCGCCGATCGACTTCGGCATTGGTACGTCTTTTGCAGCGGTAATGCTCAGGTCCGCCCGGCGTAAGGCGCGTTGGGCGGCAGGTTGACAATAAGGATACCCAGAGCGGAGGGAGTTCTCATGATACGGCGTACCAAGCTCGTGATCGCGATTTGTGCCGCGATTTGGTTGGTGCCGATGAGTCGGGCGATGGCAGGCATCGACGTCACGGCGGGCGATTGGAAATTGGATTTTTCCGGCAACGTCAACGCGTTCTATGTGCAAGCCAATTGCGACGACGGCCTCAACACGGCCGTGATCGGTGGCCTTGTGTGCACGGGCGATCACTCGGCCGCGGTGCGCAATGGTTTGCTGCCGGCCGCGCTCGTTTTCAGTGCGACGACGCGCCAAGATGACTTGGATATTGGCGTGACGATCGGCCTGTATCCGGGAATCAATAGTTCGGCGGCGGCGGGCGTCAACGGCCCGGGTCAGGCGCAAGCGTTATCGACGCCCGGCATCGATGCTCGCCAGGTGTTTTTGACCTTCGGCGATCCCAGTTGGGGGACCGTGAAGATGGGCCGCGATATCGGTCTGTTCGGCAAGGACGCGATTCTCGACGACATGACCTTGCTCGGCGTCGGTTCCACCGGAGGCAACTCTGCGCCAGGTAACACCAGTCTCGGCCGCATCGGCATCGGCTACATTTATACCGACTGGGAACCGCAGATCACGTACACGACGCCGACGTTCAGCGGCTTCAGTGCATCGGCCGGCGTATTCCAGCCATTGGACCCCATCGGCTCGCCTGCTTATTCGAAGCACACGGCGCCGCAGTTGCAAGTCGGCGGGAGTTACGCTTGGGGAGATGCGCAAAGCCTGACCGGCAAGGTGTGGGTGGACGTCGTCAGTCAACAAATGCAGATGACGGCCGCCGAAATTGCCGCGAACGTGGGCGGCGCAGCGACCAGCGTGACCGGCAGCGGTGTCGATGGCGGCATCAAGTTGGGTTTCGCGGGCTTCGAGGGCGTTTTGTACGGGTATTCCGGCAGCGGTCTCGGCACCACCGGGCTGTATATTTTGCCGACATCGGCAAGCGGTGGGAAGCGTGACTCCGACGGCGGCTACGCGCAGGCGACCTACAAAGTCGGTAAGGTGAAACTCGGCGTGAGCTACGGTGTTTCGGATTTGAAGCTCGCAACGGACGAGCGGTCGAGCGGCATTCCGAGCGATTTGGTCAAGCGCAACTCGTCGGCGGTCGGCGGAATCTACTACAGCCTGACGAAGAGTTTGACGCTGGTCGGCGAGTTCATCGCCACCAAGACCGAGGCCTGGAACGGCAACTCAGCTAAGGAGACCGATGTCGCGCTCGGCGCGATACTGTTCTTCTGATGATTCGCGGACGGCGCTGCTCGCGAGCATGCCGCGTTCGAGCGTTTCGGACCGGCGGCGCATTCTACGCGCCGCCGGCCGAATTCAGTTCCCGGCCGCGTGCATTTTTCGCCATCCTTGCCGCGCACGTTCGATGTATACCTGCGGTTCTTCGAGAAACATCTCCAGGGAAGTCCCGCTCGAAAAACAGTAAAGCTCGCCGTCATCCGGGTTGGTCCAATTCAACGAGCAGTCGGCTTTGATTTTCGCGCCGGCCGCGATTCCGAGCGGATCGAAATCGTCGAGTTCCCCGTTCATCGGTTTCGGCGGCACCGCCGCTTTCCAAATGCCGATCGGATGCCCGCGCGTCAAGACGACGGCCGGTACCTCGCTCGGAGCCGAGGTCGCCGCCGACTTGCCGCCGGGCGCGTGTGCGCACGCGGTGAGCGCCATGGCGGCCGCGATCAACAGTGCCGACATCGGCGTTCGATAGCGATGACCAGAATGCGTCAAGTCACGAGCTTCCTTGCGCCGCGCGGTGCGCAGCAGTGCGACACGATTATGGCATCTTTGCAGCTCGTTGCTAAAGTCTTGCACGCAGCGGCTCCGGCAGCGGCGGCGATCGCCTTGCTGGCGCTTTTGGCGGCCGGTTGCGCGACCTATCGCGCCGCGCCGCTCGAGCTGCGGCGCAGCGCCGATGAATTCGCCGCGCGCCGTCTCGATAGCCCGGCGCTGCGCGCCCGCGTTTCGCGCCTCCTACCACAGGCCGGCGGCTCGTGGCCGCCACGAGTCTGGGATCGCGCCGAATTGCTCGCGGTCGCGCTCGCGCAAAACCCGGATCTCAAGTTTGCGCACGCCGAAGCGCTGGCGGTCAGGGCGCGCGAAATCCGCGCGGCGGAGTTGCCGAATCCCGATCTGCTGCTGCGGTCCGAATATGCGCGTGACGATATGCATCCCTGGCTTTACGGCATTAGTTCGACCTGGCTGATTCGTAACGGCGAGCGACGCCGGCTCGACCAGAGGATCGCGCGGCTAAATTCACAGAATGCGCGGTTGCGGCTGATGGACCGCATCTGGGGCGTACGCCGAGCACTGGTTGCGGCGCTGTCGGATTCCGAGAGTGCGCGCCGCGGTCTGCACATTCTCGGTCGGTTGCGCACGACCGAAAATCGGCTGCTGTCGCTGCAGCGGCGTCGGGTCGACGCCGGCGAGGATCCTCCCGGCGAACTCGTCAGCGCTCAGCAGATGCAAAGTGAAATCGAACAGCAGCAGGTTCGAC
>JAYTQR010000167.1:0-2352 GCA_043746615.1 Gammaproteobacteria bacterium | reverse complement strand
CGCAGACAAGCGGAGTCGCTAGCCGCCTTACGCGGCCGATCCAGACTGAGTTCGATTCATGCGGCACGATCGACAACCTCCATCGATGCTAACCTTGGGTAACGCGATCGCGGCATTGCGGTTGACACCGGCTGGACGCGAGAGTTCGAGCCGAACGCGCCCAACACGCAAATCAAGGCCGCCGACAGACCGAGGCGTGCAGCCGGCTCGCGCTCCGCGCGATTCTACGCGTGCCTCGGCGTATCATGAAACCATTGGCGGCTTGGGCCGCAAGACCCAATTTAATCGTCGGGCTGCCGGTTATGAGTTTGAGTGTTTTCGATATTTTCAAGATCGGCATCGGGCCCTCCAGCTCGCATACGATGGGGCCGATGAATGCGGCGCGCAGCTTCGTCGAACTCCTGTGCGCCGGTGGCTTGCTCGAGCGAACCGCGCAGATCTCGGCGCAGCTGTACGGCTCGCTTGCGCTGACCGGCCGCGGCCATTGCACGGACCGCGCGATTCTCCTCGGCTTGGAGGGCGAGAGTCCCGATACGATCGATCCGGCGGCCATTGAGCCGACCTTGCAGCGCATTCGCGCACAAGGGCGGATCCGATTGGCGGGCCGCCGGGAAATCGCATTCGATGAACCGTTGAATCTGCTGTTCCACTTCGATCAGGTGCTGCCCGGACATTCCAACGGCATGCGCTTCACCGCGCACGACGCCGCCGGCCAGGTCCTCGCGCGGGAGGAGTACTACAGCGTCGGCGGCGGCTTCATCGTCCAGGCTGGCGCCGAGAAGGCCCCCGGCGAGGAGCGCCGGACCCCGCCGTTTGAATTCAATTCCGGCGCGATGTTGTTGGAATTAGGCCGCCGGCATGGCCTGGAGATACACGAGTTGATGCTGGCGCGCGAACGCACCTGGCGCAGCGAGACCGACGTGCACGCGGGGCTTTTGCGCATTTGGCAGGTGATGCAGAACTGCGTGCGCCGCGGTTTCGAGGCGCAGGGGCTGCTGCCCGGCGTACTCGGCGTGCGGCGCCGCGCGCCCAAGCTCTATCGCCAATTGATGAGCGGCGATCCGGTGAGCCCGATGCATGCGTTGGACTGGGTGAATGCCTACGCGCTCGCCGTCAATGAAGAAAACGCCGCCGGCGGCCAAGTCGTGACGGCTCCGACCAACGGCGCCGCCGGCATCGTACCCGCGGTATTGCATTATTACCGGCGCTTCGAAGCCGGCGCCGACGACGGCGGCGTGATCCGCTTTTTGCTGACGGCGGCGGCGATCGGCATGCTGTACAAGCAAAATGCGTCGATCTCCGGCGCCGAGATGGGTTGTCAAGGCGAGGTCGGCGTCGCTTGTTCGATGGCCGCGGCCGGCTTGGCGTCGGCGCTGAACGGCAGCAACGAGCAGATCGAAAATGCGGCCGAAATCGGCATGGAGCACAACTTGGGGTTGACCTGCGACCCGGTTGCGGGTCTCGTGCAAATCCCCTGCATCGAACGCAACGCGATGGGATCGGTCAAAGCGATCAACGCCGCGCGCCTCGCGTTGCGCGGCGACGGCTCGCACAAGGTGTCGCTCGACCAAGTCATCACGACGATGCGTCAGACGGGCCTGGACATGTCGACGATCTACAAGGAGACCTCTCAAGGAGGCCTCGCCGTCAACGTCCCCGAGTGTTGAGCGGCACGCCGGACTTGAGCGCCAAGCCGGGCTCAGCCGGTCGCCTGCAGTCCTTGCGCGATGCCGCTGATCGTCGCACGCAGCGCCGCGAGCAACTCGCCGTCCTGCCGCCCCGTGGCGCGCCAACGCTTCAGCATGTCCACCTGCATCAGGTGCATCGGATCGACATACGGGTTACGCAGGCGGATCGCGCGCTGCAAGGTCGGATCGCCGTCCAGCAAGCGCTCGCAACCGCGCAGTTTCAGCACGAGCGACTTCGTCAGCGCATATTCACTGCGTATCGTCGGCGCATGCGTCTGCGCGAGGTCTGCCGCCAAGGCGTCGTAGTGCGCGGCGATTTCCAGATCGGTGCGCGCCAACATCGCCTCGATATCGTCGAACAAATGACCGAAGAACGGCCAATGGGCGAGCATGTTGCCGATCACCGCCTCGCCGTGCCGCTCGCAGGCGGCCTGCAATCCGCTGCCGAATCCAAACCAGCCGGGCAGCATGTGGCGGCTTTGCGTCCACGCGAACACCCAGGGAATCGGCCGCAGCGCGCCGAGACCCTTGCCGCCCTCGCGCATGGCCGCACGCGAACCGATGTGCATGCGCTCGATCACATCGAGCGGAGTCGCGGCACGAAAATACTCCCCGAACCCGGCATCTTCGTGCACGAGCGCCTTGTAGACCGCGAGGCTGCGCG
>JAYTQR010000166.1:0-3614 GCA_043746615.1 Gammaproteobacteria bacterium | reverse complement strand
TTGCTCCGGGACGCCGCTGCGGGGGCGCTGGAATTCACGGGAGCGCAGCATCGGCGGTACGACGCCGGCACGGATCGCGAAGTCGCCGAATCCCTCTTGTGCCAACCGCTCGGCCGCATAGCGCTGCAACAGCGGCCGCAGGGCCTCGAGAATGCCCTGCTCGCCGATGTTTTCGCGGTATAGCGCGCTCATCCGATCCCCGCTCGCGCTCGCGCCGAGATAAAGGTTGTACCGTCCCGGCGCCTTGCCGACGAGGGCTATCTCGGCGAGGTATGGTCGAGAACAGCCGTTCGGACAGCCGCTCATGCGAATGCCGATGCGCTCCTGGTAGAGCCCCGCGTCGAGGAGGATCGCATCGATCTTGTCGACCAACGATGGCAGGTAACGTTCGCTCTCGGCCATCGCGAGCGCGCAGGTCGGCAACGCCACACAGGCCATCGAGTGGCGGCGCAGACCGGTCAATGGCGCGCCATCTCCCAGTCCATGTTGGCGCAAAGTCTCCTGGATCGAGGGCCGCGCGTCGCCGCTGATCCCGGCGATGATCACGTTCTGGTTCGTCGTCAGCGCGAACAGGCCGCGATGTTGTTGCGCGATTGCGCGCAACCCGGACATCAATTGTCGCTCCGGTAAATCCTTTACACGGCCGTTCTCGACGAACACGGTGTGGTGCCAGAGGCCATCGGCGCCCTGGTGCCAGCCGATGGCGTCGCTGGAGGATTCGAAGCGGAACGGACGCGCCGCCTCGAGCGGCTTGCCCGTGCGCTGCGCGAGTTCGGTGCGGAACCAGTCGAGGCCCCGGTCCTCGATCGTGTACTTGAATCGCGCGTGCGCACGGTCCTTGCGATCGCCGTAATCGCGCTGGATGCCGAGCGTGTGTTCTGCTATCGCGAGCACATCCTCCGGCGCGCAGAAACCGACGATATCGGCGACACGCGGGAAGGTCGCCGGCGCGTTATGGGTCATACCCATTCCGCCGCCGACCGTGACATCGTAGCCCGACAGGCGGCCGTCCTCGACGATACTGATGAACCCGAGATCGTGGGCGAACACGTCGACGTCGTTGTGCGGCGGCACGGCGATCGCGATCTTGAATTTCCTCGGCAGATACGTGCGGCCGTACAGCGGTTCCTCATCGGCGCCGTCGGCGACGGGTTCCTCGCCGAGGAAGATCTCGCGGTAGGCGCCGGTCCGCGGCAGGAGGTGCGTGCCGATTTGTCGAGCAAGTTCGCTCGCGGCGGCGTGGGCTGCGGAGTGCAGCGGATTCGCGGCGCTGATCACGTTACGATTGAGGTCGCCGCAAGCGGCGAGCGTGTCTAGTCCGCTCGCGACGATCGCGCGCACGTGCTTCTTCAAATTGCCTTTACGGACACCATGGAACTGGAACGTCTGGCGCGTCGTCAAGCGCAGCGTGCTGTCGGCGGTATCGCGAGCCAGCGCGTCGAGCGCGAGCCATTGCGCCGGCCGGCAGACGCCGCCCGGCATCCGCACCCGCACCATGAACTGGTAACGCGGTTCGAGCTTGGCCCGTCGCCGCTCGTCGCGCAGGTCGCGGTCGTCCTGCTGATAGATGCCGAAAAATTTCGTCAACTGCGTATCCGGATCCCGGATCGCGCCGGTCAACGGGTCGAGGAGACCTTCTTCGATCGTGCCGCGCAGGAAGCGGCTGTCGAATTTCAGGCGCTCGTTCGGATGCAATTCCTCGATCGGGCGCGACAGGTCGGCGCGGCGCTCGGACTCGCTCATCAGTATACGTCCCGCTGGTAGCGCCGTTGGCGTTGCAGATCGATCAAGTATTCCTTGGCCTCTTGGTCGGATCGGCCGCCATGGCGCGCGATGACCTCGATCAGTGCGCGGTGCACATCCGGCGCCATCCGTTCGGCGTCGCCGCAGACGTAGAGACACGCCCCCTCCTCGATCCAGCGCCAGAGCTCCGCGCCGCGCTTGGCAAGACGGTGTTGGACATAGGTCTTTTCCGACTGATCGCGCGAGAACGCCACGTCGATGTTCGAGAGTACACCGCGCTTGCGCCACGCGAGCCATTCATTCTGGTAGAGAAAATCGGTCTCGAACGATCGATCGCCGAAGAATAACCAGTTGCGTCCGCTGCAGCCGAGTGCCGCGCGCTCGGCGACGAAGGCCCGAAACGGCGCGACGCCCGTGCCCGGGCCGATCATGACGATCGCGGCCGTCGGATCCGCGGGCAAGCGGAAGCCCGGGTTGCGGTGCAGGTAAATCGGCAGATTTGCGTCCTCTCCAGTCGCATCGGCGAGTTGGCCCGAGACCAGCCCGCGGCGCGCGCGCTCGAGCGTCGTGTACTCGACGACGCTGACGGTCAGGTGCACTTCGTCGGGCGCTGTGCGTTGACTCGAGGCAATCGAATACAATCGCGGCGCGAGCGGTCTCAATAGGTTTGTGAAGGCGTTTGCATCGAGTCCGCCGGCGCCGTGCTCGGCGACGACATCGCCAAGATGCCGATCTCGCACGTAGCGGGAGAGCTCCGCGGAGCCGCCGTCGATGCGCGCCGCCAACTCCTTGCTGCGAATCGCTTGCGCGTAGCGCTGCAGGAACGCGAGATTGATCGGGCCGATTTCGTAACGTTCGGCGAGCGCCTGGCGCAGCCGCACGGTGGCTTGCGAGTCGATCGCAATTGGGGTTTGCGGATCAAACGGCAGCTGCGCAAGCAGCGCGTCGACGTTTTCGGCGCGGTTGCGCGCGACCACGCCCAAGGCATCACCCGGCTCATAATGCAGGTTCGCGCCGTCGATCGACAGCTCCAGATGACGCACGTCCTTGGTCGAGTCGCGGGCGGTTATCCGCTGGTTCGCGAGCACCGGCGCGATAAATGGATTCTTGCGCGTATGGGCGTTCGATATCGAGGCCATGCGCCGGTCGGCACCGACCGCCTCGAGACGCGCCCCCGAGGAGACTTCCGGCTCGACGCGCTGGAGGACGCCGTCGATCCATCGCTGCGCCGCCGGCTCGAAGTCGACGTCGCAGTCGCCCCGAGGGTGCAAGCGCGCGGCGCCAAGCGCCTCGAGGCGGGCGTCGAATTGCCGGCCGGTTTCGCAGAATTTCTCGTAGCTCGAATCGCCGAGGGCGAGCACTGCATATTTCAAATGTTCGAGCCGCGGCGCCTTGCGCCCGTTCAACAGTTCGAACAATGGGACGGCGCGCTCCGGCGGCTCGCCGTTGCCATGGGTGCTAACGACGACGAGGAGGGTTTGCGCTTCCTGCAGGTGAGTCTTGCCGCATTCGAGCATGTCGATCAGCGTGTAACGCAAGCCGCGCTCAGCCAGTCGCTCGATAATTTGCCGCGCGAGACGCTCGGCATTTCCGGTATGGGAACCGAACAGCACGGTCACCGCCGGTGCCGCTGCCGACGGGGCTGCGGTAGTCGCTGCGACCGCGGGTTGGGTGCTGCCAGCGAGGTAACCGGCTAGCCACTGGCGCTCGCGCTCGTCAAGCTTCGCAATCAGATTGCGCAGCTCGCCCGCCAGCGCCGCCGGGAGCGGTGCGAATGCCCAGGAGTCGCCGTGCTCGGGGTCCAGCGCCGTGATCGCCCGCGCATTGCTGTTCATGCGCCGGACACTACACATCCGCGCGCGCAAGATGAA
>JAYTQR010000165.1:0-12721 GCA_043746615.1 Gammaproteobacteria bacterium | reverse complement strand
GTCGAGGAAACGGCGCAGCCGGTCGGCCGCCTCGCGCACGATGATCGATGCCTCGGCGAGTAATTTCGCGGTTTCATCGAGCGCAGGATCCGCACCGCCGCCGCTGCGCAGCGCCGCCTGGGCCTTCGCCAGAGAATCCTGCGCGCTGCCGCCGTCGGCTTCGTAGCTGGCATCGAGCGCCGTGCGCGCCGCGGCGCCGAGCCGTCCGCGGTCCGCCATGCGCTTGCGTTCGACGAACAGCGCCTCGATGTCCGCCGCCGTAGTGACTTCGGCCGCGAGTTCGCTGAGCTGATAACGCAGCATGTCGCGGCGCCCGTCGAGATCGGCGGCGGCGGCGCGCAGCGCGCCGAGCTCGCGGCTGCAATCGCGATGCCGCTCGTAAATCGCACCGACAGTTTGTGCCAGCTCGCACGCGGCGCCGTGCTCGTCCAGCAGTTCGCGTTGCGCGTCGCGCTTTACCAAGTGCTGAAATTCCTGTTGGCCGTGGATTTCGATCAGCGATTCCATGAACTCGCGCAGCGACTGCAGCGGCACCAACTGACCATTGAGATAGGCGCGCGAGCGGCCGTCGGCGCCGACCACGCGGCGCACCAGCACCTCGCCGTCGTGATCGATCGCCTGGTTGTTGAGCCACTCGACGGCCGTTTGCGGCAATGCGGCGAAGCCGGCGGCCGCCTCGGCGCGTTCTGCTCCCTGACGCACGACGTCACCGGTGGCACGGCCCCCGGCGATCAGCGACAGGGCGTCGACGATAATGGATTTGCCGGCGCCGGTCTCGCCGGTCAACGCGGTCAGTCCGGCGGCAAAGTCCAGCTCCGCCTGGTCGACGATGATGAAGTCGCGCAGCTGCAAATGCGTCAACATGCGGCTATTCGCGGTTGCCGTCGCCGAAGCCGCCGCGGCCCCAATGCAATTTGGAACGTAGCAGCCGGTAGTAGTCGTAGCCAGGCGGGTGCAGCAGCGTGATTGCGGCGTCCGCGCCCTCGACGAACAGATTGTCGCCTTGGCGCAAATCACCGATCGCGGCGCCGTCGCAGGTGACCTGCGCGCGCGAGTCCACCCGGTCGGACAAGTGCAGCTGAATCTTGCTGCCGGCGCGCACGACGATGGGCCGATCGCTCAGCGTGTGCGGGCTGATTGGCGCTAGGACCCATACGTCGAGGTCCGGTTCGACGATCGGTCCGCCGCAGGACAGAGCGTAAGCGGTGGAGCCCGTCGCGGTCGCGATCACCATGCCGTCCCCGCCATGCGAGTTGACGAAGCGTCCATTGATCGAGGTTTCGAAATCCAACATGCGGCCGGTTTCCCACTTGTTGACGACGATGTCGTTCAATGCGAGCGCGCGCACGGTCGGCGCGCCGTCGCGTTCCAGGCGAGCGGCGAGCAGCGAGCGGCGATCTTGCGAATACCGTCCGGCGATGACCGAATCGACGTCCTCGAGCATGGAATTCGGGCTGACGTCGGTCAGAAAGCCCAAGCGGCCTCTGTTGATGCCGAGCAGCGGCAGGTCATGGCCGGCCACGAGGCTGGCCGCATACAACAGCGTGCCGTCGCCGCCGATCGCAATGATCAGATCGGCTTTGCCGGCAAAAGCCCGCTCCGGGCACCGTACGACCGGGTTTGCAGGGAAACTGAGCGCGAGTCCGCTGTCGACGAGCACCCTGACTTCGCGGCTGTGCAGATGCGCCGCGAGGCTGATCAGGCATTCCGCCACGCGCGATTCCCTGGCGTTGCCGACGAGCGCGATGGACTTGAACACGGTGGCCATAGAGGGGCATTGTTGTAGCATGCGGCGGCGCACCGGTCACGCCTGAAAACGCCGATTTTTCGGTCGAATCCCTGCACTTGACTTAAGAGAGCTACGCTAGTTAGGTTCAAAGCTCTAATATGAACCGCACCATGACCGAAGGCAGTGAGGAGTCCCTGACGGAGCGGGCGCAGCTTTTGCTGAAGGCCTTGATCGAAAACTACATCCGCGACGGTCAGCCGGTCGGCTCGCGGACCTTGTCGCGCGATTCGGGCTTGAGCTTGTCGGCGGCGACGATCCGCAACGTCATGGCGGATTTGGAAGCGCTCGGCTTCCTCGCCTCTCCGCACACGTCGGCCGGGCGCGTGCCGACGCAGAAGGGCTACCGGCTGTTCGTCGATACGCTGCTGAAGCTCAAGCCGCTGGACAGCGAGGAAATCGGGGAAATCGAACGCCGTCTCGCGAGCGGCGCCGCCGCCGGCCGCTCGCTCGTGCAAGCGGTCTCGCAGATGCTCTCGAGCGTCACGCACATGGCCGGACTCGTGACCTTGCCGAATCCGAACTACGTTGCCCTGTCGCAAATCGAATTCGTCTCGCTGTCCGAAAACCGCGCGCTCGCGATCATGGTCATGGACAACAGCGAGGTGCAAAATCGCGTCGTTCAGCTCGACCGCCACTACTCAACGGACGAACTGCGGCGCGCGGCGAACTATCTGAACGAGGCGTTCGCCGGCCGTTCGCTCCCCGACGTGCGCGCGCAGCTGCTGGCACAGCTGCAGGATACCCAGCAGCACATGAATCAGTTGATGCTCGATGCGATCCGGGTCGCGCAAAAGGTGTTCGACAAGGAACAGCGCGTGGACGTCGAGTACGTGATTGCCGGCGAGACGAATTTGATGGGCTTCGCCGAGTTGTCCAACGTCGATCGGCTGCGCCGGCTGTTCGAAGCGTTCAACGAGAAGCACGACATCCTGCGCCTGCTCGACAACTGCCTGCGCGCCGACGGCATACAGATTTTCATCGGACAAGAATCCGGATACCGCATCTTGGACGACATCAGCGTGGTGACGGCACCGTACATGGTCGACAATCGGATCGTCGGCGTGTTGGGGATCATTGGGCCGACCCGCATGGCGTACGAACGGGTCATTCCGCTGGTCGACCTCACCGCCAAACTGCTGGGGTCGACCTTGAACGCCCGCAGATAGCCCCCAGAGACCCTGTCGGCCGTTGCCGAACCGGAGTGTGGTTCTGATCGGCAGCGGGTCAATTTACGAGGGATTTGCCAAAGTGAACGAAACCAATTACACGCAAGCGCAGGCTGCCGCGGACCCAGGGGAGCCGCCGCCGCAGGATGACGCGCTGGCAGCCGCCGAGGCCAAGGCGCAGGAAAATCGGAACAGTTATCTGCGCGCGATCGCCGAATTCGATAATTTCCGCAAGCGCATGGAGCGCGAGCTGGAAAACGCCCGCAAATACGCCGTGGAGCGCTTTGCGCAGGATCTCGTGACGGTCGGCGATGCGCTGGAGGCAGGCATCAGCGCCGGCGTCGATGGGCCGGGTGCGGCGCTCGTCGAGGGCGCGCAGGCGACCTTGCGGCAACTGCAGCGCGCGTTCGAGAAGGCGGGCATCAAGGTGATCGATCCGCTGGCGCAGCCATTCGACCCCGAGTGGCATGAGGCCATGGTCGCGCAGGAGAGCGCTGAGACGCCCCCGAACACGGTTTTATCGGTCATACAGAAGGGCTATTCGCTGAACGGGCGCCTGCTGCGCCCGGCGCGGGTAATCGTCAGCCGCGCCCCGGGCGATTCGGCCAATTGAAAACGGCAATAATTACCCCACGTACGGTGCACTGGCATTTGGATCTTTAGAGGGTTTTAACTATGGGTAAGATGATAGGCATCGATCTGGGCACGACCAATTCTTGCGTCGCGATCATGGAGGGCGGCAAGCCCAAAGTGATCGAAAACAGCGAAGGCGATCGCACGACGCCGTCGATCGTTGCCTTCACGAAGGACGGCGAGGTGTTGGTCGGGCAGTCCGCCAAACGCCAGGCCGTCACCAACCCGCAGAACACGGTCGCAGCGGTCAAGCGTCTGATCGGCCGCAAATTCAACGACGAGGTGGTCAATAAGGACATGAGCATGGTGTCCTACAAGATCGTCAAGGCGGACAACGGCGATGCCTGGGTTGACGTACAGGGCAAAAAAATGGCGCCTCCCGAGGTGTCGGCACGCGTGCTGATGAAGATGAAGAAGACCGCCGAGGATTATCTCGGCGAAACGGTCACCGAGGCCGTCATCACGGTCCCCGCCTATTTCAACGACTCGCAGCGGCAGGCGACCAAGGATGCCGGCCGGATCGCCGGACTGAACGTCAAGCGCATCATCAACGAGCCGACCGCCGCCGCGCTCGCCTACGGCCTCGACAAGGACGGCGGCGACCGCAAGATCGCGGTGTACGACTTGGGCGGCGGCACGTTCGACATCTCGGTCATCGAAATCGCCGCGGTTGACGGCGAGCGCCAGTTCGAGGTGCTCTCGACCAACGGCGACACGTTCTTGGGCGGCGAGGACTTCGATTTGCGCGTGATCAACTATCTGGCCG
Organism: Gammaproteobacteria bacterium; assembly: GCA_043746615.1. Classification (GTDB taxonomy): domain Bacteria; phylum Pseudomonadota; class Gammaproteobacteria; order Steroidobacterales; family Steroidobacteraceae; genus Bog-1198. The sequence goes on along the minus strand of JAYTQR010000165.1, from coordinate 8,367 downwards.
ACGAGTTCAAGAAGGAAAGCGGCATCGATGTGCGCCGCGATCCTCTGGCGATGCAGCGCCTGAAGGAGGCCGCGGAAAAGGCGAAGATCGAGCTATCCTCGAGCCAGCAGACCGATATCAACCTGCCATACATCACCGCCGACCAGGCGGGACCAAAGCATCTGAACTTGAAGCTGACGCGCGCCAAGCTCGAGTCTCTCGTCGAGGATTTGGTGCAAAAAACGCTCGAGCCGTGCCGGATCGCGCTGAAGGATGCCGGCTTGTCGATGCAGGACGTCGGCGAGGTCATTCTCGTCGGCGGCCAGACACGCATGCCGCTCGTGCAGAAAGCGGTCAAGGAGCTGTTCGGCAAGGAACCGCGCAAGGACGTCAATCCGGATGAGGCGGTCGCGGTCGGCGCGGCGATTCAGGGCGGCGTGCTGTCCGGCGACGTCAAGGACGTGCTGCTGCTCGACGTGACTCCGCTGTCGTTGGGCATCGAAACCTTGGGCGGCGTGATGACGCGGGTGATCGAGAAGAATACGACGATACCGACGAAGGCGGCGCAGACGTTTTCGACGGCCGACGATAATCAGACCGGAGTGACGATCCACGTGCTGCAAGGCGAGCGTGAGCGGGCTTCCGTCAACAAGTCGCTGGGCCGGTTCGATCTGAGCGACATTGCGCCGGCGCCCCGCGGTACGCCGCAAATCGAAGTTGCCTTCGATATCGACGCGAACGGCATCTTGAACGTCTCGGCGAAGGACGTGAAGACCGGAAAGGAACAGCGCATCGTCATCAAGGCCTCGAGCGGCTTGTCGGAAGCGGAGATCAAACGGATGGTGGCGGACGCGGAGGCGAATGCCGAGGAGGACCGGAAATTCCACGAGCTGGTCACTGCGCGCAACAAGGCCGATGCGACCGTGCACACGATCGAGAAGGCGCTCAAAGATCACGGCGACAAGATCGCCGAGCATGAGCAGCGTGCGGCGAACGATGCGATCGCAGCGGTGAAGACGGCGATGAGCGGCGATGACCGCGACGATATCGAACGCAAGACGCAGGCTTTGGAGCAGGCGTCGGCGGCGATCTTGCAGAAAACGTACGAGCAGCAGTCGGGCGGCGGCGGCGCGGAATCTGCCGGCGCCGGCGCCGGCGGTGAAGCGCCTAAGGACGACGTGCTGGATGCGGAGTTCGAAGAAGTCAAGGAAAGCGACCGCAAGAAGGCCTAGGCTCGTGCCGAATGGGTGCGCGGCCATCGACAGGGCGGCGCCCCCGCAGGGATATCGGAACGCATCGATGTAGAGTCCGTGAACCACCGGCGCACTCAGTGCCGGCGGTTCCCTTTTTTGTGGGTGAGCGATGGCGAAGCAGGATTACTACAAGCTTCTGGACCTGCCGCGAAACGCGACGGAGGCCGACGTCAAAAAGGCCTACCGGCGCTTGGCGATGAAATTTCACCCGGATCGCAACCCCGACGATCCCGATGCGGAACATCGATTCAAGGAGGCCAAGGAGGCTTACGAAGTTCTGACCGATGCGCACAAGCGCGCAGCCTACGATCAATTCGGCCATGCGGGACTGCAGTCGGGGCGCGGCGGCTTCAGTGCGGGCGATGCGTTCGGCGATATTTTCGGCGAAATGTTCGGCGACATTTTCTCGAGCGGGCAGCGCAGCCGCTCGCAGGTGTTCCGCGGCGCCGATTTGCGCTACGAATTGGCACTCGACCTGGAACAAGCCGTGTTCGGCACCGAGACGACGATCCGGATCCCCTCGCTTGCTGAGTGCGATACCTGCGGTGGCAGCGGCGCGGCCAAGGGGTCCCAGCCGAAAACTTGCGATACCTGCGGCGGCCACGGCCAAGTGCGCGTGCAGCAATCGATTTTCACGATCCAGCAGCCCTGTCCGCGCTGCAAGGGGCGCGGCAAGATCATCGGCAATCCCTGCGATACCTGCCTGGGCCAGGGCCGTGTGCGCCGCGAGAAGACGCTGTCCGTGACGGTGCCGGCCGGCGTCGATAGCGGCGATCGGATTCGCCTCGGCGGCGAGGGCGAGGCGGGCCGCAACGGCGGTCCGGCCGGTGATCTATACGCCGAGATCCATGTCCGTGAGCACGCGATCTTCGAGCGCGAAGGCAGCAATCTGTCCTGCGAGGTGCCGATCAGCTTCACGACGGCGGCGCTCGGCGGCTCGCTCGCCGTGCCGACGCTGAACGGCGAGGTCATGTTGAAAATCCCGTCGGAGACCCAATCGGGGCGCGTATTCCGGGTTCGCGACAAGGGCGTCGTTCCGGTGCGCGGCGGTGCTGCCGGCGACCTGTTCTGCCGCGTCGTCATCGAAACGCCGGTCAATTTGGGTGCCGAGCAGAAGGAGTTGCTGCGCAAGTTCGAAGCTTCCTTGCAGCACGGCAGCCACAAACCGCGTGAGAAGACGTTTTTCGATGGGGTCAAAAAATTCTTCACCGGCGCGGCCGATTAGGCCGCAGCGATGCACCGGCTGGTCGTATTCGGCATCACTGGGCGCATGGGCCAGGCGCTGGTGCGCACGCTCGAGTCGGTACCGCAGCTGCGCCTGACGGCCGCGGTGGCCTCGCCGCAGAGCAACGCTCTCGGGGGAGACGCCGCGCGCGCGGGCACGCCCAGCGGGATTCTGATCACGGCCGATGCCGCCGCCGCGGTCCAAGAGGCGGACGTCGCGGTCGATTTCAGCGTGCCGGAGGCGGTCGCGGCCCATGCGGCGATTTGCGCCGAGGCGGGCGTTGCACTGCTCGTCGGTGCGACCGGATTTGATGCCGCTGCACACGCCGCATTGCGCGCTGCCGCCGAGCGGATCGCCGTGCTGATCGCGCCGAACACGAGCGTCGGCGTCAATGTCGCGCTGCGCCTCGTTGCGCTCGCAGCACGCGGTCTCGGTCCGCGCTACGACGTGGACATCATCGATATCCATCACCGGACGAAGCGCGATGCGCCCTCTGGTACCGCGCTCGCGCTCGGCCGGGCGGTCGCCGGCGCACGCGGCATCGCTCTCGAGGATGCGGCTGTCTACGATCGAAAGGCCGCGCCGGGGGCGCCCCGGCCGAACGGCATTGGCTTTGCCGTCGTGCGCGCCGGCGACATCGTCGGCGAACACACCGTCGTTTTCGCCGCCGGCGGCGAGCGGCTGGAGATCACGCACCGCGCCGGGGACCGCAGCGTCTTTGCGCGCGGCGCTTTGTGCGCCGCCGAGTGGCTCGCCGGCCGCGAGGCCGGACTGTACGGGATGGCCGATGCGCTCGGCCTGCACGCGCAGGCATAGACAGGCACTCCGCTCATCGTTAATATTCGCGCCCGGAAACCGATCGCGAACAAACCATCGAGCGGGAGGACGTTCTGACGAGCGCCTCCCGCTTTGCGCATCTGCGGAACGCGCCGTAGCGCAAAGCGAGGAACCGGAGTGTCTACGCCTGCTGTGCTAGCTCTAGAAGATGGCACCGTGTTCCGTGGCGTTTCGGTGGGCGCCAGAGGCAACACGACCGGCGAGGTGGTATTCAATACGGCGATGACCGGCTACCAGGAGATCCTGACGGATCCATCCTATTGCCGGCAAATCGTCACGCTGACGACGCCCCACGTCGGCAATACCGGTACGACTCCCGAGGACCTCGAATCGGCGGCGATTTACGCAGCCGGCTTGGTCATACGCGATTTGCCCCTGCTGCATTCCAATTGGCGCTCTATTGAGCCGCTCGGCAGCTTCTTGATTCGCTGCAAGGTCGTCGCGATCGCTGACATCGATACCCGTAGACTCACGCGTCTGTTGCGCGAGAAGGGCGCCCAGTCTGGCTGCATCATGACCGGCGAGAATATCGACGCGGCGAACGCGATCAGGGCCGCCAAGAAGTTTCCGGGACTCAAAGGCATGGATCTGGCGAAGGCCGTCACGACGAAACGCAGCTACCAGTGGAATGACGGCACCATCTGGAAGTGCACGCCGCGGCCGCCGCGGCCGCAGAACCGCTTGCATGTCGTTGCCTTCGATTACGGCATCAAGCGCAACATTTTGCGCGTGCTCGCCGATCATGGTTGCCGGATCACGGTCGTGCCCGCACAGGCAACGGCAGAGCAAGTCCTTGCAATGAATCCCGACGGTATTTTCTTATCCAACGGACCGGGCGATCCGGAGCCGTGCGATTACGCGATCGAGGCGATCAGGCATTTCCTGGAGGCGGATCTGCCGATTTTCGGTATTTGCCTCGGACATCAACTGCTCGCGCTCGCGAGCGGTGCGAAAACGGTCAAGATGAAGTTCGGCCACCATGGGGCCAACCATCCGGTGTTGGAGTTGACGTCGGGTCGCGTGTTCATTTCCAGCCAAAATCACGGCTTCATCGTCGATGAGGCAACGCTGCCGCAGAATGTGCGCCCGACCCACCGGTCGCTGTTCGATGGTTCTCTGCAGGGTCTGGAACGTACCGACCGCCCGGCATTCAGTTTTCAGGGGCACCCCGAAGCGAGTCCCGGGCCGCATGATCTGCGGTTGCTGTTTGAGCACTTTGTGTATTTAATGATCAAGCACATACAGACGAATGCTCGAGTGAAATCGACGATCAAGCAAAAGTCTGCCGAGAGCTAGCGCGTGCCGAAAAGAACGGACCTCGACAGCATCCTGATCATCGGCGCGGGGCCGATCATCATCGGTCAGGCCTGCGAGTTCGATTATTCTGGAGCTCAAGCCTGTAAAGCATTGAAAGAAGAGGGATATCGGATCATTTTGGTGAATTCGAATCCGGCCACGATCATGACCGATCCGGACATGGCCGAAGCGATCTACATAGAGCCGATCAACTGGCGCACGATCGAGCGCATCATCGACAAGGAACGGCCGTCGGCGCTGCTGCCGACGATGGGCGGACAAACGGCGTTGAACACTGCACTCGACCTGTGCCGCGAAGGCGTGCTCGACCGATACAACGTCGAAATGATCGGCGCCTCGAAACGTGCGATCGACATGGCGGAGGACCGCGAACTGTTTCGCCGTGCGATGGCCGATATCGGACTCGCGACGGCGCGCGCGCGGATCGCGCACAGCATGGAAGAGGCGCTCGCCGTGCAGTCGGAGATAGGCTTTCCGACCGTCATTCGCCCGTCGTTCACGCTCGGCGGCAGCGGCGGCGGCATTGCCTACAACCGCGAAGAGTTCGAGGCGATTGTCGGCCGCGGGCTCGATGCCTCGCCGACGAACGAAGTGTTGCTCGAGGAATCGGTGCTCGGCTGGAAAGAGTTCGAAATGGAAGTCGTGCGCGACCGCAACGATAATTGCATCATCGTCTGTTCGATAGAGAACGTCGATCCGATGGGCGTGCACACCGGCGATTCGATCACGGTCGCGCCGGCGCAGACGTTGACGGACAAGGAGAACCAGCGGTTGCGCGACGCCTCGATCGCCGTATTGCGCAAGATCGGCGTGGATACCGGCGGCTCTAACGTGCAGTTCGCGGTCAACCCAGAGGACGGCCGGGTCCTGGTCATCGAGATGAACCCACGGGTTTCGCGCTCCTCGGCCTTGGCATCGAAGGCGACCGGATTTCCGATCGCCAAGATCGCGGCGAAGCTCGCGGTCGGCTACACCCTGGACGAACTGAAGAACGACATCACCGGCGGCGCGACGCCCGCCTCGTTCGAACCGGCGATCGATTACGTCGTGACGAAGATTCCGCGCTTCACGTTCGAGAAATTTCCCGGCTCCAACACGCGTCTAACGACGCAGATGAAATCGGTCGGCGAGGTGATGGCGATCGGTCGCACGTTTCAGGAATCCATACAAAAAGCGCTGCGCAGTCTCGAGACCGGCTACGACGGGTTCAACGAACAAGTGAGCATGCCGCTCACCGAGGAGGCCGGGAACCGCTTGGCCTACGAGTTGCGCTGGCCGGGCGCGGATCGGATTCTTTACGTCGCCGACGCGTTTCGCGCAGGCTGGACCGAGCGCCAGGTGTTCGAGGCGACCGGCATCGATCCGTGGTTCCTCGCGCAAATCGAGGATCTGTTGCGCGAGGAAACGAAGCTGCGGGAGGAGGGATTCGACTCCTTGGATTACGGCCGCCTGCGGGCATTGAAGCGCAAGGGCTTCGCCGACTCGCGGATTGCGGCGCTGGTGGCGCGCGACTCCGCCACGGTGCGCAGCCGGCGCCGCAAGCTCGGCATACATCCGGTTTACAAGCGCGTCGACACCTGCGCCGCGGAGTTTGCCACATCGACCGCTTACCTTTATTCGACCTACGAGGAGGAGTGCGAAGCGAACCCGACCGAGCGGCGCAAGATCATGATCTTGGGCGGCGGTCCGAACCGCATCGGCCAGGGCATCGAATTCGATTATTGCTGCGTACACGCGGCGATCGCCCTGCGCGAGGACGGCTTCGAGACGATCATGGTCAACTGCAATCCTGAGACGGTGTCGACCGATTACGATACGTCCGACCGGCTTTATTTCGAACCGCTGACGTTCGAGGACGTCATGGAGATTATCGACAAGGAAAAGCCGGAGGGCGTCATCGTGCAGTTCGGCGGCCAGACGCCACTCAAGCTCTCGCGCGCGATTGCCGCCGCGGGCGGCCCGATCATAGGCACGACGCCGGACAGCATCGATATCGCCGAGGATCGCGAGCGATTCCAGAAGCTCGTCGCGAGCCTAAAGCTGAAGCAGCCGGCGAATGCGACCGCGCGCACTGAGGAGCAAGCGGTGCTGCTGGCGCGCGAAGTGGGATTCCCGCTTGTCGTGCGGCCGAGTTACGTGCTCGGCGGGCGCGCCATGGAAGTCGTCTTCAACGAAGAGGACTTGCGCCAGTACATGATCGATGCGGTCAAGGTCTCGAACGACAGCCCGGTGCTGCTCGACCGCTTTCTCGACCTCGCGATCGAGGTCGACGTCGATGCCGTCAGCGACGGCGAGGACGTGCTGATCGGCGGCATCATGGAGCACATCGAACAGGCAGGCGTACATTCCGGAGATTCCAGCTGCTCGTTGCCGCCATATAGTTTGTCCGCAGAAATTCAAGACGAAATGCGCGCGCAGACACGCAAGCTCGCCAAGGCGCTGAACGTCGTCGGCCTGATGAACATCCAATTCGCGATCCAAAGCGGCGTGATTTACATTCTCGAGGTCAACCCTCGTGCCTCGCGCACCGTGCCGTTCGTATCGAAGGCGACCGGAGTGCCGCTCGCGAAGGTCGCCGCGCGCGTGATGACCGGCAAGACGCTCGCGATGCAGGGCAGAACCGTGGAGCGGATTCCGCCCTTCTTCTCGGTCAAGGAGTCCGTGTTTCCGTTCGTCAAATTTCCGGAAGCCGATCCGATCCTCGGGCCGGAGATGAAATCGACCGGCGAGGTCATGGGCACCGGCCATACGTTCGGCGAGGCCTACGCGAAGTCGCAGGCGGCCTCCGGCGTCGTCTTGCCGACCCGCGGCCTGTGCTTCATCAGCGTGCGCGACAGAGACAAGCCGGCGGCGGTGCAACTCGCCCGCATGCTGCTCGACAGAGGCTTCGAGATCGCGGCGACCGGGGGCACCGCGCAGGCATTGGCGGACTCTGGCATCATTTGCCGGCGGGTGAATAAGGTGCGCGAGGGCCGGCCGCATGTCGTGGACATGATCAAGAACGACGAAGTCGCGTTGATCGTCAACACGACCGAGGGCAAGCAGGCGGTGCGCGAGTCGCGTTCGATCAGGCGCGAAGCGGTGGCGCGCCGGGTCACCTATTACACGACGGTGCCCGCCGCGCGCGCCACGTGCGACGCGCTCGACCATTTGGGCGACATCGAGGTCAACCGATTGCAAGATTTACATAAGGAATTGCCGGCGTGAAACGCACCCCGATGACCCTTCGCGGCGCCGAGCGGCTGCGCGAAGAGTTGAAGAAATTGAAGAGCGAAGCGCGGCCGAGCATCATCAAGGCGATCGCCGAGGCGCGGGCGCACGGCGATCTGAGCGAGAACGCCGAGTATCACGCCGCGCGCGAGCAGCAGAGCTTCATCGAGGGGCGCATCAACGACCTCGAGCACCGGCTGTCGAACGCCGAGGTCATCGACGTCACCAAGCTCGCCACGAGCGGCCGGGTGGTGTTCGGCGCGACGATCAAGCTGGAAGATCAGAACGGCGGCAGCGTCGTGACGTATCAGCTGGTGGGCGACGACGAGGCCGACATCAAGCTCGGCTTGTTGTCCGTCTCCTCGCCGATCGCCCGCGCGTTGATCGGCAAATCCGAAGGCGATGTCGTCGCGGTCACGGTGCCGGGCGGCACGCGCGGCTACGAGATCATCGCCGTGCGCTACGTGTGAAGGCGGCTCGTAAGCTGTTTCGCGTCCTGCTGGTCCTTTGGGCAGGCAGCCTGTGGTCGGTCGCCGCCTGGGTCGC
>JAYTQR010000164.1:0-9129 GCA_043746615.1 Gammaproteobacteria bacterium | reverse complement strand
TAGCGGTCGTAGCAATCGCCGTTGACTCCGACCGGAATGTCGAAGTCGACCTGTTCATAGACCTCGTACGGCTGCTTCTTGCGCAAGTCCCATTCGATTCCGGAACCGCGCAGCATCGGCCCGGAGAAGCCGAGTTGCAGCGCACGCTCGGGACTCACGACCCCGATATTGACCGTGCGCTGCTTCCAGATACGGTTGTCGGTCAACAACGTTTCGTACTCGTCGATGCATGCGGGAAAGCGCCGCGTGAAGTCGCCGATGAAATCCAGCAAGCCGCCGCTGCGCCGCTCGTTCAGGCGGTCGACGTCCTTCTTGCTGCGCCATTCGCAGTATTGATACCGCGGCATCGTGTCGGGCAGATCGCGGTAGACGCCTCCCGGCCGATAATACGTGGCATGCATGCGGGTGCCGGATACGGCCTCATAGCAATCCATTAGATCTTCGCGCTCGCGAAAACAGTACAAGAACACGGTCATCGCGCCGATATCGAGGCCGTGCGCGCCCAACCACATCAAATGATTCAAAATGCGCGTGATCTCATCGAACATCACGCGAATGTACTGCGCACGCAGCGGCGGACCGAGGCCGAGCAGCTTCTCGATCGCCGCCACATAGGCGTGCTCATTGCACATCATTGACACGTAATCCAGCCGATCCATGTAGCCGATCGATTGGTTGAACGGCTTGCTCTCGGCCAATTTTTCGGTGCCACGATGCAGCAGCCCCACGTGCGGATCGGCTTTTTGAACGACTTCGCCGTCCATTTCGAGCACCAAACGCAGCACGCCGTGCGCCGCAGGATGTTGCGGGCCGAAGTTCATGGTGAAATTGCGGATGTCAGCCATTCGGCTTCGGGTTCGTCAATTGCGGATCGTAACGGTTGTCGTGACGTATCACCTTCGGCACGAGCACGCGGGGATCGATGCTGACCGGCTGGTACACGACGCGTCCCTTGGCCGGGTCGTAGCGCACTTCGACGTGGCCGCACAGCGGAAAATCCTTGCGAAACGGATGGCCGATGAAGCCGTAGTCCGTCAGCAAGCGGCGCAGATCCGGATGGCCGCGGAACAGGATACCGAACAAGTCGAAGGTTTCCCGCTCGAACCAATTCGCGGAGGCCCAAATCCCGGTCACCGTATCGACGATCGGCTGTGAGTCGTCGGCGCAAAAAACTTTGAGCCGTAAGCGTTGATTGCGCGACAGCGACAGCAGGTGATAAACCACCGCGAACCGCCGCGCGGACGGCGGCGGATCCGCGTTCGCCACCTCCTGCGCGCGCCAGTGCGAGACGCCGCGGCTGAAGCCCGTGGTGGTCGCATCGACGGTCTTCCATTCCGCCAGCCCATACTGCAGGTAGTCCAGGCCGCAGACGTCCATGCACATCGCAAACCCCAATTCCGGTGTGTCGCGCAGCAACACGCACGCCTCGAGCAGGCGATCGGCCGCGACTTCGTAGCTTAATTCGCCGGCGTGCCGCGGCAGCTCGATCAAGCGATCCGCGAGCACCCGGGCAACCGTCAGCGCCAGTTCGTCGAGCCGGCTGGGGACCGCGGCAGCCGCCTGCACGTTCATCGGTTCACCGCAATCATCGAATGATTGCCTTATTGCGCTTGATCTTGTTCTGCAGCTGGATGATGCCGTAAATCAGCGCCTCGGCGGTCGGCGGACAGCCCGGTACGTACACGTCCACCGGCACGATGCGATCGCAGCCGCGCACGACGGCGTACGAATAGTGGTAGTAGCCGCCGCCGTTCGCGCACGAGCCCATCGAAATGACCCAACGCGGCTCGGTCATTTGATCGTAAACCTTGCGCAATGCGGGGGCCATCTTGTTGACCAGCGTCCCGGCGACAATCATGACGTCGGATTGGCGCGGGCTCGGACGGAACACCACGCCGAATCGGTCGAGATCGTAACGCGCCGCGCCGGCTTGCATCATCTCGACCGCACAGCAGGCCAGACCGAAGGTCATCGGCCACAGTGATCCGGTGCGCGCCCAATTGATCAGTTTGTCGACGGTGGTGACTTCGAAGCCCGGTGCCGCGCCCGGACCCGCGGACCCAGCTTCTAATCCCATTCGAGAGCGCCTTTGCGGTAGTCGTAGATCAGCGCCACGACGAGCACCAACGCGAATATCAGCATCGAGGCGAGTCCGAATGCACCGGTTGCGCCGAGCGAGACCGCCCACGGAAAGAAAAACGCGATCTCCAAATCGAACACGATGAAGATGATCGCGACCAAATAATAGCGAACGTCGAAGCGCATGCGCGAATCCTCGAAAGCTTCGAAGCCGCATTCGTACGGTGAGCGCTTTTCCGCGTCCGGCCGCCGCGGGCCGGCAATCCAGCCGATTGTGAATAGGGCGAGTCCCAATACTGTGGCCAAGCCCATGAAAATCAAAATCGGCAAATATTGGCGCAGCATGCTCGGCGTTTCGGCGATGTCTACAGGGCTTGACGGAATACCCGATCATTGTAACAGGCCACACGCGCGGCGTAACCCGCGCACGATGCAGCACCGGCCCGCGCGCACGGCCGGCGGGCGGGCGCGTCCGAAAAAAGATGGTGCCGACGGCCGGACTCGAACCGGCACAGGTTGCCCCACTAGCCCCTCAAACTAGCGCGTCTACCAATTCCGCCACGTCGGCTTGCGACATTCGCTGCAGCAAATCATCACGGCTTTGTCACCGGCGCCGGGAGCGTACCCGGCACGGCCGGCACTGCCGACGCGGGAACCGCCGGAGCGATCCCCTTCGTCGCCTCGGCCGCGCGCTCGAGCACGCTGGTCGGCTCGCTCGTCGGTCGCGTGCCGAGATACGCGAGCGTCAAGCTGGTCACGAAAAAAAGTGCAGCGAATACCGCGGTCAGCTTCGAGAACAGCGTGCTCGTGCCGCGCGCGCCGAATACGGTGCCCGAGGCGCCCGCGCCGAAACCGGCGCCGGCCTCCGCGCCCTTGCCACGCTGCAGCAGCACGAGGCCGATGATCATCAGTGCCAACGAGACGTGCACCGCCAAGATGAAACCACGCAACATATTCGAACTCTCAATCGCAAACGGCCGCGGCCGCGCAAATCTGGTAAAACTCGTCGGCGACCAGCGACGCTCCGCCGACCAGGCCGCCGTCGACATCCGCCATCGCAAACAGCTCCGGCGCGTTGGCCGCCTTGACGCTGCCGCCGTACAAAATCCTCGTCTGGCCGGCGATCTTAGCATTTTGTCGGGCGATACGGCTGCGGACGAACGCATGCACGGCCTGCGCTTGCTGCGGCGACGCGGTGCACCCGGTGCCGATCGCCCAGACCGGTTCGTAGGCGATGATCGCCTTGGAAAAGTGCGCAATCTCGTTCATCGTCAGCACCGCATCGAGTTGCCGCGCGACGACCGCTTCGGTCTTGCCGGCCTCGCGCTCATCGAGCGTTTCGCCGACACACAGCACCGGCGTCAGGCCGGCGGCCAAGGCCGCGGCGAATTTGCGTGCGACGCGTGCATCGTCCTCGTGATACCAGCGCCGGCGCTCGGAATGTCCGATGATCACCAATCGGCAGCCGACATCCTTGAGCATCGCGGCTGCCACCTCGCCGGTGAAGGCGCCGCCGGACTCCGCACACACGTCCTGCGCGCCGACCATCGTCGCGCCGTCCCTGAGCCGGCGTACGGTGTCCGCGAGGTACACGAACGGCGGGAATACCGCCACGTCGATCGGCCACTCGGGATTCAACTGCAGCTCCAACTCAACGAGCAACGCCGCATTGGCCGCAACCGAGCCGTGCATTTTCCAATTACCCGCTACCATGGGACGACGCATAGGCTCCTACCTCGGGCATTTGCCGTGCGGGAAAGGCGGCGAAGATTAGCCTTGCGGACTTCGAACTGCAAGAGCGCGTGCGCAAAAGCGCGCCGCCACGCGCCTACTGATCCTGCGCGGCCGCCTCGACGACGGCGGCGATTTCGCGAGCGCCCGTTTTGACCAGCGCGGCATCATACCCCTCGACCATGACGCGAATGACCGGTTCGGTGCCCGACGCGCGCAGCACGATGCGGCCGCGGCCCTTGAAGCGGCGTTCAACGCTGCTTGCGGCCGCGATGACGCGCGGCTCCGTCATCGGATCGAAGCGGCGCGCGACGCGCACGTTCAGCAGGACCTGCGGATATTTCGGCATTGGCGCCGCGAGTTCGGCCAGTGCAGCACCGCTCTGCTGCATGATCGCCAGCACTTGCAGTGCGCTGACTAGTCCGTCCCCCGTCGTGGTTTTGTCGAGACACAAGATGTGCCCGGAGGTCTCCCCACCGAGAGTGCCGCCCGCCTCGTTCAGCACCGCGAGCACGTAGCGGTCGCCAACCTGTGCCCGCCGGAACTCAATGCCGCGCTCGGCCAAGGACTGTTCCAGCCCCAAGTTGCTCATGACCGTGCCGACGACCGGCCCCTTCAGCAGGCCCGCGGCGTGGCGCGCGGTCGCCAAGATGAATAGTAATTGATCGCCGTCGACGATGCGGCCGAGCGCATCGATCATGACGACGCGGTCGCCGTCGCCATCGAGCGCCAGGCCGACGTGCGCGCGTACGCCCGGCACCGTCAACTGCAGCAATTCAGGCGCAGTGGAGCCGCAGGAATCGTTGATATTGCGGCCGTTCGGCGAGCAGCCGATCGGCACGATCTCGGCGCCGAGATCAGCGAGCACGCGCGGCGCGACTTTGTAGCCGGCGCCGTTGGCGCAATCGATGACGATCTTCAAGCCCCGCAGATCCATGCCCGCCGGAATCGTCGAGGCGCAAAAATCCTGGTATTGCGTGCGGCTGCGGTCGATGCGCGTCGCCCGGCCCAAATGCTGCGACTGTTGCGTGATCACCGGACCGTCGATCCGGTCTTCTATTTGCCGTTCGACTTCGTCGGACAACTTACTGCCGGTCGCATCGAAGAACTTGATGCCGTTATCCTGATACGGATTGTGCGACGCGCTGATCACGACGCCGAAGTTGCAGCCGAGCCGCTGCGTCATGTAGGCGATCCCCGGTGTCGGCAGCGGTCCGATCAGCATGACGTCGACGCCGGCGGCGACGAAACCTGCCTCGAGGGCCGACTCGAACATGTAGCCGGATAGGCGTGTGTCCTTGCCGATCAGCACGCGCCCGCCGCCCGGCGCCAGAACGCGCGCGGCGGCGCCCGCGAGCCGCAGCGCAAAATCCACCGTCATCGGACTTTGTCCGACGCGTCCGCGCACGCCGTCGGTGCCGAAATATCGTTCCGTCACGTGTTCATTCCTTGCAGTACCGCACTGACCATTCGAATCGCATCGAGCGTCGGCGCGACGTCATGGGTGCGAATGATCTTCACGCCCATGCCGACCGCCCACGCCGCCAAGCCGATGCCGCCGTACAAGCGCTGCTCGATCGGCGCACCCAGCACGCGGCCGATCACGCTTTTGCGCGATACGCCGACCATCAGCGGCGCGCCGAGCGCGCCGAGTGCGGGCAATTCCCGCAGCAGCGTCAGATTATGCCCCAGGTCCTTGCCGAAACCGATGCCCGGATCCAGCACGATCGACTCTGCGGCGATGCCCGCCGTTCGACAGGCGCGGTGCTGCTCGCCCAGGAACGCCGCAACCTCCGCCACCACATCGCCGTAAAGCGGATGATCCTGCATGTTGCGCGGCGCGCCCTGCATGTGCATCAAGCAAACGCCCACCTCCGCGCCTGCAGCCCACTCGCGCGCGCCTGGCGCGCGCAGCGCGCAGACGTCGTTGACGATGCAGGCGCCCGCGGCAACCGCGGCAGCCATGACCTCGGGCTTGCTCGTGTCGATCGAAATCGCGGTCTCGAACCGGCTCGCTAGCCCTTCGATAACCGGTACGACGCGTTCGATCTCAGCCGCCGCGCCGATACCGACTGCGCCGGGGCGGCTCGATTCACCGCCGACATCGACGATCGCCGCACCCTCGCCGATCATTTGCGCGGCCCGATCGAGCGCGGCGCCGACCGCGGCATGGCGGCCGCCGTCCGAGAACGAATCCGGTGTAACGTTCAAGACCCCCATGACGATCGGCCGCCGCAGGTCCAGAGCTCGATGTCGACAGCGCCAAATCATCTTTGCCTAAATGAAAAGGCCGATGGGATCGCCACCGGCCTTTGCTCGTTGACGGATTGCGGCGCAACGCTAGTGCTGCTCCGCCGGACTCGCAAGCGGCGTCGCCGGCGTTTCGGCGGAGGGCCCGCGCGGCGTCGGCGTCGGCGTGTCGTCCCAATCGCGCGGCGGGCGCGGCGCCTTGCCTGCCATGATGTCCTTGATTTGTTCCTCGTCGATGGTCTCGTACTTCATCAGTGCATCGGACATCGCCTGCAGTTTGTCCATATTGGTCTGCAGGATCGTGTAGGCCCTCTGGTAGTTGCTGTCGATCACCTTGCGCACTTCTTCGTCGATGACGTGCGCCGTCACCTCCGAGACTTGCTTGTGCTGGGTCACACTGCGCCCCAGAAACACCTCGCCGGATTCTTCGCTGTAGGTCTGCGGTCCAAGACGATCGGACAGACCCCATCGGGTAACCATGTTGCGCGCAAGCTCGGTCGCCCGTTCGATATCGTTCGATGCGCCGGTCGTCACGGCATCCGGACCGAACACCAGTTCCTCCGCGACCCGGCCGCCGAACAACGTCGCAATGCGGCTTTCCAGCTGACGCTTGCTGGTGCTATAGCGGTCGGCCTCCGGCAGGAACATCGTCACGCCGAGCGCGCGCCCGCGCGGAATGATCGTGACCTTGTATACCGGATCATGCTCCGGAACGCTCAAACCGACGATCGCGTGACCCGCTTCGTGAAAGGCCGTATTGCGCTTCTCGGCTTCGCTCATGACCATCGAACGCCGCTCGGCGCCCATCGTGATCTTATCCTTCGCGCGCTCGAACTCCTCCATCGTGACCGAACGCTTATTGCCGCGCGCGGCGAACAGCGCCGCCTCGTTGACCAAGTTGGCGAGATCCGCGCCGGAAAAGCCCGGGGTGCCCCGTGCGATCACCGACGGTTTGACGTTGTCGCTCAACGGCACTTTGCGCATGTGGACTTTGAGGATTTGTTCGCGGCCGCGCACGTCCGGCAGCGGCACGACCACCTGCCGGTCGAAACGGCCGGGCCGCAGCAGCGCCGGGTCGAGCACGTCCGGCCGGTTCGTCGCCGCGATCACGATAATGCCCTCGTTGCCCTCGAAACCGTCCATTTCGACCAGCAACTGGTTCAACGTCTGTTCGCGCTCATCATGGCCGCCACCGAGACCCGCGCCGCGGTGGCGTCCGACCGCATCGATTTCATCGATGAATATGATGCATGGCGCGTGTTTCTTCGCCTGCTCGAACATGTCGCGAACGCGCGAGGCGCCGACACCGACGAACATCTCGACGAAATCGGAGCCGGAAAACGTGAAAAACGGCACCTTGGCCTCGCCGGCGATCGCACGCGCGAGCAGCGTCTTGCCGGTACCGGGCGATCCGACCATCAGCACGCCTTTGGGAATCTTGCCGCCAAGTTTCTGGAATTTGCCCGGATCTTTCAAGAAATCGACAATTTCGACGACTTCCTGTTTGGCCTCCTCGACACCGGCCACGTCGGCGAACGTGACGTTCACCTGATCCTCGCCGAGCAGGCGCGCGCGGCTTTTGCCGAAGGACATGGCCCCCCGGCCGCCGGATGTACCCTGCATCTGGCGCATGAAGTAGGCCCAGAAGCCGATCAATATCAGGATCGGAAACGCGGAAATCAGCAGCTGCACAATCACTGACTGTTGTTTCGGGGGCTCGCCGCGGAACTTGACGCCCTGCGACTCCAACAGCCCGATCAAGGCGCTATTGCTGGTTTCGGGGTTGTAGGTGACGAAGTCATCGCCCGAGCGGCGCTTGCCTTCGATGATGTCGCCCTTCAGCGCGACCGAATCGATGTTATTGCTCTTGACTTCGCTGAGGAACTGCGAGTAGTCGATCGTCGTCGGCTGCGCCGATCGCACGCCGAATTGGCTGAAGATGAGCAGCAAAATGACCGCCAGCGCGACCCATAAGAGAATCTGTTTCGTCAGATCGTTCAAATTTCACCTAAAGTTCAATGGCGCTCACACATTACGACAAGAGAGCCTGACAGCTGTTCCCGACGTTACACCATCCGAAACTGCCGCGCCAACAGATAGATCTCGGGGCTGCGCGTCCGTGATGCCTTCGGCTTTTTGGTGACAACCCGCCCGAACTTGCCGCGGGCCTCTTTGATAAAATGGTCAAAACCCTCGCCTTGAAACAATTTCACCAACAAATCCCCGCCGGGAGCCAGTACGCGGTCGGCAAAATCCAGGGCCAACTCCGCCAAATACATCGATCGCGGCTGGTCGACGGCGTCGATTCCAGCCATGTTTGGGGCCATATCCGCCAAAACAAGGTCGACCTTGGCGGCGCCGATGAGCGCGAGAATCTCCTGCAAAACCGCCGGCTCGCGAAAATCGCCCTGGACAAATTCCACGCCGGTTATCGCATCCATCGGCAGAATGTCGGTCGCCACGATACGCCCCGCGCCACCCATGATGCGCCGGGCATATTGACTCCAGCCTCCGGGCGCTGCGCCCAAATCCACGCACCGGATGCCGGGACGCAGTAAACGTTCGCGTCGTTGGATTTCCGCGAGCTTGAACACGGCGCGTGAACGCCAACCGTCGCGTTGCGCCCGCTGGACGAATTCATCGCTCACGTGCTCGGCGAGCCAACGTGCACTGCTCTTGGATCGTTTCGGCATCGGTTTTCCGCTGGGTACCTTTATAATCGCGTCGTGGCACTTACGGAGCGACAAAAGAAGCACTTGCGGCGGCTCGCGCACGCGCGCCGCCCGCTCGTCATGATCGGCGGAGCCGGACTCACCGACGGCGTGCTCGCCGAGTTCGACCGCGCGCTGACCGCGCACGAACTGGTCAAGGTCAGTGTCCGGGTGGGCGATCGCGGCGCCCGCGACGCCGCCTTGGACGCGCTGGCCGGCCGCACCGCAAGCGAACTGCTGCAGCGCATCGGCCACGTCGGCGTTTTCTATCGCCGTCGCGCCGAGTTAGCGAAGATCGTTCTTCCAGATCAATAACAGCGCGGCCAGGCACGCAATAGCGTACAAAACGGCGGCGGCG
>JAYTQR010000163.1:0-3210 GCA_043746615.1 Gammaproteobacteria bacterium | reverse complement strand
CGCGCGCTTTATACAGTAGTCGACCGCTGGCCACTACTGGATGAGGCAGCGAAACCGTAACAATCTGCCCGATTCGATCCCATATGGGACAAGCGCGCGGCGCCGGATATGAAATAATAGCGCCACACACCGTTGAGGACTCCTTATGGAAGAGAATCGCAAGAAGGCCCTCGCCGCCGCGCTGAGCCAAATCGAAAAGCAGTTCGGTAAAGGCTCCGTTATGCGCCTGGGCGACGCCGGCGCGATTTATGAAGTGGATACGATACCGACCGGTTCGCTCGGGCTGGATATAGCGCTCGGCGTCGGCGGCATACCGCGCGGCCGGGTCATCGAGATCTTCGGGCCGGAGTCCTCCGGCAAGACGACGCTCACGCTCGCGATCATCGCCTCGGCGCAAAGCAACGGCGGCACGGCCGCTTTCGTCGACGCCGAACATGCGCTCGACCCAGTCTATGCCGAGAAGCTCGGCGTCAAGGTCAACGATTTGCTGGTGTCGCAACCCGACACCGGCGAGCAAGCGCTGGAGATCACGGACATGCTCGTGCGCTCCGGCGCGATCGACGTCGTCGTGGTCGATTCGGTCGCAGCATTGACTCCAAAAGCTGAAATCGAAGGCGAGATGGGCGACCAGCACATGGGCTTGCAGGCGCGCTTGATGTCCCAGGCTCTGCGCAAATTGACCGGCAACATCAAGCGTTCGAATACGATCGTGATTTTCATCAATCAGATTCGCATGAAGATCGGCGTGATGTTCGGCAATCCGGAAACGACCACCGGCGGCAACGCGCTGAAGTTCTACTCCTCGGTGCGCATGGACATACGGCGCATCGGCGCGATCAAGAACGGCGAGGAAGTCGTCGGTTCGATGACCCGCGTCAAGGTCGTCAAGAACAAGGTCGCGCCGCCGTTCCGCGAGACCGAGTTCGAGATCATGTACGGCACCGGGATTTCCACGGAAGGCGAACTGATCGAGCTTGGTGTCTTGCACAATATGGTCGAAAAATCCGGCTCTTGGTATAGCTACAAGGGCGAGCGGATCGGGCAGGGCAAGGACAACGCGCGCGCCTTCCTGCAGCAACACCCGGAAATCGCCAAGGACATCGAGCTGCAACTCCGCACCAAGCTGATTCCGAAGAAAGCGACGATGAATCGCGGCGGCGGCGAGGTCAAAGAGGCTTAAGCCTCTGCCGCGTCCGTCACCAGAGCCGCTGGATCAGCGCGCAGCGCGAGCAGCGGCGCTGGACGCCTTGTCGCGGCGCGATCACGCGGCCGCGGAGTTGCGGCGCAAATTGCTGGGTAAGGGCTACGGTGCCGCGATCGTCGATCCCCTGATCGAGCGGCTGGCCGCGGAGAAATTGCTCGACGATCACCGCTACGTGGAGAATTACCTGAGCTATCACGCGGCCCGCGGCCAAGGTCCGTTACGTGTGCGCGCACAGTTGCGCAAAAAAGGCGTGGCTGGCGACCTGATCGAGGAATGCCTCGGGGCATTCCCCGATTGGAACGCCGTGCTGCAGAGCGCGCGGTGCAGGAAATTCGGCCGCACTCTGCCGGACTCGTATGCCGATAGAGTCCGTCAAGCTCGATTCCTAGGTTACCGAGGTTTCACGAGCGCACAGGTCCGAAGCGCATTAGGCTTGAACCGTACGGTGGACTTGGGCGATGTGGGCATGGACGACCGAGAAATATGAAGCGCGATGCAATAAAGCGGCTGATGACGAGCGCGGAGATCCGCGCGAGTTTCCTGGAGTTCTTCCGCAAGAACGGACACGCCGTGGTGCCGTCGAGTTCCCTCGTACCCGCAAATGATCCGACATTGTTGTTCACCAACGCCGGCATGGTGCAATTCAAGGATTTATTTCTCGGCAAGGAGACCCGCGCCTATTCGCGCGCCGCGAGTTCGCAGCGCTGCGTGCGCGCGGGCGGCAAGCACAACGATTTGGAGAACGTCGGCTATACGGCGCGGCACCATACGTTTTTCGAGATGCTCGGCAACTTCAGCTTCGGCGATTACTTCAAGCGCGAGGCGATCCATTACGCGTGGAATTTCCTTACCGGCACGCTCGCTCTACCGAAAGAGCGGCTGTGGGTAACGGTTTTCAAGGACGATGACGAAGCGGAGCGGGTATGGATCGAGGAAATCGGCGTTGATCCGACCCGCTGCACGCGCCTCGGCGAGAAATCCAATTTCTGGCAAATGGGGGAAACCGGTCCCTGTGGTCCGTGCAGCGAGATTTTCTACGACCATGGCCCGGAAATTTCCGGCGGACCGCCAGGATCGCCGGAGGAAGATGGCGATCGCTATGTCGAAATTTGGAACCTCGTTTTCATGCAGTACGAGCGGTCCGGCAACGGCGTGCTCACGCCGTTGCCGACGCCGTCGGTTGATACCGGCATGGGTTTGGAGCGCATTGCAGCTGTCATGCAGGGAGTGCATAGCACTTACGACATCGACTTGTTCCAGGTGCTGATCCAGGCCGCCGCCGCCGTCACCGGCGCGACCGACCTCGCGTCCTCCAGCCTGCGCGTGATCGCCGATCACATACGTGCGACCACGTTCTTGATCATCGACGACGTCATGCCCGCCAATGAAGGCCGCGGCTACGTATTGCGGCGCATTATCCGCCGGGCAATCCGCCACGGTTACAAACTCGGCCAAACGCAGCCGTTCCTACATCGCCTCGTGCCGGCCCTGGTGCGCGAAATGGGTGGTTACTACGCCGAACTCGTCAGCGGTGAGGTGCGCGCTGCGCAGGTGCTCGCACAGGAAGAGGAGCGTTTTGCCGAGACGCTGGCCACGGGCATGGCCTTGCTCGACGCGCAGACGGCCAGCCTGAGCGGCGCCGTCATCCCCGGCGAGATTGTGTTCAAACTATACGACACATACGGATTTCCATTGGATTTGACCGCCGACGTCGCGCGTGAGCGTGGCCTCAGCATCGATCAAGCCGGTTTCGACGCCGCGATGGAGGCGCAACGCGGCCGCGCGCGCGCCGCGAGCAAATTCGGCGCCGAATTCAGCGCAACCCTCAAGCTCGATGCCAAGACGAATTTCGCCGGGCATGAACGCTTGGCGGATACCGGCCGCATCACCGCGTTGATCGTCGACGGCGGGTTGGTCGATGTCCTGCGCGGCGGTCAACAGGGACAAGTCGTGCTGGATCAGACGACGTTCTATGCCGAGAGCGGCGGTCAGATGGGCGATGCAGG
>JAYTQR010000162.1:0-26659 GCA_043746615.1 Gammaproteobacteria bacterium | reverse complement strand
GTCACTCGAACGATCGCGTCGGCCATCGGGTCGCGGAAATCCGCCCGTACTAGTTGAAACAGCAGCCGCAGGACGAAGGCGAGCGTCAGCAGCCAAAGCAGGGTGTCGACGATGAAATAAACGGCATCCATTTCAGCTCACCGCGCAGAGAATCCGTGTCGGCCGGTCGGCGCGCGACGACAGGTGCTCAAGGGGCACCGAATTCCGCCGCGAGTTCCGCCGAGCGCCGCTCGGCCGCGGCAATCGCATGTGCGACGATAGCACGAAGGCCGGCCGCATCGAGGACCTCGAGCGCGGCGGCGGTCGTGCCGCCTTGCGAAGTGACTTGCTCGCGCAGTACCGCGAGCGGCTCAGCGGCGTTGCGCGCCATCTGCGCCGCGCCGAAGGCCGTTTCCAACGTCAGCCGGTGCGCAACCTCCTGCGGCAGCCCGCGTTCGTGGGCGGCCGCTTCGAGCGCCTCCATGAACAAGAAGAAGTAGGCCGGCCCGCTGCCGGAAAGCGCGGTGACCGTATCCATTTGCGACTCATGCTCCACCCAGACCGTGGCGCTGACCGCGCTCATGATCGTCTCGGCGAGCGCACGGTAGGCTGCGCCGACGCTCGACGGGGCATACAGGCCGGTAGCGCCGAAGCCGTTGAGCGCCGGCCGATTCGGCATCGTTCTGACCACCGGCACCTGTGCGCCGAACCAACGCGCGAGCGCGGCGTGAGGAATGCCGGCGGCGACCGAGATGACCAGCGCCGGTGCAGCGCGCAAGGCTGGAGCTAGCGCGAGAGCGACGGCGCGCATTTGCTGCGGTTTTACCGCCAGCAAGACCACCTCGGCGCCGTTGGCCGCGTGCGCATTATCGGCCGCCGCGGTGATACCGAATTGCCGGATCAGCGTGTGCCGCTGTTCGGGGCTAGGATCGGCGACGACGATGTGCGAACTCGGCAGTCCGCGCTTGATCAGGCCGCCGATCAGCGCCGCGGCCATATTGCCGCCGCCGACGAACGCCAATTTGCGAATGTTGTTCATGATGCCGCCCCCCCCCGGTCCTATGTTGTCGTGTAGTTGTGGTTCAACGCGCCCCGAACACGGCGGTGCCGATGCGTATATGCGTCGCGCCCTCGGCGATCGCCGCCTCGAAATCCCCGCTCATGCCCATCGACAGAGTGTCCAACTTCAGGCCGCCGTCGTTCAAATCTTCGAGTGCGGCCCGCAGTTGCGCAAAAACCCGGCGTTGCACCGCCGGATCCGGTTGTGGCGGCGGCAAGCACATCAGGCCGCGCAGGCGGATGCGGGGCAGCGCGGCGATTCTCGGCGCCGTCGCGGCAAGTTCGGCGCGGCCGATGCCGCCTTTATTCGGCTCATCGGCGAGGTTCATTTGGATGCACACGTTCAGCGGCGGCGCATGTACCGGCCGCTGGTCCGCGAGGCGCTGGGCAATGACCAGGCGGTCGACGCTATGGACCCAATCGAAGCGCGCCGCGATGCCGCGCGTCTTGTTCGCCTGTACGGCGCCGATGAAATGCCACCGCAGCGGCAAATCGCCCAGTTGTTCCATCTTGTTCGAGGCCTCTTGGAGGTAATTTTCACCGAAATCCGTGACGCCCGCCGTGGCGGCCGCCCGCACGGATTCGGCAGGCTGCGTCTTGCTGACCGCGACGAGGGTGATGCCGGCGGGATCGCGGCCGACGGCCGCGGCTGCCCGGCGGACCCTAGAACGGACTTCGCGCACGTTTGCCGCGAGATTTTGCGGACCAATTAACATATTGGGTGGGGACACCCTCTTATATACTGCAACCGGCTTACTGGGGCCGAATTAGGAGCCGTCAATGGCGGTGGATATTGCGCAGCTTCTCGCCTTTGCGGTGAAGAACGGCGCGTCGGATTTGCACCTCTCGGCGGGCGTTCCGCCGATGATCCGCGTCGACGGCGACATGAAGCGGATCAACATGCCGTTGCTCGGGCACAAGGAAGTGCACAGCATGGTGTACGACATCATGAACGACAAGCAGCGCAAGGCGTTCGAGGAGTTCTTCGAAACCGACTTCTCGTTCGAGATACCGAAGCTCGCGCGTTTCCGGGTCAACGCATTCAACCAAAATCGCGGCGCGGGCGCGGTATTCCGCACGATCCCGTCGGTGATATTGTCGCTCGACGAATTGAACGCGCCGAAATCTTTCAAAGACTTGTGCATGCTCCCCCGCGGTCTCGTGCTGGTGACCGGACCGACCGGCTCCGGCAAGTCGACCACACTCGCCGCCATGGTCAATCATTGCAACGACAATCGGCCGGATCACATTATAACCATCGAGGACCCGATCGAGTTCGTGCATGAGAGCAAACGCTGCTTGGTCAATCAGCGCGAGGTGCACCGGGACACGCTCGGCTTCAGCGAAGCGTTGCGCTCGGCGCTGCGCGAGGATCCCGACGTCGTGCTGGTCGGCGAAATGCGCGACCTGGAGACGATCCGCTTGGCGCTGACGGCGGCCGAGACCGGTCACTTGGTATTCGGCACCTTGCACACGAGCTCCGCCGCCAAGACGATCGACCGCATCGTCGATGTGTTTCCGGCCGCCGAGAAGGAAATGGTGCGTGCGATGCTGTCGGAGAGCCTGCGGGCCGTCGTTTCGCAAACCTTGATGAAGCGCATCGGCGGCGGCCGTATTGCAGCGCACGAAATCATGATCGGCACGCCCGCGATCCGCAACTTGATTCGCGAAGGCAAAATTGCGCAAATGTATTCGGCAATCCAAACCGGGCAGGCCCAAGGCATGCAAACGCTGGATCAATGCCTGCAGGACTTGGTGCAGAAAGGTGTGGTGAGCCGCGAAGAAGCGCGCTACAAGGCGCAAAACAAGGACAGCATCTAATATGGAACGCGAACAAGCCATCCGGTTGATGCAAGATTTGCTGCGGCGTATGGTGGAGAAAAAAGGCTCCGACCTGTTCGTTACGGCCGGATTTCCACCGGCAATCAAGATCGACGGCGAGATCCGGCCGCAATCGGAGCGCACGCTGACTCCGGAGCAGAGCGCCGGACTCGTGCGCGCGATCATGAACGACAGGCAAACCAAAGAGTTCGACTCGACCAAGGAATGCAATTTCGCGATCGCACCGCCCGGAATCGGCCGCTTTCGCGTCAGTGCGTTCGTGCAACAAGGCTATACCGGCGCAGTCATCCGCACGATCAACGCGAAAATTCCGACGCTCGAAGAACTCGAACTGCCCGCGGTCCTCAAAGACGTCGTGCTGTCGAAGCGCGGTTTCGTGATCGTGGTCGGCGGCACGGGTTCCGGCAAATCGACCTCGCTCGCGGCCATGATCGGCTATCGCAACGAAAAGACGCGCGGACATATCGTCACGATCGAGGATCCGGTCGAGTATGTGCATGTGCACCGAGGTTGCGTCGTGACGCACCGAGAGGTCGGCGTCGACTGCGAGAGCTGGCACCTCGCCTTGAAGAATACGCTGCGGCAGGCGCCGGATGTGATCCTAATCGGCGAGATTCGCGACCGCGAGACCATGGAGTACGGCATCCAATTCGCCGAGACCGGACACCTAGTGCTCGCAACGCTGCACGCCAACAGCTCGAACCAGGCGCTCGATCGCATCATCAATTTCTTTCCCGAGGAACGCCGCGAGCAGCTGTTGATGGATCTGTCGCTGAACATCCGTGCGCTGATCTCGCAGCGCTTGATTCCGCGCGAGTCTGGGACGGGACGCATCGCCGCGATGGAAATCATGCTGCAATCCCCGCTGGTTTCCGATTTGATCTTCAAGGGCGAGGTCGGCAAGATCAAGGACGTAATGGCTCGTTCGAACCGAATCGGCATGAAGACGTTCGACCAGGCGTTGTTCGAATTGTACGAAGTGGGCCAGATATCCTACGAAGACGCGTTGCGCAACGCCGACTCGAAAAACGAGCTGCGGTTGCGCGTCAAGCTGGAGAGCAAGCGTGAGCTGAAAAACCCCGAGGAAGCCGCGC
The DNA here is from genome assembly GCA_043746615.1 of Gammaproteobacteria bacterium. Taxonomy (GTDB): domain Bacteria; phylum Pseudomonadota; class Gammaproteobacteria; order Steroidobacterales; family Steroidobacteraceae; genus Bog-1198. The sequence goes on along the minus strand of JAYTQR010000162.1, from coordinate 22,685 downwards.
AGGCGCTGCAAATCCTCGAAGAAGAAGAAGGGCAGGTGTTTTAGTCCATGGCCGTGCCTATGCCCGCGCAGTCGATGAACACCAAGCCTCTGTTCAAGCTGATGGTAGAGAAGAAGGCCTCGGATCTATTTTTCACGTGCAATGCGCCAGTGAAGATCAAGATCGAAGGCAAGATCTTCCCCGTCAACAAGCAGGTTTTGAGTCCGGAGACCGTGCGTCAGGCCGCGCTCGGTTTGATGACGCAGGATCAAATCGAGCATTTCACCGAGGAATTGGAAATCGATTTCGCGATCTCGGAGCCGGGACTCGGCCGCTTCCGCGTCAACGTTTTCTATCAGCGCGGTTATCCCGCGATGGTGCTGCGCTACATCACGGCGGACATGCCCAAACTCGACGCGCTCGGCATGCCCGAGATCCTCAAGGATCTTGTGATGCTCAAGCGCGGCTTGATCCTGATGGTCGGCGCCGCCGGCGCGGGTAAATCCACGACGCTTGCCGCGATGATCAATTATCGCAACGAGACTTCATCGGACCACATCTTGACGATCGAGGACCCGATCGAATTTCTGCACTCGAACAAGAAGTCAATCGTCAACCAGCGGGAGGTGGGGCTTGACACGAAATCGTTCGCCCGCGCGTTGCGCGGCGCCGTGCGCGCCTCTCCCGACGTCATCTTGATCGGAGAAATTCGCGACCGCGAGACGATGGAGGCGGCGATCGCGCTCGCTGGAACGGGGCATTTGTGCATCGCGACCATGCACGCGAACAACTGCGCGGAAACTCTCGACCGGATGATCAACATGTTCCCGCGCGATCAGCACAATCAGATCTTCCTCGACCTGTCGCAGTACCTGCGCGCAATTCTCTCGCAACGCCTCGTTTCCGCGAAATCCGGGATGCGGGTCGCGGCGTCTGAAGTCATGGTCAATACGCCGCATATCTCCGAACTGATCAAGAAAGGCGACGTGATCGGCGTCAAGGAGGCGATCCGTACCGGTACCGAGCGTGGTATGCTGAGTTTCGACGCGTCGCTATACAACCTGGTGCGCGAGGGGCGCATAGACCTCGAGGAGGCGCTGGGAAGCGCGGATTCCAGAACCAATCTGGAAGCAAAGATCAATTTCGGCTGATGCACTCCGCTAGGCGCGCGGTGGCCGGAGCCGCGCCGTTCAGAGCGGCCGGCGATGGCGCGTCAGCGTGGCGGCGATGGCGGCGAGCACGGCCATGCGTACTGCAACGCCATTGTTCACCTGTTCGCGGATCACCGAACGCGGACCATCGGCGACTTCCGAGCTGATCTCGACGCCCCGGTTCATCGGACCAGGATGCATCACGAGCACGCTCGGCGCGGCCAGCCGCAAGCGGGACGCGTCCAGACCGAACTCGCGAAAGTATGCGGCGTGATCCAGTGATGCGTGTTGCGCCATGCGTTCCTTCTGTATGCGCAGCATCATGACGACATCCGCGCCGGCGATGCCGTCCTCGATCCGTGTGAAGCGCGAGGCGCCGCGAAATTCGTGCTCCGGCGGCAACAGCGACGGCGGCGCGACGACGCGCAGGTCGGTCGTGCCGAGAGTCATCAGTGCCTGGGACGCCGAGCGTGCGACGCGCGAGTGCTTGATGTCGCCGACGATGGCGACCTTCAATCCCGCGAAGCGGCGCTTGTGGGAGCGGATCGTCAGTGCGTCGAGCAAGCCTTGCGTCGGATGCGAAACATGCGCCTCGCCGGCGCTGATCACCGAGACGTGAGGTGCGACATGGTCGATCAGGAACTCGGGCATGCCCGCCTCGGAATCGCGAATGACGAACACGTCCGTGTTCATCGCTTCGAGCGTGTAGATCGTGTCGAGCATCGTTTCGCCCTTGACCCGCGAGCTCGACTGCATGTCCATGTTGAGCACGTGCGCACCCAAGCGGCGGCTCGCGAGGTCGAACGAGGCGCGCGTGCGGGTACTCGGTTCGAAGAACAGATTGGCGACGGTGACGCCGGCGAGTTCGCGGCCTTCGTACGCCGGTTGACCGGGGAAGCGCCGGTAGCTCTCGGCGCGGTCGAGAATCGCCGTCAGCGTCTCGCGGGCGAGGCCGTCGAGCGTGACCAGATGGCGAAGGCCGCCGGCGCTGTCGTGTTGTGAACGCATATCGGTCTCAAGTTTCTCCGCGGATCCAACGTTCCAGGATCACGCAGGCGGCCGCGGAATCGATGTCGGTTTTCGCAATGCGCCGCTTGCGCAGCCCCGCTTCCCTGGCATTCTTCAGCCGCGTTCCGGCCTCGAGCGACGAGTAGCGCTCATCGACCAGTTCGACGGGCAGCGCACAGCGGTGCGCGAGTGCGGCGGCGAACGCGCGCGCCGCAGCGGCCATGGCGCTCTCTGAGCCGTCTGCATTATACGGTAGACCGACGACGGCGAGCGCGGGTTGCCACTCGCGTACCAGGGCGGTGATCGCCTCCCACGGCGCCAAGCCGGCGTTGGCGGTGACGGCCGCGAGCGGCGAAGCGGTGCCGCTCAGCGTGTCGCCGCAGGCGATGCCGATGCGCTTCTTGCCGAAATCGAATGCCAATACCAGCTGCGGCGTACGGGGCTCGGGCGCCTCAGGCATTGCCGCTGATCGCGCTGATCCGTCCTAGATCGACGCCGAGCAGGCGTCCGGCGGCTTCCCAGCGAGATTCAAACGGCAGTTCGAATATGATGCCGGAATCGACGGGTGCGTTGAGCCACGCATTCGCGCGTATCTCGTCTTCCAGCTGACCGCCGTCCCAACCGGCGTATCCCAGCGCGACGACGGCTTCACCGGGCCCCTCGCCGAGCGCGATCGCCGCGAGTATGTCGCGGGAGGTGGTCACGTGGATGCTCTCGGAAACCTTCAGCGTCGAATCCCATTCGCCGCCGGCGCGGTGCACGACGAAGCCGCGGTCGGTTTGCATCGGGCCGCCGCGCAGCACCTTGCGTTCAGTCAACGGTCCGCTGGTAATCATTATTTCGAGCTGTTCGAATATTTCGCCCATGCGCATTTGCAGCGGTTTGTTCAGGATCAACCCCAACGCGCCGCGCGCGCTATGATCGCAGATCAACGCGACGCTTTGCGCGAAATTCGGATCCCCCATCGCGGGCATCGCGATCAGCAGTTGGTTCGTCAGATAACCTGAATCGCTCATGGCTCATCCATCATCGCCCACGCCGGCGGAATGCGGCTGAAGCTCGTATTCAAGGACCCGCAGCCGGCCCTGCAGCTGCAGAGTAAAGCATACTCGTCGCCTGCGGGGAACCGGACAGGAATTCGTACGCGTAGGCGATGCGGATCTCGTCGTGCTTCGCGCGCATTGCACGCGGAAATGGGTCGAACGGAGCCGCAAGGCGCAGAATTCGCAGCGCCGCGTCGTCTATTTCCGGCCGGCCGCTGCTGCGGCGAACCATGGCTTGCGCCAATCGGCCGCGGGCATCGATCGTCACCTCGACGACCGGCGTCGCCGCCGGGGTGGTGCCGTGACCGACGTGCGGGAAGTTCATCGTGCCGACCCGTTCGACCTTGCGGCGCCAGCCATCCAAGTAGGCAGCGACGTCGGACGCCCGCGTGTCGGCGGCGACCCACAATTCGTGCCTGACCGGTCCGCGCAGGCGCAACTCCACGCCGTCGTCATTCGGATTCATGTCCAGATCCGGCCCCTTGTGCAAGCGCATCGGCAGCTCGGCTGCCGACGCGGCAGCGGTGGCCGCCGCCGCCGCAAAATACACGATTCGCGGCGCGGCGCCCCGCGTTGCGAGCAACGCGCTATCGGCCGCCTTGCTGCCCACGCGCCGCAACAAGAGTTTGCCGGCGCCGGCGACGCCGGGGCGGTCGGCTGAGAGCGACGAGGAATGCGGAATCCGCGCTCGTTCCGCCACACGCGTGTTGCCGGAGCCCTTTTGGCTGCGCTCGGCCACATATGGCGCCTGCGGATTGCGAGCAGCGCTCGGGGTTTGATCGCCCACCAAGACGACCTCGAGGCCGGCGGACTGATTGCCGCCGTTGGGCTCAGGGGCGCTGAAGGTAACGCCCAAGATCAGAATCCCGTGCAACAAGACCGCCAGGAAGCAGGTGGTCAAAATGCGGTCGTTGGCGGACGGTAGACCGCTCGGCAGCTGAACTTCCTGCAATTCCGTACTCACGCCGCTCCCAGCATCTTGGCGATGGCGTCCATCAGGGAGCCACCAATATCGATATTATGCTTCTTGTTCAGTTCGCGAATACCGGTCGGGCTCGTGACGTTGATCTCAGTTATGTAATCGCCGATGACGTCGAGCCCGACAAAAATCATGCCGGCGGCACGCAGGCTCGGCCCCATTTGGCGGCATAGCCAGCGGTCGCGCTCATTGAGCGGGCGGCTTTCGGCGCGGGCCCCAGCCGCCAAATTGCCGCGGTTGTCACTGCCGCTCGGTACGCGGCGCAACGCGAACGGGATCGGTTCGCCGTCCACCAAAATCACGCGGCAGTCACCTTCGGTGACGATTTGCGGCAGGTAGCGCTGCACGATCGCGTAGCGGCTGCCGTAGTCGGTCAAGGTCTCGAAGACGACGTTGCGGTTCTTGTCGCCTTCCTCCAGCACGAATATCGACCGCCCGCCCATGCCGTCCAGCGGCTTGCACACGGCTTTGCCGTGCTCGCGCAGGAATGCGCCCATGTCGGACATGTCGCGCGTGATCAGCGTCGGGGCGCAGCATTGCGGAAACCACGCCGTGTACACCTTTTCGTTCATGTCGCGCAGGCCCTGCGGGTCGTTGACGACGAGCGCGCCCTGGTCCCGGGCCCTATCCAGAATGTACGTGGTGTAGACATACTCGGTATCGAAAGGCGGATCCTTGCGCATCAGAATCACGTCGCAGCTGCCCAGCACCTGCGGTTGCGCCTCGCCGCGCTCGAACCAGTGGTCGGCGTCGTCGAATACGGACAGTGGCGCGAGGCGCCCCATGGCGACGCCGTCGCGCAGCCACAGATCCCTTTGTTCGGCGTAGAGGATCTGCCACGCACGTGCCTGCGCCGCCAACAGCATCGCGAGCGTGCTGTCCTTCGCCGGTTTGATGTGCGCGATCGAATCCATGACGACGAGGAGGCGAACTTGTGCAGACATGCAGACTCCTGAGCCGGCGGGCACCGCTGAGGCGGCAGTCTAGCGCAAGCCCGGATGCCGCCCGTTGGCATCGAAAAACTGTGAACCAGGCCTCCGTCGTTGGCGCGATATTGCGCCGAAATGTGCCGCCCGTGCCGTGGCTTGACGCGTCTGGATATGTTAAAAAGTCACGATATTCCGACACCTACGCAAAGACAACTATCGAGTCTTCGGATCCGCTTCCCAAGGACAGCATGAACACCAGCGAAAAAGCCAAGCTCACGGGCCTCAAAGTTCTGGTGATCGACGACAGCAAGACGATCCGTCGGACGGCCGAAACCCTGTTGAGCAAAGAGGGGTGTGAGGTGTTCACGGCCGTTGACGGCTTCGATGCGCTGTCGAAGATCGCCGACCACCAGCCGGACATCGTGTTCGTCGACATCATGATGCCGCGGCTCGACGGCTACCAAACCTGTTCACTGATCAAGCACAACAAGGTTTTCAAGCAGATCCCGGTCATCATGTTGTCGAGCAAAGACGGTCTTTTCGACCGCGCGCGCGGCCGGATCGTCGGTTCGGAGCATTATCTGACCAAGCCCTTCACGAAGGACGAGTTGTTGGGTGCGATCGAAGCGCACGTAAGCAAGTGACGGGAGAGTCCGAGCATGCCACTGATTCTCATAGTCGATGATTCGCCCACGGAAGTGTTCGTCATGCAGAAGGCCCTGGAAAAACACGGCTTCCGCACCGCGGCGGCCGAGAACGGCGCGGAAGGTATCCGCAAGGCGAAGGAGATGAAGCCGGACCTAATTTTCATGGATATCGTGATGCCCGGCGTCAACGGTTATCAGGCGACACGGACCTTAATCAACGATCCCGAGACACGCCTGATTCCGATCATCATGGTGACGACCAAGGGCCAGGAGACGGACCGGGTCTGGGGATTGCGCCAGGGGGCGGTCGATTACCTCGTCAAGCCGGTTTCCGTGCAAACGTTGGTCGAGAAGGCCCAAGCGGTTCTTGCCGTATGACGAGCACCGACAGCGGCACGATCGACAACCTGCGCGCATTGCGCGACCGTCCGTTCGAACTGCTCAAAGAGTTGGAAAAGCGCAGCCGTCCACACGCCGTTGCGGGCTCGCAAGAAAAGAACGCGGGGCGCGAATGGGTCGGCGTTGCGTTTCGGATGGGCGGGGAGACCTTTCTCGTCGCCCGCGAGGAAACCCGTGAGGTACTGGGCTACCCCGCGGTCGTGACCCGCATTCCGGGAGCGAAGAGCTGGGTGAAGGGTCTGGCGAACGTGCGTGGCCAGCTGTTGCCGATGCTCGACCTACGCCAGTTCCTGGGCAGCGGCGTCACCGCGGCGGGGCGCAACACGCGCGTGATCGCCGTCAACCACCGGGAGGTGCCGGCGGGCTTGATGGTCGACGAAGTCCTGGGATTTCGCCGCTTCGCCGAGCGCGAATTCAACGCCGAACCTCCGCCCACCGTGATCCGCTGCGACAGCTACCTCGCAGGCGCATTTCGCCGCGGCGGCGAGGTATGGCCGGTATTGAGCTTGAAGAGCCTCGTGGAGAGCCAAAGTTTTCAACAGGCGGCGGCGTGAGTCCGGGCGGGATGATGCGATGACCGAAACAGAAAAAACGCAGCGTTGGTCGGATCTGTTGCCGTGGCTCGCCGCATTGACGGTGCTGTGCATCTCTGTCGCCGGCGTCCTGACGATCTTGTCGCGCGGCGCGGCGCGCGATCGGGGCGCGGCCGCGGAACTCTCGTTGGTCGCCGAACGCATTCCGGTCGAGGCGCAGAACGCGCTGCGCGGCGATTCGCGTGCGATCGACAACCTCGTCAACAGCATCGCGAACGCGCAGACCCTGCGGGGGAAATTGGCCGGGGACGCCGGCGCGATCGAGTCGAACTTCAAGCGCTTGAGCGACAATGCCGACGCGGTGGCGGCAGCTCGGGGCGCCGTCGAGACGATCCAAAAGGCGAGTCTCGATGCGCAAGCGCAAGCGCCGAAATTGCTGTCGCAACTCGGCGATTTGGCTAGCACCGGCGGCGTGCAGAAGCAGGGCGGCATCAGCCGCTACCTCGGACGGTTCGAGCTGACCGTGCAACGCGTGCAATTGGATTTGAGCGGTCTGGCCGAGGGCCTCAGCGACGCCGCGCCGACCGCGCAGCGTTTGGCCGAAGGGCTCGAGTTCTTGAACCAAGTCGAGCGCGGTCTGTCGGGCGAGCAATCCAGTTTGGCGTTGTCGCGCGTCACCAGTCCGGAGGCGCAGCAGCGGCTGGAGGGGTTTGTGCAGCGCAATCGGCTGTTCGCCGCCAGTGTGCGTCAAGCGATCAGCGCCGCTGAACCCTTGTCCCAAGCACAGGCGGCGGCGCGCGCACTACCGGCGGCGGCCGGCGCGCTCGCAACGCAGCTCGAGGCGTTGCCGGCGGCTGCGGATGGCGCGGGCAACGCACGAAAGCCGTGGATATTGGTCTCGCTGGGGTTCGCGCTCGCGTCGCTCGCGGCGCTCGCGTGGGCGTACCTCAAGGCTGTCAACATGCGCCGTTCGGTCGAACTGCGCGTGCGCCAGAACGAGCGCAATCAAGAGGCCATCATGCGATTGCTCGATGAACTGTCGAGCCTCGCAGACGGCGATCTGACCGTGCAGGCGACCGTAACCGAAGATATTACCGGCGCGATCGCAGACTCGATAAACTATGCGATCGAAGCGCTGCGCAAACTCGTCGCGACGATCAATGACGGCGCGATCCAACTCGATGGCGCCACGAAACAGACGCAGGCCGTGGCCGCTCACATGGCCAAGGCGAGCAACGCGCAATCCCGGCAAATTTCCTCGGCGAGCGAATCGATGGCGGATATGGCGGCGTCCATCGAGGAGGTTTCCGGAAATTCGGAACGCTGCGCAGACGTCGCCCGGCATTCGGTCGATATCGCACATAAAGGCGGTGACGCGGTGCGGCGTACGATCGACGGAATGAACGCGATCCGCGAAACCATTCAGGAGACAAGCAAACGGATCAAACGCCTCGGGGAGAGTTCGCAGGAAATCGGCAATATCGTCGAGTTGATCAACGATATCGCCGAACAGACCAATATTCTGGCGTTGAACGCTTCGATTCAGGCTTCGATGGCCGGTGAGGCCGGCCGGGGTTTCGCGGTGGTGGCCGACGAGGTGCAGCGGCTCGCCGAGCGCGGCGCGAACGCGACCAAGCAGATCGAGGTGCTGGTGCGCACGATCCAGACCGACACCAACGAGGCGGTCGTATCGATGGAGCGCAGCACGACCGATGTCGTCGGCGGCGCGCTGCTCGCCGAGAACGCGGGCGCCGCGCTCGAGGAAATCGAGCAAGTATCCAACCAAATCGCGAGTTTGGTGCAAAACATCTCGGCGAGCGCGCGCCAGCAGGCCGCCGCATCGGGAAATATCTCCAAGAACATGCAGGTCGTGCGCGAAATATCGGCGCAAACTGCCGATGGCTCCGCGGCCACGTCGGCGTCGATCGCCAAATTGGCGGCGTTAGCCGCGCAACTACGTAAATCCGTCGCCGGATTCCGGCTGCCGGGCCACGGCGGCAGTACGCAGGCGCTGGCCGGCGCCTCGTCGGCCCGCCTGCCGGTGCTCAAGGACCCGACCGGCGACGGTGCGGCGGCCGGCACCGCCGACAATGCACAAGGCAACACCAGCAATTCTGGAACTATGCGCAAGGCGAGCGGCTTCGGCGCCTGAGGCGCGACGCGCGGATCCCAGAATGACCGACATCAGTTCCCAGACCCTGTACGTCGTCGCCAAGGAATTGGCGCTGACCTTGGGCGAGGCGCGCGCTGCGCTGGAGGCTTACGCCGAACGGGTCGATCAGCGCGCAATGCTCGAAAAGTGCGCGGATCTGCTGCACGTAGCGCACGGCGTCCTGCGGCTCGTCGAGGTGTACGGTGCGGCGTTGCTCACCGAAGAAATGGAGCACGTCACGCGCTACTTGCTGGATTCCAGCGACGATGAAAAGCGGCGCACGGACGGTCTCGATGCCTTGATGCGATCCATGGTGCAGCTGCCCACGTATTTGGAGCGTGTATTAACCGGCGGGCGCGACCTTGCTCTGATCTTGCTGCCGCTGCTGAACGATCTGCGATCCGTCCGCGGCAGCCCGCTGCTGTCGGAGGGAACGCTGTTATTGCTGAATTTGAAGTCCGACCAGCCGGCGCAGCCGCAAGCATCGGGGGAGGCGCCGGTTTCGGTTGCGCACTGGGCGAGGCGCCTGCGTCCGCGCTTCCAGGTCGGCCTTCTCGGTCTGATCCGCGGCGAGCGTACCGAGCAAAGCTTGGAGATCATGGCGAAGGTCGCCGAAAAGCTCGAACAGGTTGCGACGACGCAGCCGGTATTTCAGTTTTGGTGGGTCACCGGGGCGATACTCGAGGCGTTGCGCGCGAACGGCGTGGAGGCGAGCGCCACGCTGAAGCGGCTGCTTGGTCAAGCGGATCGGCAACTGAAGGCTTTGTACGAGGCCGGCGAGGCCCGCTACTGCGAGAATCCACCGATCGATTTACTGAACAATTTGCTCTACTACGTCGCCCGGGCATCGACCGGGGGCGGACGCATCGGCGCGGTGCGCGCATCGTTCAAACTCTCCGAGCTCCTGCCGGTCGACGACTCGATCGAACAGGAACGCGAGAGTCTTTCGGCACCGAGCGTTAAATTGATGCGTACCGTGGCGGCCGCGATCAAGGAGGATCTCGCCAAGGTCAAGGACGTCCTCGACATCTTCGTCAGGCGTGGCGGTGGGCGCACCGAGGAACTCGCGCCGCAACTCGAATTGCTGAAGAAAATCAGCGATACGCTCGGCGTGCTCGGTCTCGGTGAACTGCGGCAGCGCGTGCAATGCGAGATAGCGGATCTGTCCGGATTGGTGGCGAACAGCCAGCCGCCGGCCGAGGATGCGCTGATCAAGGTGGCCGGCGTGCTGCTGTCGGTCGAAGACAGTTTGGACGATCAACTGGTGCGCTTGATCCTGCCTCCCGCGGCCGATTCTTCCATGAGCGCCACCTACAACGCGGCGGACCTCGAATTCCGCTTGGTCGCCGAGGCAGTGCTGCGCGAATGCATCGTCAATCTGGCCCGCATCAAGGAGGCGATCTCGGTCGCCGTGCAGCGGCCGGGCGATTTCTCGCCGCAGGGGCTCGACAACGTCCCGCAGCTTTTAAGAGGCATTACGGCCGGCCTTTTGATGCTGGGCAAGGGCAGGGCGGCCGAACTGATGGATGCGATCGGCGCGCATGTCCGCAAGCTGGTCGAACCCGGCGCGCCGGCGGCCGATTCGCTGCGATTGGAGCGCATCGCCGATTCCATCGTCAGCATCGAATACTACATGGAGACGATCCAGAGCGGCCGCAACGACCCATGGTACATGCTTGACAATGCCGAGTCCTGCATCAAGGCGCTGGCCGATGACGTCGTGCAGCGCCTGCCGTCACTCGACCTCGCGGGCGCGGATGCCGTGGCGACGGTCAAGCTCGATGATCATCGGTCCACCGTAGCGCTCGAACCCCCCGCGGAGCCGTCGAATGCGGCGCAGCCGCGCGGCGCCGTGGCCGACGCGCAAAGCCTGGATCCGCAACTCGTCGAACTATTCATCGAAGAAGCCAAGGAAGAAATGGCATCGATCAGCGGCAGCTTCCCGTCTTGGGAACAGAATCCGATGGACACGGACTCGCTCGCCATGATGCGCCGCAGCTTTCATACGTTGAAAGGCAGCGGCCGCATGGTAGGCGCGCATTTGATCGGCGAATTGGCGTGGTCGATCGAGAATCTGCTGAACCGCATCATCGATAAAACGCTCTCCCGCACACCGGCGATGATGACGGTCATGCGCCGGGCCCTGAGTGCTCTGCCGCAGGTCATCGAGCAACTGGAGACCGGACGTCCATTGGCCGCGCCGGTCGATGACATCATTGCGTGTGCACACGCCTGCGCCAGCGGGCAAGACGCCGTGGAAAAGCCGGGCGTGGCGGCGCCGGAGGATCGCACCGATACGCCGGACGCGGTGCCGGCGGAGTCCGCCGTGCCGCCGCCCGTCAAGGCGCGGTCGATGGATCCACTGCTGCACGACATATACAGAAAAGAGACCGCGACGCACTTGGCGGTGATCCAGGACTACCTGCAAAAACGCGCGGGACAGCCGGCTCCGCATGCGTTACCGGAGAACGTCTACCGCGCCGTGCACACGCTGTGCGGCAGTTCCAAGATGGCCGAGGCGCGCCACGGCATCCGAATCACCGAGCCGTTGAATCAATACTTGCGCAAGGTGTTCGACAGCGGCCGCGGCTTGTCGGACGCCGGTTTCGCGCTGCTCTCTGACGCCGTCGCGGCGATCGAGAACGTCGTTGCGCATATCGACGAGTCGACTGTGTTCTTCGCCGAGCAACCAGTGCTGCTCGGGCGCATTCGAACTCTCGAGGCCGCGCTGGATCATGAACTGGCACATGGCGGCAACGAATCCGGCGTCTTCGCGATCGGGTCGGTGCAGACGGTGCCGACCGAGCCAGAGGCGTTCGATCGCGAAATCGCCAATATCTACAGCGAAGAAGCGACGGAGTTGCTGGAGGCGGCGCAGGCCTCGCTGGCGGCATGGAATGGCGATCGCAAAAACAAGGCTCCGGTTGCGGAATTGCAGCGGCAGCTGCATACGCTGAAGGGCGGTGCGCGGATGGCCGGCATCACCGCAATGGGCGATCTGAGCCATGAGCTCGAGACTTTGGTTACTCAGATCGACGGCGGTTCCGTGCCCGGCAACGACCGCGCGTATGCGATCCTGCAGGCGAGCCTCGACGATCTCGCACACATGCGCGACCTCGTCGGCGCCGGTTCGTTGCCGCCGCGCGCCACCGCGCTGACTGCCGAAATCCGCGCGCTCGTCGCCGGTGAGCCGCAACGCGCGCCGACCGAGCCGCTTGCGCCTGCCGAACCGCCGCGTTCGCCCGCCGCCGAGGCGCTGTCCGCCGCCGAGGCGCTGTCCGCCGCCGAGGCGCTGCCTGCCGCCGAGGCGCTGCCTGCCGCCGAGGCGCTGCCTGCCGCCGAGCCGCCGTCCGCCGCCGAGCCGCCGTCCGCGGAGGAGCAGGCGCTGTCAGTCAGCAACGAAATCAGTGTGCCGAACCTCGAATCATTCAGCGCACCCGTGCTTCCCGGCCGCGAGACCGTGCCGGTCGAGCGCGCCGAGATGGCTCGGGTCGACGCCGATTTGCTCGACACGATGCTGAACAACGCCGGCGAGGTCAGTATTTTCCGGGCGAGACTCGACCAGCAGGTCAATTCCATCGACTTCAATTTGGCGGAACTCGCGCGCACCGTCACCAGGCTGAAGGACCAGCTGCGCGGGTTGGAGATCGAGACCGAAACGCAAGTGCTGAACCGGCATCAGGACGAGGCTCCGCGGCGCACGGACTTCGATCCGCTGGAACTCGACCGCTATTCCGCATTACAGCAGTGCTCGCGTGCGCTAGCCGAAACGGCCAGCGACGTGGCGAGCATTCAAGGGCTGCTCGAGACCTTGGCGCGCGAGGCGCAGAGTCTGCTGACCCAGCAGGCGCGCGTCATCACCGAGCTGCAAAACAGTTTGATGCGGACCCGCATGGTGCCGTTCCAGCGGCACGTGCAGCGGCTGACGCGGTTGGTCCGTCAGGCAGCCAACGATACCGGGAAACGCGCCGAGCTCACCGTGCATGGTGCTACCGCCGAATTGGATCGGCAGGTGCTTGAGCGGATGGTGCCACCGTTGGAGCACATGCTGCGCAACGCCGTCGTCCATGGCATCGAGACGTCCGAACGTCGCGCCGCGCTCGGCAAACCGGAGGTCGGCCGGATCTCGATCAGTCTCGAGCGGGACGGCGCCGAGGTCGTGATCGTCGTCGCGGACGACGGCGGCGGCATCAATGTCAAGCTGATCCGCGAAAAGGCGATAGCCCTCGGGCTTGCCGATCCGCAAGCGAAACTCACCGACGAAGAGGCGACGCAACTGATACTGGAGCCCGGCTTCAGCACAGCTGGGCGCGTGACGCAGGCCGCCGGCCGCGGCGTCGGCATGGATGTGGTCGCCACGGAAGTGAAGAAATTGGGCGGCGGTTTGTTTATCGAATCGACGTTCGGCAAGGGTTCGCGTTTCACGATCCGCCTGCCCTTCACGTTGGCGATCAGTCAGGCTTTGATCGTGCGGGTCGCCGAAGAAGTGTATGCGCTGCCGCTTGCGACCGTCGAGGGCGTCGTGCGTTTGTCGAAAAACATCGTTGCACGCCATCTCGGCAGGGACGCGCCGCTGTTCGAATACGGTGGACAGAAATACCGATTTCAACATCTCGGCGCCTTCGTCGGCATAGGCACGACGCGCTTGCCGGAAACCGACGTGTCGATGTCCGTCGTGCTAATCCGCGCGGGCGAACATTCGACCGCGCTGGTCGCCGACGAACTGGTCGGCAGCCGCGAGATCGTCGTCAAGTCCCTGGGACCGCAAATCTCGGCGATTCGCGGCGTCGCCGGAGCGACGATCCTCGGGGACGGTCGCATCGTCATCATTCTGGATATGGGTTCGCTGGTGCGCTCCGAATGGCGGGCGCGCCTCACGGATACGGGCGTCATCGATCCACGCGATCGGCGCACATTTGCGCTGGTCGTCGACGACTCGATCACGGTGCGCCGCGTGACGCAGCGGCTGCTCGAACGCAATGGTATGCGGGTCCTGACGGCCAAAGACGGCGTCGAAGCGGTGTCGCTGCTGCAGGAGCATCTGCCCGACATCATACTCCTGGATATCGAAATGCCACGCATGGACGGCTACGAAGTGGCCGCGCACGTGCGCAGCGATCCGCGCTTGAAGAGCATTCCGATCGTCATGATCACCTCCCGGGTCACCGAGAAGCATCGGGCGCGCGCGATCGAACTCGGTGTCGATGACTATCTCGGCAAACCATACCAAGAAAGCCAGCTGCTCGACGCGATCGAACCGCTCGTCAACCGCCCCAGCGCGGTCGCGCGCTGAGGCCCGGGGCTTGTCGGGCTTACGCGAAGAGTTGTACAGCTTGCTGGTGCCGCTCGTCGGCGAACGGCTGCTCGTGCCGCGCGCCTGCGTCGCTGAAGTCATCGGCTATCAAACGCCTGCCGACATGACCAACGCGCCGCCTTGGTACGCCGGGCTCGTGACCTGGAATGAACAGAACATTCCGGTCGTATCTTTCGAAGGTGCTCTCGGACAAGACCTGCCGAGCGTTTCTGGCCGTACCCGCATCGTCGTCTTTCACGCGCCGAGCGGCAAACTGCAGAGCGGGTATTTCGGCATGTTGACGCAGGGTTTCCCGCAGCTGGTGAGGGTCAATGCCGACGTAATTCGGCCCGACGCGTCGCGCAGCTTTGCGGAGCGTTCGCCGGTTATTTGCCAAGTACGCATGATCAACGAGACGCCGCTGATCCCGGATCTGCAGAGACTCGAGCAAATGATCGCCGAAGAGACCTCGGTCGTCGATTGAGGCGCGCATCGTCGTGGATGAGCACGCCGCACAGCAGGATCTGATCGCGCGTACCCGCGCTCTGCTCGGATCGTTGCAGCCGACGGCATTGTCCGCAGTCCTCGCTGCGTGGCCGCAGGCCGTCGACGCATCGGCATGGCGCGCCCTGCCATCCAACAGGCTGCCGGCGCTGCGTTGGCTGCCGGCGGCATTTGCCGCGGCTCCGGAATTCAGCGCACCGTTGGTCGGCGCGCTGGCCGCCGCCGCGCCATTGCTTGCTTGGCGCCAGACCTATGCGGCAGGCCAACTCGGCGCCGCGTTCTGCGACAATTATGCCTGGACCGAGTTGTTCGGCGCGCACGGGCCACTCGCGAGCGAGCGAATTGCCTGCGGGTTTCTCCTGCTCGGTCCGTCGACGCAGTATCCTCGCCACCGCCACGAAGCCACGGAGTGGTATATACCGTTGTCGGGGACGGCGGCATGGCAACAAAGCGACGGCCCATGGCACGAGTGGTGTCCGGGTACGTTGATCGTACATGGCAGCGAGGAGGCGCACGCGATGCGCGCCGGCGCCTCGCCGCTGCTCGCCCTCTACTGCTGGCGCAGCGAGGACCTCGCGCAACAAGCACGCCTTGATCCGTGCGCGCCCGCGGCTTGACGCCGCGCCGGCGCAGGGCGGTCAGCGCAAGTCGCCGCTGCGCGTCTGCAGCCAGACAAGTGCCGCGAGCGCCGCGGTCTCGGTGCGCAGGATCCGCGGGCCCAAGCGCACCGGTAGAAATCCGCTGACGGCAAACGCATCCAGCTCCGCGGCGGCAAAGCCGCCTTCAGGGCCGACCGCGATTTCCACGGCCGCGGCGCCGTCGATGCGGTCGTCGGCAGCGCCGCCACCGGCGCCGCGCGCGGCGGAGCCGCCATCGGGATCGAGCAGCAGCCGCGTGCCCGTGATGGTCGCAGCGCCGAGATAATCCAGGAGCCGGCGCGGCGCGTCTAGGATTGGCAGACGATTACGACCGCACTGCTCGCAGGCGCTCGCCGCGATCGCGCGCCAATGGGTGCATTTGGATTCAGCCTGTTTGTGGTCGAGCCGCACGACGCTGCGTTCGCTGAAGATTGGCACGATGCGCGCAACGCCGAGTTCCGTCGCCTTTTGCACGATGAAATCCATGCGGTCACCGCGCGGTATGCTTTGCAGCAGCGTGACCGGCAGCGGAGATTCGCGGTCGATCAGCCGGGATTCGCCGACCGCGACGCTGACGCGTGAGCCGCGCACCGCGTCGATGACCGCCGCCGATTCACGGCCGTCGCCGTTGAATAGCACGACCGGATCGCCGCTGCGCACGCGCAGTACCTTCGCGACATGTGTGGCCGTGTCCGGCGGCAGTTCGAGCACGTCTCCCGGCGCGAGCGCCGCGTCGACATGCAGGCGCGTCAATCGCACGTCGCGCGCTCAATGCCGGCGGCCGCGGTGTCGATCATCAAATCCATCTCCTCGGGCGAGACGATGTACGGCGGCATGAAATACACGATATTGCCGATCGGGCGCAGCAGCACGCCGCTCTCAAGCGCATGCCGGTAGACGCGCAGCCCGCGCCGTTCCTGCCACGGATAGCATGCGCGCGTGCGCTTGTCTTTGACGATTTCCACGGCGACGATCATCCCGCATTGCCTGACCTCGGCAACTCGCGGATGATCCGCCAACTCGCGCGCCCGCCGTCCCAGGTAATCGGCCTTGCTCCGGTTGGCCAGAAGCGGGTCGTCTGAGGCGAAAATATCGAGCGTGGCGAGTGCGGCGCGGCAGGCGAGCGCATTGCCGGTATAGCTGTGCGAGTGCAGAAATGCCGTCAACGCCGTGTAATCATCGTAGAATGCGCCGTACACGTCTTCGTTTGTCAGAACCACGGACAGCGGCAGGTAACCGCCGGTCAGGCCTTTCGACAGGCAGAGAAAGTCCGGCGAGATCGCTGCCTGTTCGCACGCGAACATCGTGCCGGTGCGGCCGAAACCGACCGCAATTTCATCTGCGATCAGGTGCACGCGATAACGGTCACAGGCTGCGCGCAGCCGCGTCAGGTACACCGGGTGATACATGCGCATGCCGCCCGCGCATTGCACCAATGGCTCGACGATGACCGCGGCAACTTCGGCGGCATGAGCGGCAAGCATGCGCTCCATGTGGACGAACTGCCGCAGCGAATAATCTTCCCAGGTCTCGCCCGACTCGCGGTGGTAGCAGTCCGGCGACGGCGCGGTGAGCACGTCCATCAACAACGGCTTGTACAATGACTTGTAAAGGTCCACGTTGCCGACCGCGAGCG
The DNA here is from genome assembly GCA_043746615.1 of Gammaproteobacteria bacterium. Classification (GTDB taxonomy): domain Bacteria; phylum Pseudomonadota; class Gammaproteobacteria; order Steroidobacterales; family Steroidobacteraceae; genus Bog-1198. The sequence continues at coordinate 5,794 of JAYTQR010000162.1, read as the reverse complement.
CGCCGAGCGTTTCGCCGTGGTAGCTGTTCGCGAGAGTGATGAAGCGGGTTTTATTCGGTTCTCCGCGGTTGCGCCAATAGTGGAAGCTCATTTTGATCGCGACCTCGACGGCGGCCGAACCGTTGTCCGCGAAAAAACAGCGCGTCAGCCCCGGCGGCGCGATGGCTACCAGCCTCTCCGCGAGTTGCACGGCAGGCGCGTGCGTGAACCCCGCGAAAATCACATGCTCGAGTGCGGCCAATTGGTCGCGCAAAGCGGCATTGATCCGCGGATTGGCATGGCCGAAAAGATTGACCCACCAGGAGCTCACCGCATCGAGGTAGCGCTTGCCGTCGAAGTCCTCGAGCCAGGCGCCCGAGCCGCTGCGGATGGCGATCAGCGGCAGCGATTCATGGTCCTTCATCTGCGTGCAGGGGTGCCAAACGACGCGTAAGTCGCGCGCGCTCCAATCTGCCGCGCCGGACCCGGATGCGCTCGCCGGTATTTTGACGTCCGAATTCATGTTTAACCGCATTGTCGCATATGCTAGCGGCTGACGTGGTTGACGGGGAGCGATGCTTGCCGCGAACAGAGCTGCGCTTGCCGCGCTTGGAGGTCGACGCAACAACAGGGCTGATGCGCGGCGTCGCGCAAACCGCCTCGCCGAATTTCGATTCAAGGCCGCCGGGTGCCGGCTTGGACTTGATCGTCGTTCATGGCATCAGTCTACCGCCCGGTGGCTTCGGCGGCCCGTGGATCGACCGTTTGTTCACGAACAGCCTTAGCACGGACGCGCATCCATATTTCGCCACCGTTGCGGCGCTGCGGGTCTCCGCGCATCTGCTGATCAGGCGCAGCGGAGATCTCACGCAGTACGTGAAATTCACGGACCGCGCCTGGCATGCTGGACAGTCGAGCTACGGAGGGCGCGCGGCTTGCAACGACTATTCCGTCGGCATCGAACTGGAGGGCACCGACACGACGCCTTACGAGGACGCACAATATCTGGTGCTCGCGAACGCCGTTGCGGCGCTGTGCGCGGCGTATGCGAGCCTCTCGCCGGATCGTCTAGTCGGCCATAGCGACATAGCGCCCGGACGCAAAACCGATCCTGGACCTGCCTTCGATTGGCCGCGGGTCCGACGCTTGATCGCCATGGCGTGCGCCGCCAGGCCCGTTCAACTCGCTCCTTGATCGCGGCGCCAGAAGATCTCTGTGCCCGTTTCGTGACGCGCGAGGACTCGTGCGATCACGAACAGTAGATCCGACAATCGGTTCAAATAAATCAGTGCGTCCGGGGCGACACTCTCATCGCGCGCCAGCGTCCACGCGCGCCGTTCGGCGCGCCGGCAGATGGTGCGCGCCAAGTGGCACGCGGCCGCGGCGGTTCCGCCTCCCGGCAAGATGAACTCTTTCAGCGGCGGCAGCGCCTCGTTGAACGCATCTAGTGCGGTCTCCAGCCGTTGCACGTGGGCGGCGTCGATCATGCGATGCCCGGGAATGCACAACTCACCGCCCAGATCGAACAGATCATGCTGTACGTCAGTCAGGCAGCGCCGCACCGCATCCGGCAAGCCCGTTGCGGCCAGCACGAGACCGATCGCGCTGTTGGCTTCATCCACAGTTCCGTAGGCCTCGACGCGCGGGTGGTCCTTGGCCACACGGGAGCCGTCACCGAGCGCGGTGCTGCCGTCGTCGCCGGTGCGCGTATAGATTTTGCTGAGCCGATTGCCCATTATTTGTTCCCTCGTAGTCCGGGATGCGACGGTAGGCGGCTGGCATTGGTGCTGTCAAGGCAACACAATCGGCAGTCGATTCCCGCAATCATTTTTTCACGCGGAGTCCATTGCATGAATCCCTCGCCGGAATTACTAGCCGCGCTCGATGCGGCGGGGGCGGCGGCTACGATCGCGCGCTCCCTCTACCAGCGCAATCTCGAGGTGCGCAGCAAGGCGGACAAATCGCCGGTCACGGAAGCCGATGTCCGCTGCGAGACCGCTATTCGCGAGATTCTCGAGGCGCGCTTTCCGAGCTTCGGCTTTTACGGCGAAGAGACCGGAATGCGCGACACCGACGCCGAGTGTCTGTGGTTGGTCGATCCGATCGACGGCACGAAGGCGTTCATCCGCGAATATCCGCTGTTCTCGACGCAGATCGCGCTGATGCGGCGGGGCGAGATCGTACTCGGTGTTTCGAGCGCGCCCGTCTACCAGGAAATCGCCTATGCCGAGCGTGGGGGCGGGGCGTTCTTGAACGGCGCTGCGCTTGCGGTTAGCGATATCGACGCGATCGAATCGGCGGCACTGTCCTCGGGCAACCTCAAGAGCCTCGCAAGCGGCAGCGCCTGGACGCGCTTCGGCGCGCTCGTCGCACGCGTCAGCCGTATCCGCGGCTACGGCGATTTCCTTCATTACCACTTGCTGGCCGCCGGAAAAATCGACGCAGTCATCGAAAGCGACGTCAGCATTCTCGACATCGCGGCCGCGGCCGCGATCGTCCGCGAGGCCGGCGGCCGCTTTACCGACCTGAGCGGCGGCCCGATCCGGCTGGACTCGACCACGGTGCTCGCAAGCAACGGATGTCTGCATGAGCCGCTGCTGGAAGCGCTGGCCCCGCAAGATTAATTCCTCGTAACAGCGGTATGCCGGCGCCGGACTACTTGGCAGAAGACGCATCCGCGTCGCGAGCAGGTAAACAATCGCCTGCGCACTCAGAATCGGCGCATCCATCGGGACCTCAGGAGCGGCACGCTGAGCAAGGGGCAGGCCGCGGCGCTGCACCGCGACGACCGCCGGATTCTTAAACGCCGGTCAAGCCGTCTTCGGCAGCAGGGCATCGTCGATCGCGCTCGGCCACGCTAGCGCGGCCATCGGATCTCGCGTGCCGAGGCCGGCCCAATGACGACTTGGTCGAGACTGACGGGCTGCACCCAACGGTCGGGCGCGACCAACCGCCGCCCGGCCATCAGTTCGGCCATGCGCTGCGGAAACAACGGGACTTGCCGTGGGTCGCCGTAGCCGTCCGGGAATTGCGGCGCATCGTCGCCGGCCGCATATTTGTCGGTCGCGCCGAGCGTGTGCATCAGTTCGTGCGCGATGATGACGTCGTTCGCGCCGTCCATGGCCGGGCTCGCGAACGCGTACACGACGCCGAGCAGTCCCTTCTCGATGCCGAGCGAATGCGGCACCGTCGGCGTCAGCGCCGGATCCACGTACAGCACGAACATGCGGACGTATGCTGGGAATACCGCACCGCTGACCCGCCAGGCCCAATAACGCAGACGCAAGCTCCAAAGCACCGTCGCCAGCGTGCCCGAGCCCGCGGCATACACCGGCGGGCGCTGGGTGAGCGCCGCCCGGAGTCGAGTTTCGACGGGATCACGTTCGGCGACGCCGTGGCGATGCGCCTCGCGCGCGAAAAACCGATCGATCGGCGCGATGCGCGCCGCATCGAGCGCAGCGACATAGCGCTGCGTGACGGCGCTCGCATCGGCGGCGATCGGGTAGATCACGACGACGAGCGGATACCGCCAGCGGGTGCTCTGGTAGCGGCTTTCCCAGGTCTGCAGCGCGACGAAAAGCAGTACGCAGAGCAGCACCAGAACGCGCATTGTCTTGCAAGGACTGCGGTGGGGCAACGCGGCGGGGTTCGGTTTCGGCGGCTTCAATCGGCGGCTTCGACGCTGATTTCGCCGAGTTCACCGTCTTCCGCCGCGTAGGAAACCTGCATCGACTGGCAGCAGACCGGGCAATCTTCGACGTAGGACTGACCGCCCGCGGACAGATCCAGCGTCAGGGTGATCGTTTCCCAGCAGTGCGGGCAGGTCGCCCGGTGGCTTTTGACGAGTTGGTCCATCGGGGTTGCACGATTGGCCGCAGCGTCCCTTAAGCCTACGCTAAGCCGCGACAGGATTCCGGCCCAGCCATCCGCCAGTAAACCCGGCGAGCTGCATGCCGCGCTTCAGGGCCGCATTCTTGCGCATCGTGCGCCAAATCAGCCCGCTGCGGTAATTTTCGATCATCGCGATGATCGGGCCTTGGTCGATGCCCAGATAGTCGGTATCCACCCAACCCCAACCGTTGACGTAACGGCCCTGTCTGATGCGCGTATTCGGCGGGACGCTCAGGTTGAAGGAATCCAAGAAGCCATAAGCGCCGCAGATCACCCTGCCGTGGTCTTTGACCATGGCTGTTGCGGCTGGAATCACCAGCTCCGGTACGAACGGCACTGATCCGAGCGCTGCGGTGGGTGTGATCGTGCCGTCATCATCGTCACGTTGCATCTGCAGCCAGACACCCCGGGCGGCATAGCCGTTGATCTGACGCGTCGTGCCGCGATAGCGAATCTTGGCATGGCCGGGCCCGTCGCAGGCCGAGAGGCCCCAGAGGTTGGCGCCATAGCCGCGCCAGCGCCGCGGATTCGCAACTGCATAGCGGTGTTGCGCGATCACTGCCAGCCGGCTGTTGCGGAAATAATCGCTACCGTGGGCACGCATGAAGGCGTCTTGCACGCCGCGCAAGTCGGTCCAGATCTGAGTGTACTGGTGACCGAACAGCGGACCGAAGCTCAAATGCGTAATGCCCTGCACCGTTCCCCAGCTTTGCGGATATCCCGATGTCCAGGCATTCCAGGCTGTGGCGGCGACCGGGAAGGTGGGCGAGCCGAGTGCCAACAGGTAAACGATCATGGCTTCGTTGTAGCCGACCCAATCGTACTGCGAGAACCCCGTTTCCGGCCGCCAATCCATACAGATCGCGTGCTCACGAGGCTGCGCCCAGCGCCAGTTGACACGCTGATACAGTTTGCTCGCAAGTCCGCGGATCGCGACCTCCGCCAATGCGGGCGCGTCGAAATATTCGGCGCAAAACAGCGCCCCGCCGAGTAGCAGCGCGGTATCGACCGTGGAGAGCTCGCTATCCCCGTCGCGCAGGCCCGACTGCATATCCAAAAAATGGTAGAAGAATCCCTGATAGCCCGCGATACCCCGCGAGCTCGCGCCTTGCGGTGCCTCCAGGAGAAACTGCAGCGTCGTGCGCACACGCTCCGCCGCCGCGGCACGCGTGACCCAACCGTTTTGCACGCCGATGGCGTGAGCCGTCAACGCAAACCCGGTTGCCGCAATACTGGAGAACGGTGCCGACGGGTAGCTGTCGGGCGCGAGTCCGGTGATCGGATGGGTCGTTTGCCAGAAATAATTGAACGCCCGCCGTTGCAGATCCGCGAGCACCGGGTCGAATTTCGGCGCGGCGGCGCTGTTCGTCGGCTGCCTGCCGCGGCCGCAGCCCGCCAACAGACCGGCCGCCGACGCGGCTGCAAGCGAAATGAACCTACGCCGGTGCATCGGCATCGCGGCGCGTGAGCGTCAAAAGAAGCCGTCAAGGCGGCTACCGGCGACTGCAAGCACCAGCATCGATCAAGCGGCCATCGGCGCCGGTGCTTGGCAATATCTGGCGATGAACTGTTCGTGCATCGGCATCGCCTCGGTGCAGGTCGCCACGACCCTGCGGACGCCGTCGACGAAGTCATGCAGTTCCCGGTTGGGCATCTGATCGACGATCGGGTGATAGGCGCGCGGCACGATGCGTTGACCGAGCATCACTTGAATCCAGCTGGTGATCGCGAACAACTCCTCGGCATTGCGAAAAAAGCGCCCGCTGTCACGGAACAGCTGCATCGTATCCGCCAACGGCGACGGCACGCTCATAGTACGGCAATCGTTCCAGAACGGCGTATCGCCGCGCTCGGTCGCGCAATAATGCAATATCAGGAAGTCGCGTATGCGCTCGAACTCGAACTTCGTCTGCGCGTTGTAGCG
>JAYTQR010000161.1:0-3692 GCA_043746615.1 Gammaproteobacteria bacterium | reverse complement strand
GGTGCGCTCGCGATGCCGGCAAGCACAGTCTGATGACCCACATACGGCAGGCGATTGTCGGCCGGCGGCGCCCGGCGATACTCATGCACTGAGTGCGATCGCGCACCGACGCACAGGGTTGCCGCAGGGTAGGCTCGCGGCATTATGAACACACGCACGTCGAGAATGCGCGAGTGCGCGGCGAGCGCCGCCCGTGGCTTAGTAGTCGCAACGATGTTGCTGCTCGGCCGTTCCGCCGCCGTTGAGGCACAGATCAGCGTCGGCATCGGCCTGCCAAGCGTCAGCATCGGCGTCAACTTCGGCGCCTTTCCGAATCTCGTCCTGATCCCCGGCTACCCCGTCTATTACGATCCGCAAGTCGATGCCAATTATTTCTTCTACGGCGGCGACTATTGGATTTTCCGCAACGACAACTGGTATTCGAGCAGCTGGTACAACGGTCCGTGGCAAGAGGTCAACCCGTATGGCGTGCCACTGTATGTGCTGCGCGTTCCAGTGCGCTACTACGGGCAGCCACCGCCGTATTTTCAGGGCTGGGTCGGCGATGATGCGCCGCGCTGGGGCGACCATTGGGGCCACGACTGGGAACAACGACGCGCGGGCTGGGATCGATGGAACCGTGGATCGGTTCCCGCGGCCGCCCCGCTGCCGGTCTATCAACGCCGCTATGCGCATGATCGCTACCCGGCCACCTTGGCACAGCAGCGCACCATTCAGTATCAGAACCATTACCGGCAGCCTCGGCCGTCGATGGCCCGGCCACAGGCCGCCGTCAACCGGCAGCATGCCGACGGCCAGCGCCGCGCCGTCCAGCAGCAGCGCTATCAGAATCCGCAGCAACGCTACGCGCAGCAGCCACATGCGGCGCAGCAGCAGCATTACGCGCGACCGCCCCAGGAACAGCAGGGGCCCATGCGCGGCGGCCGCCCGGCGCCCGCGATGCGGTCGCCGCGAAACGGCGGTCAGCACCAGCATCCGCCGAACGACCGCAGGGACAATGGCGGCCACGGCCCCGGCTAGCGCCCCACGACAGCTTGCCGCTGGCCGCAGCTGCGGCACTCAAGCGCAATTGGCGGCTAACCGACCGCGGCGCGCCGCCACCACCAGACACCCTGCGTGTCCCGCTCGCGCGTCGCACGCCCGCGGCGCCACAGATAATTCAGGTGCGCGACAGCCTCGCCGGTTGCCATGCCGAGCAGCGAAGCGCTGATCGGACGGGAAAAGAGCGCGCCAAAGACATCGACCGCGCGCCGGGGCTCAGCGAGCAGGGCGTCGAGCCGAGCCAAGCCGCTGCCATGCAGTTCGATCAGGGCATCGATGCGTGCGTGCAAACCGACGAACGGGCTGTTATGCGCCGGCAGCACCAACACATCGTCGGGCACGCGCGCCTTGATCGCGGCCAATGAGGTCAACCAATCCCCAAGTGGATCGGCATCCGGTTCGGTCGGGTAGACGGATACGTTCGAGGAGATCCGCGGCAGTATCTGGTCTCCGGAGATCAACCGCTTCAATGCGGGGCAATACAGGCAGGCGTGCTCCGGCGAGTGGCCGCTGCCGACGACGACGATCCATTCGTGGGCACCGAGTTGCAGCCACTCGCCGTCGGCGACGCGGCGAAACGCGGCCGGCAGAGCGTGGATCATCTCGCCGAAAGAGCCGAATTTCTGCTGATAGCGTTCGAGCGCTGCGGCATTCCAGCCGGCGCCGCGATAAAAATCGACACCGTCGGCAGGCGCGCAGCGTCCCGTGTCCGCGGCCATCACGCGGCAGGTCAGATACTCCAGCCGCGTCATCCACAGCCGCGCGCCGAAGCGCTCGACGAACCAGCCCGCAAGGCCGCAATGGTCGGGGTGCAAGTGCGTGACCAGCACGCGCGACACGGGCGCCCCGCGCAGTGCGCCGGAAAGGGCTATCTCCCATGCCGCGATGGTCGGCGGCGAGTTCAATCCCGTATCGATGATCGTCCAGGCGTCCTGCTCATCGATGGCCCAGACGTTGATCCACGGCAGCGAGGCGAACACCGGCATCCGCAGCCACAGAACCCCGGGTGCGACAGCAACCGCCGTACCATCCCCGGTCTGCGGTTCGATTTCCAGCGGATAGCGCAGCAGAGCCGCAACGGGCACAACGGGCGCGGTGGTTAAGGCGGCAATTGCCGGCACAGAGGTTTCCATGCCGGCATTGTAGCCGTTGCGCGCACCTGTACCGCAACGCGCGCCCGGGTATGCTTGCAGCCGCTCCTGCAACTGCCGCCTGAGGACATGCGATGATCGCTGCACTGTCACTGACGATCTGGCTCTATCTGCTGTTCGCCCACGGCAAATTTTGGCGGTCTACGCCGCAATTGCCGGCGGCGGAGCCGCGGGAATTTCCCCAGGTCGACATCATCGTTCCGGCGCGCGACGAAGCGGCGACGATCGCCGCTGCGATCGCCTCGCTGCGCGCGCAGGATTACGCGGGACCCTTTCGCATCATCGTCGTCGACGACGAATCCAGCGACGGCACGGCGGCATTGGCCGGCACGGCGCCTAACCTCCTGACGCTGCGCGGTCAACCGAAGCCTGAGGGCTGGTCCGGTAAGTTATGGGCGCTGCACCAAGGCGCCGCGTCGAGCCGCGCGCCGCTCTTGCTGTTCACCGATGCCGACATCGTCCACGACCCGCGGCATCTGTCGTCGCTCATCGCACGGCTGCAACTGCGGCAAGTGCAGATGGTCAGCGAGATGGTGCGGCTGCAGTGCACGAGCCGCGCCGAGCGCGCATTGATACCGGCGTTCGTTTTTTTCTTTCAGATGCTGTATCCGTTTGCGAAGGTCAATGATCCGCGATCGGCAACTGCGGCGGCGGCCGGCGGCACGATCCTGATCCGCAGCGAAGCGCTCGCGCGCTGCGGCGGGATCGGCGCGATCAAGAGCGCGCTAATCGATGATGTCGCTCTCGCGCGCGCGATCAAAGCCTGCGGACCGATCGAACTCAGCCATTCCGGACTCGCCGTGTCCGTGCGCTCCTACCCGCGTTTCGTCGATATCTGGCGCATGATCGCCCGCACGGCGTTCACGCAGCTGCGCTATTCGCCGCTGTGGCTCGCGTTGACCGTGGCCGGCATGGCCTTGCTCTGGTGGGTGCCCGTCTGGGCGATGATCTGGGGCCGCGGCTGGCAAGCGCTGTGCGGCCTCGCAACGGTTGCGCTGGCGGCCGCCAGTTACCTGCCGACCTTGGACCGCTACGGGCGCAGCAGACTCTGGGCGGCTGTGCTGCCGCTGATCGCGCTCTTTTATATGGCGGCGACGCTCGGCTCGGCGCTCGACCATTGGACGGGCCGCGGCGCGCGCTGGAAAAGCCGCGCCTACGCGCGCGGCAGCGCTCGTCGGTAATTCCTGTCCGGCCGCCGGCCGCCGCGATCGAATTGGCGGCGCACGCCGATCGGTTTCGCTATATTGGCGCGCTGTTTTTGCCAATATGGAGGCGAATGGAAGAAATCATCCGTCACGGCACGCCGGCATTCCGTCGCAGCAACCTCGCGCTGTTTGCCGCGGGAGTCGCGACGTTCAGCCTGCTGTATTGCGTGCAACCGCTGCTGCCCGAGTTCAGCCGCGACTTCGGCGTCAGCGCCGCGGTCAGCGCGCTGTCGCTGTCCTCGACCAGCGCCGTGCTCGCGATCGCTATTTTATTCAGCGGCGCTTTGTCGGACGC
>JAYTQR010000160.1:0-4716 GCA_043746615.1 Gammaproteobacteria bacterium | reverse complement strand
CTGGCGCTCGCCGAGGCCGAGCCGCGAGAGGCGGCGCCATGAACAGACTCGATCACGCGCGAGGAACCCGAACTTATCTTGCGATGCGTCCACAGTTCGAGGCACGGCTGCTTGGCAATCACTGATCGCGAGCCGGTTCGCGGCTGGGACCGAGCACTCTCGTTCGGCGAGTTCGTCGCGCTCGCGGCGGCGATGATGGCAACGCAAGCGCTGGCCGTCGACGCGATGTTACCGGCGTTGCCGACGATCGTGCGCGAGCTGCATGTCGCCAACCCCAACCACGGCCAATGGATCGTCACGGCTTATCTCGTCGGCGTCGGCCTCGGCCAGCTGTTCTGGGGCGTGGTATCGGATCGCTACGGCCGGCGGCCGGTGCTACTGATCGGACTGTTCGTGTACGCGCTGGCCGCCGTATTGTGCGGCCGTGCAAACAGCTTCGCGGCGCTGCTCAGCTGGCGATTGATCCATGGCTTGGCCGCCGCGAGCGTCGTCGTGACGCGCTCGGTCATAAGAGATCTGTATTGCGGCCGGCGTTTGGCGCGCGTCATGTCGCTGACGTTCGTCGTTTTCTTGATGGTGCCGGTCATCGCTCCGAGCATGGGGCAGCTCGTGCTGCTGGCGGGACCGTGGCGCGTCATCTTTATCGTGTTTGGGCTCTTTGCCTCCGGCGTGTGGCTGTGGGCGGCGTTGCGTCTGCGCGAGACGCTGCACGTCGAATACCGGATGACGCTGACCCGCGCGCACATTGTCGGCGCTGCACGGCTCGTGCTGACCGATCGGACTTCGATCTTTTATGCCCTCGCGGTGACGGTCATGTTCGGCTCACTGTTGGCCTACGTGGGCATGGTGCAACAGATTTTCGCGGACGTGTTCCATCGCGGGCGCCTGATGCCGGCAATGTTCGCGTTGTGCGCGCTGTCGATGGGAGCAGCTGCACTGCTGAATTCGAGGATCGTCGAACGCTTGGGTATGCGCCGCATTTCGCATGCGGCGATTCTGGTATTTATAGGCGTGACGGCCCTGCACGTGGCGGTCGCAGCGCTGCACTTCGAGCGCCTATGGACCTTCGTGCTGTTGCAGGCGGCGACGATGGCTTCGTTCAGCCTGGCGGTGTCGAATTTCGGCGCAATGGCATTGGAGCCGGTCGGCGCGTTCGCCGGCATCGGCGCCTCGCTGCAGGGCTTCATCACGACGTGCGGCGGGGCGTTGGTCGCCGCGGCGATCGGCGGCCAATTCAACGGCTCGACGCTGCCGCTCGCCGCCGGCGCGCTCGCCTGCGGCATCCTCAGCCTGGTATTCGTACTGGCGGCGGAGCGTGGGCGGCTGTTCCGGCCGCATCATGCGAATGCGGCGGGCGCCGCGCAACCCGCGGCCTCACAGCCGCCGGCTACGATCCGGCAATACGACTGAGCTGCGGAGCACACCGATGGCCTATGCGCATACGATCCACCAACATCAGCATCATCTCGGCTGGGATCACTCGCTTGCCCCGGCGCTGCACATTGCTCCAGGCGAGTCGATCGAATTCGAGGCCCTGGAGGCTTCCGGCGGACAGTTGACCGCAACGTCGAGCGCGGCCGACATCGGCCGTCTCGATTTCGGTAAGGTCAATCCGCTCTGCGGACCGGTATTCATCGACGGCGCCGAGCCCGGCGATATATTGAAGGTCACACTGCTGGCGTTCACGGCTTCGGGTTGGGGATGGACGGCGAATATTCCCGGCTTCGGCTTGCTCGCGGATCAATTCACGACGCCGGCTCTGCATATCTGGCGCTACGAGGCCGAGACGCTCGCGCCCGCCCTCTTCGGTCGCTGGGGCCGTGTGCCGTTGAAGCCGTTCACCGGCACGATCGGTCTTGCGCCCGCGCAACCGGGCTTGCATAGCGTCGTGCCGCCGCGGCGAGTCGGCGGCAATATGGACGTGCGCGATATCTCGCTTGGCACGAAGTTGTTTTTGCCGGTCGAGGTTCCGGGAGGGCTCTTTTCGGTCGGCGACACGCATGCCGCCCAAGGTGACGGCGAGATCTGCGGCACGGCAATCGAAAGTCCGATGCGCGTGGCGCTGCGTTTCGATTTGATCAAACAAACCCCGCTCGCATATCCGCGGTTCACGACCGCAGGACCGGTGACTCGCCATCTCGACGCCAAAGGATACGAGGTAACGACCGGCATCGGGCCTGATTTGATGGACGCCGCCCGCGCGGCGGTCCGTTCGATGGTGGATCTGCTCGGTCAGCGCCACGGCATGCCGGCTGTCGACGCATACCTGCTTTGCAGCGTCTGTGCGGATCTGCGCATCAGCGAGATCGTCGATCTGCCGAACTGGGTCGTGTCGTTTTATTTTCCGAACATCGTGTTCGACTGAAGAACCGTTTAACGGCGGTTACGGCTCAACTCTCCGGTACGGCACCGTTCGGCGTCAGATGATCGATCGCCTGCGGCAGCATTTGCGACAGCTTCTGCGTCAAATCCTGCGGCGAAAGGCCGGTCCTCGCGGCAAGTTGCGCGATTGCATCGGCGCCAACGACGCCGCCCAATAAGCCATCGAATAGACCCATGATTATTTCCTCCAGCAGTTTGAACGCAGTGTGCGCGGCATGCGGTCACCGCTCAAGTACACGGAAACATGCCCTGCATTTGCATGCTCGCGGGATCGAATACCGCAAGCAACGGGTGTCCGCGTCCGGTCAGCGGAATCGCATTGCGTTGATCGATCGCGAGTCCCGCCGCCTGCATGCGCCGCTTCAGCCGATCGATCTCCACGGCGGAGAAAAAGCGCAGGTTCCCGACCTTTTTCAATTGCGCGCGCAGCGCCGGCAGCCCCTGATTCCAGGGTTTGAAATAACGCGGCATCGCGGTCACATCGTAGCCGCCGGTGATTGCCGCCAGCACGATCCGGTCGCTCTCCTGCGGGTCATCCGGCAGCGGCGCCCAAATCCAGCGAGGTACGCTGGACCAACGCGGCGCTAAAGGCGCGCGCTGCACGCGCGCGACGTCGCGCGGGTCGAGGTCGGAGGCCTGCACCAGTGCCAATTCGTTGACCGAAAACGCGTAGTACAGCGGCCGTCCGTGCCACAGCGTCGCCGTGCCGTACACCAACGCGATCACCTGGACGGCCACGATCAAGGCGATGTCGCGGATCAATTCGCGGTGCGGCTTGCGCGGGTTCGCGATCACCAAGGTCAGCAGCGGGCCGAACGCGACGTCGACGCCGACCATCAACGCGATCACGTGCGCGGCGCCGGTGAGGTACCAGCCGGGCCAGCGATACCAGCCTGAGTACAGGATACCGAGCACAAGCGTCAATGCCACGGCGCTTGCGAGCAGGTGCAGCGCAAAGGCTTTGAATCTAAAATTCACCAATCCGTCCGGCTGACGATGACTCTGGACGCACTCTTGGGCGAGGCGCGTGGTGGCGCATAACGCGGTGACCCGGGAATTAGGCCCTGGGCCACCGCGTGCTGTTTGCGTGCCGCGCTTCGCTCGGACGCCTCAGGCCGCTATTTGGATGCGTCGCGGCATCGCTTTGGCTTGCTTCGGAATCGTCACCGTCAACACGCCGTTCTTGCCGGTCGCATTCACTTTCTCGCCGTCCGCGGTGTCCGGCAGCACGAAGCGCCGATGAAATCGCCCCCGGCCGCGTTCGGTGCGCAGATACTGCGCATCCTCGCCGCGCTTGGAGAGGTTCTGGTCGACTCTATCGCCGCTTAGCGTCAGGATGCCTCCCTCGAGGGTCAGTTCGACGCTCTTCGGTTCGACACCCGGCAGGTCGACGTAGAATTCGAAGCGATCGCCGTACTCGTGAATATCGACGGCCGGCACCCAAGTTGCCGTTGCCGCGCTACTGTCGTTTTCAGTGACGTTGCCGAAGAGCCGATTGATCTCGTCTTGCAGACGCGGCATCAAGCTCCACGGGTCTTGCCTCACCAGGTTGTTCATGGCGGATATCTCCTATGTTGGCTGATTGGCACTTGGTTGCGCCGAGGCGTATCCCTCGAAGCACCCGGGGGAAAACGTAGGGGCCAGTGCCGAAAATTCAAGGCCTCGTCTGCGCTGCGCGCCGACCGCCGAGGCCGGAGCCCGATGCCGCGGTTCAGCGGCGCGGTTCTCTGCCGAGGATTTCAGCCGTCGCCCGGTTCAGGATTTCGGCAACTCGCTGCCGCTCTTGCGGCGAGGTGTCCGCTTGGCCGTCGAGCGCGAGACGCAGATGGCGCCGGGCGCGGACGAGTTCCTGCGCACCGCGAACTGCCACTTCGGCGCCAATTTCGCCGCTGTCGTCCGCGCCGCTCAACGCCTGCCGCGCCCTGCCGAACCACTCGCCGATGCGCGCCAATTGGGCCAGCAACGCGTCGGCGGCGGCCTCGTGTTCCAGTAAATACGCGCGGCCGGCGGCACTGATGGCGTAGAGCTTGCGCGTTCCTGCGGACGCTTGCGTCGCGTGGCCGATTTTTTCGAGATACGTCATCGCCGGGTAAACCATGCCCGGGCTCGAGATGTAATAGCCGCTCGAACGTTTTTCGAGGGATTTGATCACCTCGTAGCCGTGCCGAGGTTTTTCGGCCAGCAATTTCAAGATCAGCAAGCGCAGATCGGCCGACGTAAGCTTGCGGCCCCTGCCGAATCCGCGTCCGATGAGATGACGGCCAAAGGACAGATGGTTGCCTGGGCACATAAATCGGTAAAGCTATCGTAAGATATATCTTAAGTTAGACCAAG
>JAYTQR010000159.1:0-3703 GCA_043746615.1 Gammaproteobacteria bacterium | reverse complement strand
ATAGGCCTTGGCCTGTTGCGCCCTTTCGCGTTCAATATTGCTGAGTTGCCAAAAGCGAACCGTACTGTCGTTCACCGCTGCGCTCCTCGTGTGGGCCATGGATTCCGCCGCAGTCATTCTGCGGGAAAATGCCGCACTGGTCGTGGCAATTCCCTCTACAATGCGCAGCCCGAATAGCGGCTCGGCGGTCGCCTGATCCGGCCCTGCCGGATTGGTGCGCATCGTCCCCGGGCCCCGCATCGTGCGCGGCCTTCAATCGAGTTTTAGAGCAATATGAAAATTCCGAAGGGCCTGCAGCCGCTTATTGACGACGGCATCGTCGATATGGTCGTACGCCGCCTGAAAAGCGGCAAAGAAGCGTCGATTTACATCGTCGCCTGCGGCGAACAGCTGCGCTGCGCCAAAGTCTACAAGGAAGCGGAGCAGCGAGGCTTTCACAAGCTCGCGCAATACCAGGAGGGGCGCAAGACCCGGAACAGCCGTGATATTCGCGCGATCGGCAAGCGCGGCCGCCACGGCCGCCGGGTACAGGAAGAGGAATGGAAGAATGCCGAGGTGGAAGCCTTGTTCCGGCTGGTTGGCGTGGACGTGCGCGTCCCGGTGCCGCATCTGGTCCACGAAGGCGTGCTTCTAATGGAGTTGGTGCAGGACGAGCACGGCAATCCCGCACCGCGACTCAATGATTTGAATATCACCCCGGATCAGGCCCGCGAATGGCACGCGTTCATGATCGCGCAGATCGTCCGAATGCTGTGTGCCGGGTTGATTCACGGTGATCTCTCTGAATTCAATGTGCTGCTGGACGTTAACGGGCCCGTCATCATCGATCTGCCGCAGGCGGTGAACGCCGCTGGCAACAACAACGCATTCGCCATGCTGGAGCGCGACGTCAATAATATGCGCACGAGCTTTGGCCGGGCTGCGCCGGAGCTGCTCGAGACGGAATATGCCCACGAGATCTGGAAGCTCTATGAAGCCGGCGAATTGACGCCGGATTGCGCGCTTTCGGGACGCTTCACACACGATTCCACCGCGCCGGACGTGGACGCCGTGCTCGGCCAGATCGAAGACGAACGGCGTGAGGCCGAGGCTCGGCAGCGTCGCGCCGCGATCTACGCAAATGCCGCGACGTAACGCTCGAGCAAGCGGCCCCACCCATCGTTGCGCCGGCTGCGCATCGTCAGCGCGGCGTCGCCGGCGGTAAAGATTTGGAACGCCCGAGCTGTGGCGGCCCGCACGCGGACGGTTTTGATGATCGGCTCGATGGGTGCGATTGCGGCGGTGCTCATCTTGATTTCCTCCTTCGTCGTGGTTGGGCGGGACGATCCACTTCGTAAAGACGCCGGGTGCCTTGCGCCTCGTCGCGCACGAGGCCGGCTGACTTCAGAACCTTGAGATGCTGCGAAACGGCAGGCCGACTGACGGGCAGATGCGCGGCAATTTCGCCCACCGAAGCCGGGCCGGCGCACAGGCGCGCGAAAACGGCCCGGCGGGTAGGGTCACTGAGGGCGGTCAGGGTCATTCCGTAAGGCATGGCTGCCATTGAGCAGTTCCTTACCACTTGTCAAGGCTAACCTCGGCCGCAGTGGCCGCACCGACCTAAGTGGCGGTGCAGCGAAAAGCTGGTTTATTCTCTCGCATAGCGGACGACCACGAAGCCGCGGTCATCGAACGAAGGATGAAGGATGTCGACACGAAATCTCGCCGCGGTTTGCTTGATCTTGATTGGGGCGCCGGTTCATGCGCAGCCGGCGAATGCGTTCGATCCCGCCGCGGCGTTCGGCGCTCGACGGAGCGTCGCGGACCTGAAGTTGTCGCCGGATGGCACGAGCGTCGCCTATCTCGTACCGATGACCGGACAGGGATCCGCCGCTCTCACGCTGAAGCTGACGAAAGGAGCGAAGCCGCGCGCCGTGCTTGCGGCCAACGGCAGTCCGGACCGCCTCCGCGGCTGCGACTGGGTATCCAATGATCGGCTCGTCTGCGAGGTCTACGGCGTCGTCAAGAATGCCGATTTTGGACTTCTGCCGTTTACCAGGATGATCGCCGTCAACGCTGACGGCAGCAACCCGCGCCTGTTGAGCACCCGTCAAAATGAATACAGCCGCGGTCTGCAACTGGGCGGCGGCTACGTCATCGATTGGCTTCCCGACGAGGATGGCGCGGTGTTGATGACGCGCGTCTATCTGCCCGACGACCACCTCGGCACCCGGATCGGATCGACGAAGAGAGGGCTTGGCGTCGATTGGATCGATACGCGAGATCTTGCCGTCAAGCACATCGAGGAGCCGCGCGACGACGCGGTGAGTTACATCACGGACGGGCGCGGCAACGTCCGCATCATGGGCGTGGAATCGCACTACGACGAGGGCGTGCAGCTGACGGGCATCATCACGTTTCTGTATCGCGAAAAGGGGTCGCGCGATTGGCGCAAGCTCGATGACTACGACACATTGAACGTCAGCGGCTTCGAACCCACCGCGGTCGACCCCGACCTCGACGTCGCCTACGGCTTCGAGAAGAAAGACGGCCGATTGGCCTGCTATTCGGTCGCGCTCGACGGTTCGATGCGCAAGACGCTGATTTACGATCGTCCCGACGTCGACGTGGACGGCATGATGCGCATCGGCAGGCACAGACGCGTCGTCGGCGTCTCGTACGCGACCGACTACCGCCGGGCCGTATATTTCGATCCCGCGATCGGCAAGCTGGCTGCCGAGTTTGCGAGAGCGCTGCCGAGGCAGATGAACATCACGATCGTCGATGCGAACGCGGACGAGAGCAAGCTCCTCGTGCTCGCGAGCAGCGATCACGATCCGGGCGTCTATTACTTGTTCGATCGCAGGTCGAATCAGCTCCAAACGTTTTTCGTCGTCCGCAATCCCTTGGAAGGCATCAAGCTCGCCACCGTCACACCGATTCGGTATCCGGCGACCGACGGAACGATGATTCCAGGCTATTTGACGCTGCCGCCGGGCAAGGAGACGGCAAAGGGCCTGCCGGCGATCGTTCTGCCTCACGGCGGTCCCGCTGCGCGCGACGAATGGGGCTTCGACTGGTTGGCGCAATTCTTTGCCGCGCGGGGATATGCGGTGTTGCAGCCGAATTATCGGGGTTCGAGCGGCTATGGCGATGCGTGGTTCAAAGACAACGGCTTCCGCTCGTGGCGGACGGCGATCGGCGACGTGCTCGACGCGGGACGCTGGCTCGTCAAACAGGGTATTGCCGACCCCGCGAAGCTCGGCATCGTCGGCTGGTCATACGGCGGATACGCCGCGCTGCAGTCCGCGGTCGTCGACCCGAGGTTGTTCAAGGCGGTCGTCGCGATCGCTCCGGTGACGGATCTCGAGGCTCTCAAGGAAGAGCATCGTCGATGGACCGACTTCAGCCTGGTGAGCCGCTACGTCGGTGATGGACCGCACGTCCGCGAGGGTTCTCCGGCCGACAACGCCGGCAAGATCAAGGTTCCCGTGCTGTTGTTTCACGGCGAGCTCGATAACACGGTGCAAATCGAACAATCGAGCCGCATGGCGGAGCGGCTCCAGGCCGCGGGCGTTCCGCACGAATTGGTCACCTGGAATGACCTCGATCATCAGCTCGACGATTCGGCGGCGCGCACGCAGATGCTGCGCGAGAGCGACGCGTTCCTGCGCAAGGCGATGGGCATGTGAACGCGCGGAGAATTCTGCGGCAGACAGGCTAG
>JAYTQR010000158.1:0-2362 GCA_043746615.1 Gammaproteobacteria bacterium | reverse complement strand
ATCAGCAGAAGCACGCGCAGATCGCGCCGCGTGCGCGTCTCCAGCAGCTTCAAGCCCGACAGCAGCGCGAGCAGGGCGGTTCCGGCGGCGAGGCCGTTGAACGTGCGAAATTCCAGGAACAAGGTGCCGATCGCGACTGCGGCCACCGTCAGTCGCAGGGTCCGCGGCGGTGCATCGCCGCCGCGGACGGCGAGTCCGAGACGTACCGCGGCCGCTGCGGCTATCGTCAGCGATATCCATGGCGGCAGCCCGGCGACGAGCGGCAGCAGTGCGAGTCCGAGGCAGAGCGCGGCCGAGGCCAATTGCTCCAGCGAGCCGCGTTCGATGCTCACGGACCGGCTTCGACCGTAAAGGCCGCGAGTGCCCGCAGACAGGCGGTCCGATGTGCCGTACCCGCAGCCGCCGGCGCGATTTCCAGTCCCGGCAGCCGTAAGCCGTAGCGGCGCCGCGCCGCGTCGACGGTTAGCACCCACAGGCATAACTGCGACAAGCGTGCCTCCGGGTCCAACGCGTCGAGCGCAAACCAGTCGAGCCACGCGGACGCCGCTGCCGAGCTCGTGTAGCTGCGCACCATCGGCTCGCCACCGCGCGCGAGCACTTTCCACGCCATCTGCTTCAGCGGCACGCCCGGGGCATAGGCGCGCAGGCTCGAAAACTCCTCGTCGCCGCGCGTTTCCGAGTGCGTGCCCGAGTCGAACTCGCCGGCCACCTCGGGCCGGCGCCGCCCGCCGCGTGGCGCCGGCGCGATGTAGGCGACGAGCGGCGCTTGTACATAGGTCCACGCGCGAAACCAGCCAAACGGGAATTGCGTGCGCAGCTCGAACTGCTCGATGCGCAGGATGCCGCGCGGCCGGGCGGCGAGCGCCACGGCCACCTGCCGGCGCGCACCGGCCCGCACCGCGCAGCGCGCCGCCGCGCCGGCACAGCGGATTTCGATGTCGTAGCGGTCGAGAGGGGAGTCGTTGTGCAGCGTGAATTCGACCACGGTCTCGCTGTCGGCGAAGCCGTCGGCCGCGGCGCGCGCATCGACGCGGAGCTGCAGCAAATTGCGATGACAATGGTGCATGGCGACCAGCGCGATGCTCGCGGTCAGAAACGCGAATGCCAGGCCGAGGTTGTTGCCGTAGTTCAACGCGGTAATCAGCATCACGGCGAGCGCGGCGGCGAGCGCGAGGCCGGCTCCGGTCGGCAAGATGTAAATCCGCCGCCGCTCGACCGTGATCGGCAACCTGTCGACGCCGTGCCGGCGCGCGGACCAGCCGCGAAACGTGGAGGTCGCCGCCTGCCGCCAAAAGCCGTTCAAGGGACTGGCACGGCCTCGAGCAGACGCCGCGCGTCCGGCGCACTGCCGTCGCGCTGGCGTAGCCGGTGCTCGACGACCGGCGCGAGTACCGCTTGCACATGCTCGGGAATCACCGCGTCGCGGCCTTCGATCAGCGCCCACGCGCGCGCGGCGCGCAGCAGGCCGATCGCCGCACGCGGCGACAAGCCGTGCTGCAGGTCCATTTGATCGCGCGTGTAGGCCACCAGCGCCTGCACATAGTCGAGCAGGGCCGGTGCCGCATGTACTCTCTGAACGCTCTGCTGCAAGGCGCGCAGGCGCTCGCCGTTCAGCGTCACCGTGAGCCTATCGAGGAGATCGCGGCGGTCGATCCCGCGCAGCAGTTCCCGTTCGTCGGCGGGCGCCGGATAGCCGAGATGGACGCGCATCAAGAAGCGGTCGAGCTGCGACTCGGGCAGAGGAAACGTACCCGCCTGATCGCGCGGATTCTGGGTCGCGATGACGAAAAACGGATCTGGCAGGCTCATCGACTGTCCATCGAGCGTCACTTGATGCTCTTCCATCGCCTCGAGCAACGCGCTTTGCGCTTTCGGCGAGGCGCGGTTGATCTCGTCGGCGAGGACGAGTTCGGCGAAAATCGGCCCGCGCTGAAAGCGGAATTGGCCGGACTCGCGCTCGAAGATCGACACGCCGAGTACGTCCGCTGGCAACAGATCGCTCGTGAACTGCACGCGCTGGAACGACAGTCCCAGCGTTCTCGCCAGCGCGTGCGCGAGCGTCGTCTTGCCGACGCCGGGAATGTCCTCGATCAGCAGATGGCCGCGCGCCAGCAAGCAAGTGAAACACAGCCGGATCTGCAGCTCCTTGCCGAGAATCACGCGGTTGATTTCGGCGAGCACCGCGTCGACGGCGGCTTTAGTGCTGCTCATCGTTCGAGCAGCGCGCGCAGTCGCGCCGCTTGCTGCGCCAATTGGCTGATTTCGGCGCGCAGCGCCACGATCCGCACGTGGTCCTTCGCAACGATCTCCGGCGGCGCGTTGCGCAGGAACGCAGCGTCGGCGGACTTCGCTTGCAGTTTCT
>JAYTQR010000157.1:0-6146 GCA_043746615.1 Gammaproteobacteria bacterium | reverse complement strand
GGTCGTGGAGGGTTCGGCGCGCGCGCGGCAGGAACGGCGCGGCGATGCCGAAGGCCGTCGAGTGCTGC
The DNA here is from genome assembly GCA_043746615.1 of Gammaproteobacteria bacterium. Classification (GTDB taxonomy): domain Bacteria; phylum Pseudomonadota; class Gammaproteobacteria; order Steroidobacterales; family Steroidobacteraceae; genus Bog-1198. Next base: position 6,078 of record JAYTQR010000157.1, on the reverse strand, counting down.
CGGTGCAGATCCACGGCGACGCCGCGTTTGCTGGCCAGGGCGTCATCATGGAGACGCTGCAGTTGTCGCAGGCCCGCGGTTTTTTCACCGGCGGATCGATTCACGTGATCATCAACAACCAAGTCGGTTTCACCACCAGCGATCCGCGCGACGCGCGCTCGACCCTGTATTGCTCCGATGTCGCCAAGATGATCGAAGCGCCGATCTTTCACGTCAACGCGGATGACCCCGAGGCGGTCTGTTTCGTCACGCGCTTCGCGCTGGAATATCGGATGAAATTTCACAAGGACGTCCTCATCGATCTCGTCTGCTACCGGCGCCACGGCCACAACGAAGCCGACGAGCCGGCGGCGACCCAACCGCTGATGTACCAGGTCATTCGCAAGAAGCCCACCGCACGGCAGATGTATGCGGAAAAGCTCGCGGGCGAGGGCGTCGTGAGCGCCGCGGAAGCGGCCGCGATGATCGATCAGTATCGCGACGGCCTCGATCAAGGCAAGCCGCAGGCAAGGGCGGCGCTCGGCTTGATCGGCAACGAATACACCGTGGATTGGCGCGAGTATTTGGGCGCCGATTGGTCCGAGCCCACCAAGACCGGCATCGACATGCCGCGGTTGCGCGCGCTGGGCAAAGCGATCATCGCCCATCCCCCGGACTGGAAGCTGCATCCGCGCGTGCTCGCGGTCATTGCGGCGCGCGAGCGGATGGTCGCCGGCGAATTGGATCTGGATTGGGGCTGCGCCGAGAATTTAGCCTATGCGAGCCTGCTGCAGGACGGCTATCCGGTGCGCCTGACCGGACAGGACAGCGTTCGCGGCACGTTTTTTCACCGCCACGCGGCGCTGCACGATCAAGCGACCGGCCGCGTCTACGTGCCGCTGCAGCACATCGCACCGAACCAGCCGAAATTCACGGTCACCGATTCGGTGCTGTCCGAGGAAGCGGTGATGGGTTTCGAGTACGGCTTTTCGACCACGGAGCCGCATTGCCTGACGATTTGGGAGGGCCAATTCGGTGACTTTTGCAACGGCGCGCAGGTGATCATCGATCAGTTCATCAGTTCCGGCGAAGCCAAATGGGGCCGCCTGTCGGGCCTCACGTTGTTTCTGCCGCACGGCTACGAAGGCCAGGGTCCGGAGCATTCCTCGGCGCGGCTCGAGCGATTCTTGCAATTGTGCGCCGAGTTCAACATGCAGGTGTGCGTGCCGTCGACGCCGGCGCAAATGTTCCACATGCTGCGCCGGCAGATGGTGCGTGCGCTGCGCAAGCCGCTGATCGTCATGATGCCGAAGAGCCTGCTGCGCAATCCTTTGTCCGTGTCCCGCCTGGAGGATCTGGCCGGCGGCGGTTTCCGTACGCTGCTCGACGAGATCGACGACCTCAAGACCTCGGCGGTCACGCGCGTCGTGCTGTGCAGCGGCAAAGTGTATTTCGATTTGTTGAAAGCGCGGCGCGACGCCAAGGTCGACAAGGTCGCCATAGTGCGCATCGAACAGTTGTATCCGTTTCCGTCCGACGAGTACGAGGCGATCATCCGCAAGTATGCGCATGCGCGCGAGATCGTCTGGTGCCAGGAAGAGCCGCAGAATCAAGGCGGCTGGTATCAGATCCGGCATCGCCTGCAGGCAAAGCTCGGGCCGCAGCACGAGTTGCTGTACGCGGGACGCGCCGGAGCCGCGGCGCCGGCCACCGGCATCCCGGCGCTGCATGAGTTGCAACAGAAGAATCTCGTCACCGCGGCGCTGCAGGGCGTCCCGCCGGAAGAGGCCTCCCGACAAACGATGCGCTTACCCGCACAAACCAGGACAGGTTCATGACAATTGAAGTTCGCGTGCCGCAGCTGCCGGAGTCGGTGGCCGACGCCACGCTCGGTTCATGGCACAAACAGCCGGGCGATGCGGTTGCCCGCGATGAAAATCTCGTCGACCTGGAAACGGACAAGGTCGTGCTCGAAGTGCCTGCTCCGGCCGCCGGCGTCCTTGCAGAAATCAAATTCGGCCACGGCGCGACGGTGACCGGGGGCCAGCTGCTCGCCTTGATCGAGCCCGGCGCCGCCGCGGCGAGCACCGCCAAGCCCGCGCTCGCTGCCGCTGCCGCGCAGCCGGAGCCGCCCGCGGCGAAACTCAGCCCGGCGGCCAAGCGCATCGCCGAAGAGAACCGGCTGGACCCGGCCGGCATCGGCGGGTCGGGCCGCGACGGGCGGGTGTCGAAAGCCGACGTCGTCAATTACCTGGCGGCGAAGGAGGGTGCGCCGGCGCTGCAGAGCCCCGTGCCGCCCGCGCCGGCCGCGCGCACTTCCCGCCAGGAGCAACGCGTACCGATGACGCGACTGCGGGCGCGCATCGCCGAACGGATGGTACAGGCGCAGGCCAACCAGGCCTTGTTGACCTCGTTCAATGAAGTCGATTTGCTTGCGGTCAACGAACTGCGCGCGCGCTACAAGGATCAATTCGCGCAGCAGCATGCGGTCAAACTCGGCTTCATGTCGTTCTTCACCAAGGCCTGCGTCGAAGCCTTGAAGAAATTTCCGGCCGTCAACGCCTCCGTCGAAGGCACCGACATCGTTTATCACGATTATTTCGACATCGGCGTCGCGGTCTCGACCGACCGCGGACTCATCGTGCCGATTTTGCGCGATGCCGATCAGTTGAGTTTTGCCGAGATCGAGAAATGCGTCGCCGCCTACGCCGCGCGTGCGCGTTCCGGCTCGATCACCATCGAGGAGTTGACCGGCGGCACGTTCACGATCACGAACGGCGGCGTGTTCGGCTCGCTGTTGTCGACGCCGATCGTCAACTCGCCGCAAAGCGCGATACTCGGGATGCACAAGGTTCAGGACCGCCCGGTCGTCGTCGCCGGACAGATCACCGTGCGGCCGATGATGTACATCGCGCTGACCTATGATCATCGCATCATCGACGGGCGCGATGCCGTGCAGTTCTTGGTCGCGGTCAAGCAGTACCTGGAAGAACCCGCGCGCCTCGTGCTCGGAGTATGAGCGAGCAATACGATGTGATCGTGATCGGCGCCGGACCCGCCGGTTATCCGGCGGCGATTCGCGCCGCGCAAAACAAGCTGCGCGTCGCCTGCGTCGACGAGTGGCGGAATTTCGATGGTACGCACGCGTTCGGCGGCACCTGCCTGAACGCGGGGTGCATCCCCTCGAAGGCGCTGCTGGAGTCCTCCGAGCTGTGGCAGCGCGCGCAGCACGGGATGGCGGTGCACGGCATCCGCGTCGACGGCGTCACGCTCGACCTCGCGGCGATGCAGAAGCGGCGCGCCGGGATCGTCAAGACGATGACCGGCGGGATTACGGCGCTGTTCAAGGCGAGCGGCGTCATCGGCATCCACGGCCACGGCCGCCTGCTGCCGGGCAATCAGGTGGAGGTGACCGGGGCCGACGGCACGCAGCAGGTGCTCGGCGCCAAGGACGTCGTGCTGGCGTCGGGCTCGGTGCCGGTGCGTCTGACGAGCGTACCGCACGACGGCACCCACATCGTCGACTCGTGGCATGCGCTGGAATTCGCCGCGGTGCCGCGGCGCCTGGGGGTGATCGGCGCGGGCGTGATCGGTCTCGAATTGGGCAGCGTCTGGCGCCGCTTGGGCAGCGAAGTGACGGTGCTCGAGGCGCTCGAGCAATTCCTGCCCATCGCCGATCAGGCCGTGGCGAAGGAAGCGCTGCGCCACTTCAAGAAGCAGGGTCTCGACATTCAGCTCGGCGCGAAAGTTTCGGGCGCTGCGGTCGACTCAGGCGCCGTCAACGTCGCCTACACGACCGCCGCGGGTGAGCGGACGCTGCAGGTCGACAAACTCGTCGTCGCGGTCGGCCGCCGACCGTTCACCGACGGCTTGCTCGCCGACGGCTGCGGCGTCGCGCTCGATCAGCACGGCTGCATACAGGTCGACGAGCGCTGCCGCACCGGTGCTGCGCACGTCTGGGCGGTGGGCGATGTCGTGCGCGGCCCGATGCTCGCGCACAAGGGCAAGGAAGAAGGCATCATGGCTGCCGATTTGATCGCCGGCCGCTACGCCGAGGTCAACTACAAGGTGATCCCATCGGTCATTTACACCGCGCCGGAGATCGCCTGGGTCGGGCAAACCGAAGAGCAGGTCAAGGCGAGCGGACGGGCGTACAAGACCGGCAGCTTTCCCTTCTCGGCAAGCGGGCGGGCCCGTGCGATGGATGCGGCCCAGGGCATGGCCAAGGTCATTTCGGCCGCCGACGACGATGAAATCCTGGGCGTCCACGTCATCGGCCCGATGGCCGGCGAGTTGATCGCCGAGGCCGTGCTCGCGATGGAATACGCGGCGAGCACCGAGGACCTGCAGCGCACCATGCATGCGCATCCGACCTTGTCCGAGGCGATTCACGAGGCGGCATTGGCCGTCGACAAGCGGGCGATCGACTCGGTCAATCGTTGATATCCGCCGCATGCTGCACGGCGTGGACTCGGCACCGCGCTGCGCCGCCGCGCACCACGCACGACGCACCACGCTTGCTGGGCGCCGGCCTCAGCGCTTGCGCTTCGCCTTGAGGACATTCGGCAGCTGCGCGATCCGCGCGAGCACGCGCGAGAGTTGCGGCAATCCGGTGATCGTCATGCGGATCTCCATGTGCGCGACATGGTCGCGCCGGTCGGTCGTCGTCGTCATCCCCTGAATGCTGATTTTCGCGTCGGCGAGCGCGGCGCTGACGTCGCGTACGAGGCCGCGCCGGTCGAACGCGTCGATCTCGATGTCGACTGCAAATTCGCCGCCCGGCAATTTTCCCCAGTTCACCGCGAGCACGCGCGCCGGAGCGCGCACGCCGAGGCGCGCGAGGTTCGCGCAGGACTGCGCGTGGATGCTGACGCCGCGCCCGACCGTGATGTAGCCGACGATCGCCTCGGGCAGCACGGGCTTGCAGCAGCGCGCGTAGGCAACCAGCAGATCGCCGATCCCCTGGATCTCGACCTCCGGTGGGCGCGCCGGTGCGGCGCGCGTCCGCGGCGCCGCCGCGGGGCGCTCTTCGCGCGCATGCTGCAGACGCTGGATCGCACCGGCCACTTGCGCCGGGCTGATGTCGCCCAAACCGAGCGCTTCGTGCAGGGCATCGGCGCTCGCCATGGTCAATTGCGCGAGCAATTCAGGCAGCGGCTGGCCGTGCTCGCCGAGGCGTTGCAGTTCGCGCTCCAGCAGCGCGCGGCCGGCACTCTTGTTCTGCGTCTCGTCTTGCTTGCGGAACCACGCGCGCACTTTGTTGCGATGGCGCGGACTGGCGAGAAATCCAGATTGCGCCGACAGCCAGTCGCGCGACGGCTGCGCGGATTTCCCGGCGACGATCTCGACGGTGTCGCTGTTCTTCAGGCGATAATCCAACGGCACCATGCGGCCGTTGACTTTGGCGCCGCGCGTACGATGGCCGAGATCGGTATGCACCTGGTAGGCAAAATCCAGCGGTGTGCCGCCGACCGGCACATCGACGATCGCACCGCGTGGCGACAAGGCGTAGATGCGGTCTTGAAACAGATCGATGCGCACCCGGTCGAGAAAATCGCCGTCACCGCCGTCAACGCCGTCACCGCCGTCGGCCGGCGCCAGCAACGAACGCAGCTCGTTGATCTTGCGTTCGTAGGCTTCATCGCCGCGCCCGCCCTCCTTGTAGCGCCAATGCGCCGCGACGCCGCGTTCGGCATTGGCGTGCATTTCATGCGTGCGAATTTGAATTTCGACCGGCTCGCCGCCAGGGCCGATGACGGCCGTGTGTATCGAGCGGTAGCGATTGTCCTTCGGCGTCGCAATGTAGTCGTCGAACTCGCCGGGAATGAACTGCCACAAGGAGTGCACGACGCCGAGCGCCGCATAGCACTCGGCGACGCCGTCGACGAGCACGCGCGCCGCGCGGATGTCCATCAGTTGGGCGAAAGCAAGGCGCTTTTGCTGCATTTTGCGCCAAATGCTGAAAATGTGCTTCGGCCTGCCGTCGATTCGCGCCGCGATGCCCGCCGCTTCGAGCGCACGCTGCAGTTGTGCCTTCAGGTCTTCGATGCTGCGTTCGCGCTCGGCGCGGCGCGTGTTCAGCGCCGCCGCGATCCGCTG
>JAYTQR010000156.1:0-4929 GCA_043746615.1 Gammaproteobacteria bacterium | reverse complement strand
ATGCGGAGCTGATCAATCGTATCGCCGCCAAGAATCAACACATCATCACGCTCGAAGAGAATGTCGTGGCCGGCGGCGCCGGCAGCGCGGTGGCGGAGGTGCTGCATGCACAAGGCCACCGTCCGGCACTGCTGCAAATCGGCATCCCGGACCGGCCGGTCCCTCACGGCACGCGCGAGACGAATTTGGCCGACGCTGGTCTGGACCTCGCCTCGCTCGAATTGCGCATCGACGCGTGGTGGCGGCCGAGAGTGCGGCGTGTCATCGATGCGGCCGGCTGAAGCATCGCGGTCGCCTGCCAGCCATCCGAGGAAGCTTCGTTCATGAATGCCGCCGTTCCCGCCAATAAGCCCGTGGTCTCGCCGATCGAAGACGTTCAAGGCCACGCCGATTCGCGGCGACTGCCGATCAACAAGGTCGGCATCAAGGATATCTACCATCCGATCAGGGTGAAGGATCGTGCGAGCGGCGAGCAGCACACGGTTGCAAACTTCAACATGTACGTGAATTTACCCCACGACTTCAAGGGCACGCACATGTCGCGTTTCGTCGATATCCTGCACCGCCATGAGCGGGAAATATCGGTCGATTCTTTCGGTCAAATGCTCGCCGAAATGACCGAGCACCTGGACGCGACCGCCGGTCATATCGAAATGACGTTCCCCTATTTCGTCATGAAGAAGGCGCCGGTCTCCGGTGTCCAAAGCCTGATGGACTACCGCGCGACGATTTTCGGCGAGCATCGCGACGGCAAGACGGATGTGTGGCTCAAAGTGGTCGTGGCGGTCACCAGCCTATGCCCCTGTTCGAAGACGATAGCGAATTACGGCGCGCACAATCAGCGTTCGCACATCACGATCTCGGCAAAAATAACCGAACACATGTGGCTCGAGGAGTTGATCGACATCGCCGAAAAGGAGGCTTCCTGCGAACTGTACGGCATGCTGAAGCGCAGCGACGAAAAATACGTCACCGAACGCGCATACGATAACCCAAAATTCGTCGAAGATATCGTCCGCGACGTCGCATTGGCGCTGAACCGCGATGCGCGCGTGCGCTCTTATCTCGTGGAAGCGGAAAACTTCGAGTCGATCCACAATCATTCGGCCTACGCGCTGATCGAACACGACAAGCAGTCCGTGCGCTGAGGCCGCCTCGCCGGCGCTTCAGCCGCGCGACTCCGCGCGCTGCAGCCGGCCGATCATGTTGCGCAAGAACACTTGATTGAAGCGCAGCTGGCATTCGGCCGACACTTGCTCCAAGAGCGTCGAGCTCACCTTCATGACGGTGACCGGAGCCGCAGCCGTAATCGTCGCGGTTCGCTTCGCGCCGCGCACGTAGCTGGTCTCGCCGAAACAATCGCCGCCTTCAAGGTGGCCCAGGGCCCGGCCATTGCGCTGCACGGCGACGCTACCCTGGACGATGATGTAGAAACGATCGTCCATCTCGCCTTCCTTGACGATCTCCTCGGAGTCGGCGTAATCCTGCCAGCTGCTCGCGCGCAACACTTCCCAAATCTCGCTGTGCGAAAATTCGTGGAAGAATTTCAGCTTGCGCAGCAAGCCGAACTGTTCCTGCTGATCGATGTGGTTGTACTGCGCGCGCAATTGCTGGTGGACACGCGTCAACTCGGCCGCGAGATCCAAACCGGTGCCGTAGCGCTTTTCCGGGTCCTTAGCCAGCGCCATGGCCGTCACGTTCTCGAGTTCTTCGGAAATGTCGGGGCGCAGCGTGTGGATCGGCGGCGGCGTCGCGTAGACGATCTGATGCAGCAGTTTGTGCAGATTTCCGGCACGGAACGGCCGCGTTCCGGTCAGCAACTCGTACATCACCGCGCCGAGTGAGTACAGATCCGAGCGGTTCGTCAATTCGACCGACTGCACCTGCTCCGGGGACATGTATGAGGGACTGCCGGCAATGCCCTCGATGCGCGAGATGCCCGAGTCGGCGACCAGCGCGATGCCGAAATCGATGATCCGCACGTCGCTGTCCGACGTCAGCATGATGTTACTCGGCTTGATGTCGCGGTGTATGACGCCGCGGCTATGCGCGTAATGCAGCGCGCGCGCCGCTTTGTAGACGATTTCGACGACATCGTCGACGCGCAGAAGATTGTCGGGTCTGCAATAGGCGGCGAGCGTGCGTGCACCGTGCACGTGCTCCGTGACGATGTAACAATGACCCATCTCCTCGCCGGCGTCGTAAATCGGCAAGATGTTCGGGTGCTGCAGCATGCCGACCATGTGCGCCTCGGACAGAAACATCTTGCGGGCGATTCGCTTGCGTCCCTCGTCGCCGCTCGCATCGATGTTGTAAACCTTGATCGCGACATCGCGGCCGTAATAGGCATCGTGGGATAGATAAACGACGCCCGTACTGCCGCGACCGACTTCGTTGATGATCGCGTATTTGCCGATTTTTTCAGGCAAACCTGCGCGCGCCGCAGGCGATTGTAAAGCGATTGTGGTTCGATTCGTGGTCAAGGTAAATCCGCGCCGCGCCGCGTTGCGAAGGGTACTTTCGGCAAGGATACTTGGGCCGCGATGGGTAAACTGTGATTTGAGTCCAGGCTCAGCCAAAGTGGTCATGGCCGCGCACGGTCGGCTGAAATTCGCTTCCGAACCACGACCACGTCACGTCATTGCCGCGATGCAGATTGCCGATCACGGTCAGGGTCAGCCCCAAGCGCGCGGCCTGTAGCGACAATTCCTGATGCCGTTCGCCGGAAACCGCCAGCAACAATTCGTAATCGTCGCCTGCGCCGAGCGCCCAATCGCGCGCCTGCTCCGGCGCAGCGTAGGCGCGCAGCGCGGCCGACAGCGGCAAACGCTCCACTTCGACGTGCGCGCCGAGCGCGTTGGCCGCAACGAATTTCGGTAAATCGCCGACCAGGCCATCGGACAGATCCATTGCCGCGCTGGCGATGCCGCGCGCTGCCGTACCGAACTCGACACGCGGCTCCGGGTATTCGAATCTTCGAATCAGTTCGAGCATGGACGAACGATCGGCGGCGGTGGCCCCGGAACGAGCCAGCGCGAGCCCCGCACCGGCATCGCCGAGCGTGCCGGTGACGGCCAACAGATCACCGGCATGCGCGCCGTCCCGGCGCAATGCGGCGCCCCTTGGTACATGGCCCAATAACTGCACGCTGACCGTCAACGGACCACGGGTCGTATCGCCGCCGACGAGGACGACGCCGTGGCGGTCCGCAAGCGCGTGCAACCCTGCGGCAAAGCGCTCCAGCCATGCAGGATCGGCGGCGGGCAACGTCAGCGCAAGCGTCGCCCACGCCGGCGCCGCACCCATGGCCGCGAGGTCGCTCAAATTGACCGCAAGCGCCCGATGCCCGATCGCACGGGCATCGGTGTCTTGCAGGAAATGCCGCCCCGCGACAATCGTATCCACCGTTGCGACCAAATCCGCGCCGTCCGGCGAGCGCAGCACCGCGGCATCGTCGCCGATGCCGCGGATCACGCCCGCCTGCGCGGCACGATCGGCATCGGTGCGCGAAAAATAACGGCCGATCAGCTCGAACTCGCCCAGGCCGCCTGCGGAGTCGCTCACGGGGTCTTACGCCGCAGGCTCGCCATATTCGCACGGCCGCAACTCGCGCGCCGCGCGGTCGAGTACCGCGTTGACGAACTTATGTCCGTCGGTCGCACCGAATTGCTTGGCCAACTGCACGGCCTCGTCGAGCGCAACCCGGTAGGGCAACTCCGGGCAGTGCTGCAACTCGTGCAAGCCGAGCCACAGAATCGCGTGCTCCACCGGATCCAATTCGTGCGGTGCAATTTCGCTCCAGCGCATGATCACCTGGTCCAGTGCCGCGCGATTCGGTGCGATCGCCATGATCAGCTCGCGAAAATACTCGCGATCGACGCGATCGGCCTCGGGATCGGCGGCTAATTCGCCGTGGGCGTCCTGCCACGGACCCGGGTTGATTTGCAATTGATACAGCGCCTGCACGGCGAGCCGGCGCGCCAAACTTCGCGCCCGACGCCCCGCCGCGGATCCTCTGGCCGTCACCGTTTAGGATCCAGTCTGCGCAGCAGCCCGGCCATTTCGATCGCCGTCAAGGCGGCGTCCGCCCCCTTGTTGCCGACCTTGCCGCCGGCACGATCGGTCGCCTGCTCGACGGTATCGGTCGTCAGCACGCCGAACGCGATCGGCACGCCGTGCTCCAGCGCGATGCGCGCCAGACCCGCCGCACATTCACCGGCAACGTAATCGAAATGCGGCGTTTCGCCGCGGATCACGGCGCCGAGCGCAATCAGCGCATCGTAGCGGCCGGAGACGGCGAGCGTACGCGCGACGATCGGGATTTCGAACGCCCCGGGCACCCTGACGACATCGATCTGGTGCTCCTGCACGCCATGGCGCTGCAGCGTGTCCAATGCGCCCCGCAAAAGCGCTTCGACGACGAAGTCGTTGAATCGCGCCGCCACGCAGGCGATGCGCAAGTCGCCGGCCGACAGGCCGCCTTCGATGGCTTTCGGACGGTCATTGGACACGGTTCAGTTCCTCGGCGGACGTTGGCCTCGAGTATAAGCCTCGCCGAACCTCATTCGACGCCGTCGACATAACCGGCGATCTCCAAATCGAAGGCGGCAAGGCCCTGCAATTGCTTCGGGGCGCTCAATACGCGCATGCGCGTCAAGCCGAGATCTTTGAGTATCTGCGCGCCGATGCCGTAGGTGCGCAGCACCGTGGCTCCGGGAGCGGCCGGAGCGGCCAGCTTGGCATCGAGTTGCCGGACGTTGTCCATGAATTCGCGGGGACTCTCCTCCGAGCGGAGGATCACGATCACGCCGGAAGTTTCGCTCGCAATGCGCCGGATCGCGGCGCGCAGCGGCCAGCCGAGCTTGTCGCTGCGCACGCCGAGCACGTCGCGCAAGGTATCGTTGATGTGCACCCGCACGAGCGGCGGCA
>JAYTQR010000155.1:0-3211 GCA_043746615.1 Gammaproteobacteria bacterium | reverse complement strand
GCGGCGAGATTGGCCGCGATCGCGGCCCGATGCGCGGCAATGCGCGGCGCTTCAGCCAGAACCGTGACGTCGGCATTGACGAGGCGCAGGCCGGCGGCGCGCAGCCGCGCGGCGACGTCGCGCAGGAACACGCGGCTGTCGGCGCCGCGGTAGCGCGGATCGCTGTCCGGGAAATGCTCGCCGATGTCGCCTTGACCGAGCGCGCCCAACACGGCGTCGCACAGCGCATGGATAATGACGTCGCCGTCGGAGTGCGCGACCACGCCCCGCGCATAGGCAATACGCACTCCGCCGAGCACGACGTGATCGCCGTCGCCGAAACGGTGCACATCGAAGCCCTGACCGATTCGCATCCGTCCGCCCTCCGCGGTTTTCAAACATTCGGCGGCCGTGCGCAAATCCTCCGCCTGGGTAACCTTGATGTTGAAGGGTGAGCCCGGCACGAGCGCGGCGGCGACGCCGACGCGCTCCATCGCCTGCGCCTCGTCGGTGACCGTCTCGCCGGCACGCTCGGCGCGCTCCAGCGCCTCGCGCAGCGCCGCGTACGCGAACACTTGCGGCGTCAACGCCCGCCACAGCCCGGTGCGGTCAACCGTTTCGAGCACCGCGCCCACACGCTCGCGTTTGATCGTGTCGACGAGCGGCGCCGCGAGCACGGCGCCCGCGGCGCCGTGGTCGAGCGCCGCGAGCAGAGCGTGGATGTCGCCGGAGGTCAAACACGGCCGCGCCGCGTCGTGTACGAAAATCCAATCGTCGGGCGCCGCTTGCGGCGCGAGGTGCCGAAGCCCGTTGCGGACCGAGGCCTGCCGGCTCGGCCCGCCGATGGCCGACTGCAGCCGCGGATCGGCGAGCCTCGCGGCGAGCCGCGGCCAATGCGTATCGCCCGCCGCGACGACCGCGATGACTGCGTGCAGGCGCGGCTGCTCGAGCAGCCGGCGCAGCGACCACTCGAGCATCGGTTTACCCAACAGGGGCGCGTATTGCTTCGGCTCGGCGGCGGCCGAGCCGAAGCGCTCGCCGCGGCCCGCCGCCGGCACGATCGCCCATGCGCGGCGCGCAGCGCTCGGCCGACTCATTGCGCTCGGGCGGAGAACGGCGCGGCCGGCGCCGGCGCGGCCGGCGTCGAGCGTGTCACGATCTGATAAAAAGTCTCGTTGTTGCCGACCATGCCGAGCTCACTGCGCGCGCGCTCTTCGAGCGCGGCCGTGCCGACTTTCAAATCTTGCACTTCGGCGGCGAGCTGGCGATTGCGCGCCGCCTGCAGGCGATTCAGCCCTTGTTGCGCGGCGACCGCAGTCTGCAAGCGGGTGACTTCGCCAATACCTTGATCGGAGACCCAAAACCGGTACTGCAGCAGGATCAAGGCCAAGCCGAGAGCTACCGAGAAAATCCTCATGGGGACAGGAGCTTAGCATGAACTCTTAAGAAATTGGTACCGCCAAGGCACGCGCGCCCGCGTAGCTCGCCTTGCCTTGCAGTTCCGCTTCGATGCGCAGCAGCTGATTGTATTTGGCGACGCGGTCCGAGCGCGATACTGAGCCGGTCTTGATTTGGCTCGCGCTCGTCGCGACCGCCAGGTCGGCGATGGTCACGTCCTCGGTCTCGCCCGAGCGGTGCGAGACGACCGCGGCGTACTTGGCCTCGGCCGCCATCGCGATCGCCGCCAGCGTCTCGGTCAATGTGCCGATTTGATTCGGTTTGATCAGTATCGCGTTCGCGATTTTCTTGTGTATGCCCTCGGCGAATATCGCTGTGTTCGTCACGAACAAATCGTCGCCGACGAGCTGCACCTTCGCGCCGAGCTTGCGCGTCAAAATCGCCCAGCCGTCCCAATCGTTCTCGCTCATGCCGTCCTCGACCGTGACGATCGGATATTTAGCGACGAGACTCGCGAGATAATCGGCGAATTCGGCGGACGTGAATTCGCGGCCCTCGGAGGCGAGCTGATACAGGCCATTGCGGTAGAACTCGGTGCTCGCCACGTCGAGTCCGAGGTAAATGTCCTTCCCCGCCCGGTAACCCGCCTTGTCGATCGCTTCCAATATCGTCGCGAGCGCCGCTTCGTTCGACGGCAAATCCGGCGCGAATCCGCCCTCGTCGCCGACCGCCGTATTGAGACCCTGCGCGTGCAGCACCTTTTTCAGCGAGTGAAACACCTCGGCCCCGTAGCGCAGCGCCTCGGACAAGGACGGCGCCCCGAGCGGCAGGATCATGAACTCTTGAATGTCGACGCTGTTGTCGGCGTGCGCACCGCCGTTGATGATGTTCATCATCGGCACCGGCATCACCATGTCGCCGTCGCCGCCGAGGTGGCGGTAAAGCGGCAGCCGGCGGTCGCGCGCAGCTGCGTGGGCCGCGGCCAGAGACGCCGCCAATATCGCGTTCGCACCGAGCTTCGATTTCGTTGCGGTGCCGTCCGCCTCGATCAGCCGCGCATCGAGGCCGGCTTGGTCCTGCGGGTCCCGGCCCAGCAGCACGCTCCTGATCGGTCCGTTGAGATTGGCCACGGCGCGCAGCACTCCCTTGCCACCGAAGCGCCGCGGATCGCCGTCGCGCAGCTCGACCGCCTCGCGCGACCCGGTCGATGCGCCGGAGGGAACGGCCGCGCGGCCGAGGGCGCCGTTTTCCAGCAGGACATCGGCTTCGACGGTCGGATTGCCGCGCGAATCGATGATTTCGCGGCCTCGGATCTCGGCGATACGGCTCATAGCAAGGATTCCTCGAAGGCTTGCTTTTTGACCGCTCGATCAATCTCGACCAAGGTCGCGAGCAACGGCGCCATGCGCTCCAATGGCCATGCGTTCGGACCGTCCGAGAGCGCCTTGGCGGGGTCCGGATGGGTCTCCATGAACAAGCCGGCGACGCCCGCGGCCACCGCCGCGCGCGCGAGCACCGGCACGAACTCGCGCTGACCGCCCGACGCATCGCCCTTGCCGCCGGGCAATTGAACCGAGTGAGTCGCATCGAACACCACCGGGCAGCCGGTGCCGCGCATCACGGCAAGCGAGCGCATGTCGGCAACCAAATTGTTGTAGCCGAACGAAAATCCGCGCTCGCAGACCATGATCTCGCTGTTGCCGGCCGAGCGCGCCTTGGCGACGACGTTCTGCATTTCCCACGGCGACAGGAATTGACCCTTCTTGATGTTGACGGGTTTGCCTTGCGCCGCCACCGCGACGATGAAATTCGTTTGCCGGCACAGGAATGCCGG
>JAYTQR010000154.1:0-1557 GCA_043746615.1 Gammaproteobacteria bacterium | reverse complement strand
AGCAGGCTGCGTACGCGCGGCGCCAATTCCGGTGCGCCCGGCGCCGGATATTGCAACCGGTAGGTATGTTGCGGAAATCCGTAATAATCGAAGATCAGGGTGGGCTTGCCCGCAACATTCAGCGTCGGCACGGGCGCTTCCCAGTGCGAGGAAATCACCAGCACGGCTGTCGGTCTGACCCGCAAGGCGGCGCCGATGCCGCGCAAGTAGGCCGCCATCCGGTCCCAAGCAGCGGGCGGCAACGGCGGCTGCGCATCCATGAAGAAGCACGGGCCGCCGCCGTGCGGGATGAACAACGTCGGCAACCTGCCGATCGGCGTCACGACACGGCCGGCGGTGGCACGTTCATCGCGTGACCTCGTCGGCCGCAGCTGGCTCGAAATCGTTCGGCGTGATCACGCGCAATGAATCGATGCGGCGTCGGTCGGCGCGCACGACGCGAAATTCCAAACGGCCGACGTTGATCGTTTCGCCGCGGCGCGGCAAGCGCCCAAATAAATGCATCAACATGCCGCCGATCGTGTCGTGTTCTTCGTCGGCATAATTCGTACCGAAATAACGGTTGAAGCTCGCGATCGGCGTCAGCGCCCGCACCGAAAATTCGCGCGCAGCCTCCTTGCGTATCGTCTGGTCGTCTTCGACGTCATGTTCATCATCGATCTCGCCGACGATTTCCTCAATCACGTCCTCGATGGTCACTAAACCGCAAACGCCGCCGTATTCGTCGACGACGATCGCGATGTGGTTGTGGTTGCGGCGAAATTCCTTCAGCAGTACGTTGAGCCGCTTGCTCTCCGGCACGAACACCGCGGGCCGCATGTATTCGCGGATCTCGAACGGCTCGTCGCCGGCCGCCTGCAGGCGCAATAAATCCTTGGCGAGCAAGATGCCGAGGATCTGATCCCGGTCTTCGCCGATGACCGGAAAGCGTGAATGCCCGGACTCGACGGCCTGGGCAACGAGCCGTTCCGGCGGCTCGTTGCGCTCGACGAACACCATTTGCGAGCGCGGCACCATGATGTCGCGCACCTGCATGTCCGCGACCGACAGGACCCCCTCGAGCATGACCAGCGCGTCGCCGTCGAACAGACCGCGCTCGCTCGCTTCGCGCAGATCCTCGATCAGTTCGGCAAGATCGCGAGGCTCGCCGGACATCGACTTGGTGATTCGCTTTAACCAGCGGCCAGTGCCGCCATGTGGCTGCTCGGACATGGCTAACAAGGATACTAGATCACAGGTAGGGGTCTGAAAACCCAAGCCGATCAAGGATTTGTACCTCCATCGCCGTCATTTTCCGGGCTTCCGCCGCGCGCTCGTGATCGTACCCACGCAGATGCAGCACACCATGCACGGTCAAATGCGCCCAATGCGCCCGCGCCGCGTTGCCGCGCGTGCGCGCTTCGCGCGCGACGATCGGCGCACAAATGATCAATTCGCCGAGAAAGTGCCGGCCGTCCGGAAACCGTCCCGTGCCGGCAAAGGACAGCACGTTGGTCGGCCGATTCTTGCCGCGGTAGCGGACATTTAGACTGCGGCTGCGGGCGGCACCGACGATGC
>JAYTQR010000153.1:0-4244 GCA_043746615.1 Gammaproteobacteria bacterium | reverse complement strand
CGCGGCGTGCGCCAAGGCGGCGGCGAGAATATGCAAGCGAGCGTGCCGGTCGCCGATTCCGCCGGGCAACAGCAGCAGTAGCGCGCAGCTATAGTCGCGCGCCAAGTATTACCGCGCCGGCCGGCTTGTATGCGGCGCCGTGCGGTTTATACTCCGGCTCTATTACGGCGAGATTCGCGAGGCAGGCGACAATGAGTGCCAATGTCAAATCGGTAACGGCGCGGACACCGGCCGAACGGCAGGCGAGAATCGATCTCGCCGCGTGTCACCGCTTGGCGGTGCGCTTTGGCTTGCACGAGGGCATCGACAATCACCTGACGCTGCTCGTGCCGGGCTACAGCGACCGGTTCTACCTTGCGCCGTTCGGCCTGCACTGGTCCGAAGTGCGTGCCGCCGATTTCATGGAAGTCGGCTTGGACGGCCGCTTGTTGAGCGGCCCGGGACCCATCGAGGACACGGCGTTGTTCATTCATTTGCCTGTGCATCGTCTGGCGCCGCGGGCGCGCTGCGCGCTGCATACGCACATGCCCTACGCGACCGCGCTGTGCATGCTCGAGAATCCGCGATTGGAGATGGCGCTGCAAAGCGCATTGACGTTCTACGATGATATCTCGTACGACGCAGATTACAACGGCCTTGCGTTCAGTCAGGCCGAGGGCGAACGCCTGGCGCGCGCGCTCGGCGACAGGTCGGTGCTGATGATGCGCAACCACGGCGTGCTCGTCATCGGCGAGTCAGTGCCTCAGGCCTTCGAGCGGTTGTACTTTCTGGAGCGCGCGTGCCAGGCGCAGGTACTCGCGCTGTCGACCGGCCGGGCGCTGCGGGCGATTCCGGATGCCGTCGCGCGGGCGACGGTCGCGCAATTTCACGGTGGCGGCGCCGTCGGCGGCCGGGACCGCGCGGAATTGCATTTCGCGGCGTTGAAGCGGACGCTCGATCGCAGCGAACCGGACTACGCGGCCTGAGTATTACGAGCACCGTGGCACGCGATGCGGCGCGCCGCGCTCGCAGCCCGATCGTTCTACTACTGGCGACGGTGTTGTTCATCAACTACGTCGACCGTGGCCTGTTGCCGACTGCCGCGGCACTGATGCAATCGGACCTGCGCTTGAGCGCTGCGCAACTCGGCGTCTTGATGTCGGCGTTTTTTTGGACCTATGCGCTCGTGCAGATTCCGATCGGCTGGGTCGCGGAACGCTACGGGGCGCAGCGCGTGCTCGCGGGCGGTTTGATCCTGTGGGCGCTGGCGACGATCCTGGTCGGCCTCGCCTCGACGTATTTCACGTTGATCGCGTTACGCTTGTTGCTCGGCCTCGGCGAGAGCACGGGCTTTCCGTGCGTCTCGAAGCTGCTGGCCGCCGTCGTCCCGGTCGAAAGCCTCGGCACCGCGAACGGCATCGTCGGTTTCGCCTATCTGTTCGGGCCGGCGGTCGGCACTTTTTTTGGCGGCATGCTGATGGCGCACTACGGCTGGCGGGCCGCGTTCCTGCTGTTCGGTGCGCTGTCTTTGGCGTGGCTGTGGCCCTGGTCGCGGATCGCGGTGCGCGAACGCCGCGTCGAACCGACCACCGCCGGCGGCCCCACGTTCGCCATGATCCTGCGCCAGCGCGCGCTGTGGGGCGCGAGCCTCGGTCATTTTTCCAGCAACTACACGTTCTATTTCATGTTGTCGTGGCTGCCGTTCTATCTGGTGCGCGTGCGCGGCTTTTCCACGGCCGACATGGCACAACTCGCCGGCAGCGCATACCTCGTCACGGCGCTGAGCGCGCTCGCCGCGGGCTGGCTGATCGATCGCTACGTACGCGGCGGCGGCTCCACCAATTTTGCGTATAAGTCGATCATGGCTGCTGCGCATGGCGGCGCCGTCATCTGCATGCTTGGCATGGCGCTCGGGCCGCGCCCGTTCGCCTTGTCTTGCATCTTCATCTTTCAAGCGCTGTGCGGCGCCTCCTCACCGGGCGTCTACGCGATCCCGCAGATTCTCGCCGGGCCGCAGGCGACCGGGCGCTGGGTCGGCATACAGAACTCCCTCGGCAATCTCGCGGGCGTCGCCGCGCCGGCGCTGACCGGTCTGATCATCGATCGCACCGGCCAATTCACCGCCGCCTTCGTGGTCGCCGCCGCGGTCAGTTTGCTCGGACTCGTCGGCTGGCTGCTGATGCTGCCGCCGCTCGCGCCGCTGCGCTGGGCCGGCGCGTCAGAAACCGGCCGCGTATAAATAGGCAACCACGGCCGCGGCGATCAGACAATAGATTCCGAACAGATACCAGCGGCCGCGCTCGAGCCATCCGCTGAGCCACTTCAGCGCCACCAGTCCCGCGCCAAATGCGACGAATGCACCAAGTATGCTGCGCGCCGCAACCGCGCCCAAGGGTTGGCCATCGACGGGTTGCGAGTGCACGAGCCGGATCGCCTCGCGCACGACCACCGGCGGCGTCAAGACGACGGCCAATGCAAAGCTGAACGCCTCGGCGCGCACCTTGGCGACTCCCAACAACATGCCCATGGAAATCGTCGCGCCAGAACGCGAGAAGCCGCGAAACGGCAGGCAAAGCCCTTGAATGGCGCCGATCCATCCCGCTTGCTTGAGATCCGGGTCACGGTCCCCACCAGGCGAACGCGGCGCGCCATCGCCGCGAACCGCGGCGCGCCGCTCGAGTAGACCGGTGATCAAGATCAATACGCCGGCGACGGCCAAGGCCGGTGCAATCCATTCAAGATGACTGAACAAATCCTCGATCTGCGCGTGCGGTACGGCGCGCAGCACCGTCTTTTCGATCGTTTTGATGATCGCCTCGCCGATGATCGCCGTCAGCAGCGTCGCGACGAAGACGAGCCACGCGATTCGCTTGAGTGTCGCGAAACTCTGAAAATAGGTGTCGCGCCATTGACGCCAAAAATAGACGATCACCGCGAACATCGTCCCGGTGTGCAGCATGACCAGCAGCAGCGTCATCGGCGGCGAGGACGGATCCATGCCGAGTAATTTTTCGGCGACGACGACATGCGCCGAACTCGACACCGGCAGAAGTTCCGCCAAGCCTTGTACGATCGCCAGAATAATAATGTGCAATACGGTCATGATCGGTTCTCACTCGAAGCGCAATCGTCCACTACTCGAGGTTGCTCGGGCGCTACTGCTCAATGAACGGGTGCCGCGAGCGCCTCGAGCAGGTCGCGATAAGCGTCGAAATCAGCGGTCGCGAGCCCCGCGACCTTGCCCTGATCGTCCCAGCGCCGCACGCGCACCGCTTGCTCGCCGTAGGGTTCGGTCTCGAACGCGGCGACCTCGCGCGCCGACATCGGGCCGCCCTGCAGCTTCAGCGTCACGACCGACGCGGGACTCAGCTTGGCCAGATACGCCGCATCGGTCGCGCATAAATACCGCTTCGCCGGGACGTGCAGACGGACCGGCTCGGCGATCTCGGCCGGAAAGCGCGCGCGCAGCCAGCGGCTGCCGCACAGCTCATGGTGCGCATCCTCGGTCCATGCGGCGATATCCTCGGGCACCGGCACGAGCAGGTGTCCAATATCGTGCAGCAAGGCGGCGATGATCAACGCGGATGGCGCCTGCTCCCGCTGCGCGAAATGTGCCGCCTGCAGCGCGTGTTGCGTCATCGACACGCACTCGCCGAAATACGCACCGCCGCCCCCGCGCCGGTAGATCGCGAACACCGCGTCGGCGACGCTCATCGCTCGCCGACCGGCTCGTGGCGGCGGCGCAGTAGCGCGGCCTCGGCATAGACGCTGTCGCGCGTCAGATAACAACCGCGCAAATGGCGTGGATGTCGCGCCGCTGCAAAGCCCGTGCGGCCATGCAAGATGCGCTGATTGTCGAAGACGGCCAGATCGCCGTCCCGCATCCGGTATCGCAATTGAAAGCAAGGATCGCGTAGCAGTGCGGCAAGGCTCCGGTACGCCGCGTAGAACGCCTCCGCGGCATCGGCCGTGGTCAGCAACGGCGCAATCGACCGGCTGTTGTAATGCACGGCGGCAATCGCGCCGCTGCACGACAGCTGGATCAGCGGCCGCTCGGCGTACAGTTCGACGTCTTTCGAGCGGTAGCGGAACGGCACCGGCGTCGTGGTCAAGCACCGAAACGCGGCGGCATCGATGTCGCGCAAATGCGCGGCGAGGGCGAAGCCGTCGGCGAACAGACTCTCGCCGCCGGCGGGCGCCGCGACCAGAACATGCAGCGCCTGGAAACCGGGCACCGGTTCGCGATACGGGTTGTCCGTGTGCAG
>JAYTQR010000152.1:0-2175 GCA_043746615.1 Gammaproteobacteria bacterium | reverse complement strand
TTGCGCCGCCAACGCACGCTGCTGGCTGCGCAATGCGAACTGGTCTTGATGCTCGCGGGAAATACCGAATTCGGCGGCGACGTTTTCAGCGGTTTCAGGCATTGAATCGATCCCGTAGGACTGTTTCATTGCCGCATTGACGAAACGCCAGCCGATCGTCGTGTCGAACATCTGCGCATCGCGGGCGAAGGGCGTCGCACTCTTCGACAGAACATACGGCGCCCGGCTCATGCTCTCGACGCCGCCGGCGAGCGCGAGCTGCGCCTCCCCGGCCGCGATCATCCGCGCGGCGCTCGCGACCGCATCGAGACCCGACCCACAGAGGCGGTTCAGCGTCACGCCCGGCACCGCGTCCGGCAGCCCGGCGAGCAAGGCACTCATCCGCGCGACGTTGCGATTGTCTTCGCCCGCTTGGTTGGCACAGCCCAAGATCACATCGTCTACCGCATCAGGATCGATCCTCGCGTTGCGTTGCATTAATTCACGCAACACGAGTGCGGCCAGATCATCCGGCCTAACGGCCGCAAGCGCCCCGCCGTAGCGCCCGATGGGCGTTCGAATCGCATCGCAGATAAAGGCCTCATTCATGGCATCGAGTCCGTTTTAAACGAAGTTTGCCGGTAAACGTAGACGGGCGCATCGCCCGCGAAAGTACGCCAGCGGATCACCGGACAGTTTGCTCAGCACCACGTCGTAAATGCCGAGGCGCTCGGTGCGCAGCGTTTCCGTGGCGATCGCGATCAACCGTTCGCCGCGCGGCGCCGGCGCGAGAAATTCGATGCTGGCCCCGGCCGCCACCATCGGCTCGCCGTGCGAATTGCACGCGAATGCGAAGGCGCTGTCGGCCAGCGCGAACAGAATGCCGCCGTGGCAAATGCCGTGCCCGTTGACCATGTCCGCGCGCACCGTCATCCCGACGCGCACCTGGCCCGGGGCAACCTCGAGCAGTTCCAAGCCCAACGCCTGCGAGGCCGTATCGCGCGCATACAGCGCATCGACCGCCGCTCGTGCCCGGCGCACATCTTCCTGCGGCGCCTTTGGCGGATGATTCACGGCTAACGCCCGGTAAAGCGCGGCGTGCGCTTATCGACAAAGGCCGCAACGCCCTCGGCGTAATCCGCCGAGCGGCCGAGTTCGCGTTGCAAATCGCGCTCGACATCCAATTGCTGCGCGAGTGAGCGTTGCCAGCTGTCGCGGATCGCCGCCTTCGTCGCGCCGAGCCCCCGCGTCGGCGCGATGGCGAGCCGCTGCGCGAGCGTCTGCAC
This sequence comes from Gammaproteobacteria bacterium, assembly GCA_043746615.1. Lineage (GTDB taxonomy): Bacteria > Pseudomonadota > Gammaproteobacteria > Steroidobacterales > Steroidobacteraceae > Bog-1198. The sequence goes on along the minus strand of JAYTQR010000152.1, from coordinate 910 downwards.
GGTCGATTCCAACGCGGTATCCTCGACGCATTGCCAAATCATTCCCCAGGCGGCCGCTTGTTCGGCCGACAGTTTATCACCGAGCAGCGCCAGCCCCATGGCCCGCGCATTGCCGACCAAGCGCGGTAAGAACCATGTTCCGCCGGAATCCGGTACGAGGCCGAGCTTCGCGAACGCCTGTACGAATGTCGCGGAGCGCGCTGCAATGACCAGGTCGCAGGCCAGCGCAATATTGGCTCCGGCGCCCGCCGCGACGCCGTTTACTGCCGCAATGACCGGCAGCGGCACAGATGCCAATGCCAGCACCAAGGGTTTGTAGAATTTGTCGATGGACTCGCCGAGATCGACACCTTGACCGCCCGGCGCCACAGCTCTGTCCCCCAAATCCTGTCCGGCGCAAAAGCCGCGGCCCGCTCCGGTCAGCACCAACACCCGTGCTCCGCTCGCCGGCAGTCGAGCCAGCGCATGCTGCACCTCGGTGTGCATGATGGCATTGAAACTGTTGAGCTTATCGGGGCGATTCAACGTTAGTCGCGCGATATTCGCGTCGATCGTGAAGAGTATGGTTGCATAGGACATGGTGCTCTCCCGGCGCTTGGCGTCGCGCCTATTTCTCGTCGTAGCTCAACTCGAGCGTTGCCGTCGTCGGGCGAGCCTGACAACACAGGGCAAAGCCCGCATCGAGCTCCCATGGCGCCAGCGCGATGTTGTGCGTCATGACGACGCGGCCGTCGATTACGCGCGTGCGGCAGGTCGCACAGATGCCGGATCGGCAGGAGAACGGCAACTGCAAGCCGGCGCGTTCCGCCGCCTCGAGCACTGATGCATCCTCCGGGGCCATCGGAAAGGAGCGGCGCCGCCCATCCATCGTGATCGAGATGGTGGCGAGAAGCGCTCGCTCCGCTGCGGG
>JAYTQR010000151.1:0-8125 GCA_043746615.1 Gammaproteobacteria bacterium | reverse complement strand
GCGACGGTGAGGTTGCTGACGATCAGCAAGTCCGTGCCGGGAATCCGCGCCGCCAACAAATCGCGGTTGTGCAACAATCCCGGACCGATCTCGATCGGGTAATGCGAGTTCCCTGCGGCTACGCGGATGGTTTGCACACGGCGGATTATACGAAGCTCAGAGGCTTCGCGCCCGCCGAAGCGCATCGTAAATCTCCTCGGCAACGAGCAGCACGCGGCGATTGTCGGTCGAAACCGTCAGATCGGCGATTTCGGCGTACAGTGCGGCCCGCCGCCGCATCAGTTCGGTCAATATCCTCTCCGGTGCCGAGTCGTTCAACAGCGGCCGGTGTCGCGCGTGGCGCGTCCGTTCGATTTGCTGATCCACCGAGGTCATCAGGTACACGACCGCGCCGCGCGCGGCAAGCAGCCGCCGATTCTCCGCGTCGATGACCGCGCCCCCGCCGGTCGCCAACACGATCGACTCCAGCGCCGTCAGGCGTTGAATGGTTTGCCGTTCCCGCGCGCGAAAGCCCGCTTCGCCCTCTTTTTCGAAGATGAAGGCGACGTCGACGCCGGTCTTGGCTTCGATATCCGCATCGCTATCGTAGAACGTCAGACGGAACAGCCGCGCGAGGTGCCGCCCGACCGCGGTCTTGCCGGATCCCATCGGTCCGATCAGAAAGACATTCCGCTGGTTGATCATGCTGAGCGCAGATCATAGTCGAGGCGCGGGCCGGGCGTCCGGCTGTGCGCGCCCCGCCCCAGGAGCGGCAGTGCAGCTACGCCCGTGCTCGTCGGGCCGACGTTAGTAGAGGTTGGACCCCTCACGTAGGATTTTTGGCGTAATGAAGATCAGCAGTTCGGTCTTGTTGTTGACATCCGTCGTGCTCTTGAACAAGTGCCCCAGGATCGGAATGTCGCCGAGGTATGGCACTTTATCCGCCGCCTTCGACTTCGTCGTTTCCAGAATGCCGCCGAGAACGACGGTCTGGCCGTCGTTGACCAGCACCTGGGTGATGATTTCGCGGGTATCGATCGACGGCACCGTGCCGCCGGTCGCGCTCTGGACCAGCTGACCAACCGAGTCGTCGCTGACGTCGAGATCCAGAATCACGCGGCTGTCCGGTGTGATCAACGGCGTCACCTTCAACGACAGGACTGCCTTCTTGAATTGCGTCGTGGTCGCGCCGCTCGAGGCCGATTGCTGATACGGAATCTCGACGCCCTGCATTATCGTGGCTTCCTTTTGATTCGCCGTGATCACACGCGGCGACGAGATGACCTCGCCACGGCCCTCGTTTTGCGCCGCCGACAGTTCCAGATCGACCAGATAACTGCTACCCAGCAACGCTACGCCGATCGACCCGGCCGGATTCGCGACCGGCAGATTCACCTGATAGCGGTTCGCCAGAATCGGAGTCGTCACCGGAAACGCGCTGCCGGTGCTGTTCAGATTGGTCGTTGCGGAACTTGTCATCGTGTCCGCGCCGGTACCGTTGCCGGTCACCGCCAAGACGCCACGGCTGCCGTTCGAATGGACCGAGGTGACGCCGAAGCGTGCGCCAAGGTCGCGCTCGAACTTATCGGTCACGACGACGATGCGCGCCTCGATCAGCACTTGCTTGACCGGTACGTCCAGCCTCTGCACCAGGCGGCGGATGTCGGCGAGCCGCTCCGGCGTATCCTGGACCAACAGAGTGTTTGTGCGCTCATCGATCGACAATGAGCCGCGCGACGACAACATGGAGTTCTTCGAACTGCCGCTCGCTTTGATCAGAGTCGCGAGGTCCGATACTTTCGCGTAGTTGACCTGCAAAAATTCCGTGTGCAGCGGCTCGAGTTCTTGGATCTGATTGCGCGCCGACAGTTCGGCCTTCTCCTGCGCAGCGAGTTCCGCGGTCGGCCCGACGATGATCACGTTGCCCTGACGTCGCTTGTCCAATCCCTTCGTGCGCAAAACGATGTCCAAGGCCTGGTCCCAGGGCACGTTCTGCAGCCGCAGCGTCAGATTGCCGGTCACCGAATCGCTGACGACGATGTTTTGGCCGCCCGTATCGGCAAGCAGCTGCAACACCGAGCGCACGTCGATGTCCTGAAAATTCAACGTCAGGCGCTCGCCGGTATATTCCTTCTTTGCCTCGTTCGCGGCGCGCTTCGTCGACGGCTTGATCTCGACGACGTACTCGCTGTCAGTTTGATACGCCAGCTGATCGAAAGCCCCATGAGCATTGATCACCAGACGGGAACCGCCGCCGTTCCGGACCGCATCGAGGGTTTGCACCGGGGTCGCGAAATCGGTGACGTCGTAACGGCGCATCAGATGCTTCGGCAGCAGGGCGCCCGCGAAGTCGACGACGACTTGATTGCCCTCCTGGTGGATGTTGATCGGTATGCGCGGATCGGACAGCCGTACGATGATGCGGCCGGTGCCGTCGGTGCCGCGCCGAAAGTCGATCGAGCGAAGCGCGTGCTCGGCGCCCGCCGCTGCCGGGGCGGAGGTGCCGCCGATCTGCGCGGCCGCCGCTGTCACGACCGGAGTGCCTGGCTGCGCGCCGAGCGTGACGATGAGGTTATTGCCTTGGACTTCGGTAGTGTAGGGTATCAGCGTGTCCAGATCGACGACGATGCGGGTACGCCCGCCCGCCTCGGCCGCGAGTACCGTGTCGACGCCGCCGGAGCGCACGTCGATGCGGCGCGAGGCGAGCGCCAGCGAGGTGTTCGGCAAGTCGAGGGAAATGCGCGCCGGCTTGTCGATCGTGAACGCCATCGGTTCGGGAGCCGGGCCGCTCAACCGCAGCGTCAGCTGGACCTGCTGGCTGGACAGCGTCTTGACGTCGATCGCCTCGAGTTTGTTGCCGCCGGCGGCGCGCGCATCGACAGTGAGCGCCGCGAGCGCCATCAGTGCCGAGGCCGCAAACGTCGCGATTCGAACCTTACGTGTGGTCATGCGTTGCTCTCCCTTTGGCTTCAGTTGACCAGTGCCAACGAAGCCGGTCGCTCGATGTAGCCGCCGAGACCATCGGGAATGATTTCGGAGATACTAATTTTACTGGGCGTGATTTCGGTGATTTTGCCGTCGCTCTGCCCGATATAATTGCCGGGCTGCACCTTGTGCACGAGGCCGTCCTTCGATTCGACGAGGCCGTAAAATCGGCTCCCCATCTTCAATGTACCGACCATTTTCAGCGTGTCGAGGGGGAATCCCTCGAGGAACTCGCGGTTGCGCCGCACGTTCGGCCGCACGCTGGCCGGACCCGAGCTCGGGCCCTGCGGCTGAAACGGCGAACGCAGAGCCCCGGCGCTGTAAGCAAAGGATTCGTAAGGCTTCACCACGGGCAGCGGTTCGATGCGCCCGCCGGGCCTCTCCTTGACCTGCGCGATCCAGGCTTTCAGATCGGATTGCCCGCTGGAACAGCCGGCCACGGCCACGCATGTCAGGCAAATGGTCAGCATTGCGCGTGCTCCTGCAGGCCGGCTCACGTGGCGCCTCCAGCCCGCGTCTTGCCCGGTTTGCCGCCCGCGTGCCCCGCCTCGTCTTCGATGTAGCGGTAGGTTTTCGCAGTGACGTCCATCGTCAGATGATCGAACGAGGAGTCCTTATCGGCCGTCGGCTTGATCTCTATATCGTGCAGCGTGACGATGCGCGGCAGCGCGGCGATCCCGCTGACGAATTTTCCGAATTGGTGATAGGTGCCGACGAGTTCTATCTTGATCGGCAATTCCGCGTAGAAACCCTCGCTTTTCTCCTTGGCCGGCTCGAAAAGCCGCTCCTGCAGTCCTGCGGCGAGCCCGGTCTGCGAAATGTCGACCAGCAAATTCGGCACCTCGGTCCGGCCCGGCAATTGCCGCAGCATCGCGCCAAAGCTGCGCTCCATTTCGCCGAGCTGGACTTTGTAGGCGTCGAGATTTGCGGCGCGCTGCTGCTTGGTCTCGAACTGCGCGCGCAGATCCTGTTCGGTCGCCTCGGCCCGCAGCAGTCTTGGACGGTCTTCGTTCCAGACCAGCATGTACCACGCGACGGCGGTGCAGCCCAGAAAAATCACCCCGATGAAAAAGCCGCGAACGGCCCATGGCCAGCGGCCCGGATCGCGCGGATCCGACGTGCGCAGTTGGTCGAAGAAATTCATCTCGAGGCAACCCTTTTGTGTATGACTTCGCCGCCGTTGCTGTCCAAATTCACGCCGACCGTGTCGGTGAATAGAGTGAATCTCGAACTGCCGGTACCGTCCTTCGTCGCCTCGACCACTTGCAGGACCGGGTTGGCCATCCATGTCGATGCGTCGATGTTGCGCATGAATGTCGACACCCGGGTGCTGGATTGCGCGATGCCGTGAATCTCCAGTTTCTTGCCGGTCTGCTTGATCGACGTGAGGTAAACGCCATCGGGGACGGTGCGCACGATTTCGTCGAACAGGTGCACGATCTCGGGACGACTGCGCTGCAGCTTCTCGATGATTTCCATGCGCGCGACCAGGCGTTGCTTGCGATCTTCGAGATCCATGATGTCGCCGATTTGCACGTCGAGCTTATTGATCTCCTTTTGCAGGAGCTCGTTTTTTTCCGTTTGCGTATCGATCCAGTTCGAATACATGAGTTTGCCGCCGAGCGCGCACATGATGCCGGCCAGCACCGCGGCGCCGGCCGCCAAGCCGAATTCCCGGCGGCGGGTTTTGCGCTGTTGTTCGCGCCAGGGTAATAGGTTGATACGCGGCATGATCGTCCTTAGTCGAAGCTGCGCAGTGCGAGCCCGCACGCCGTCAGCAGCGCGGTGGCATCGCGCGCGACCGCTTGCGCCTTGGCCTTCGATGACATTTTCATGTTGCCGAGAGGATCGCCCTTCTCGGCCGGCACGCCGACCCGGCTGGAAATAACGTCGGCGACGCCGGGAATGTTCGCGCAACCGCCGCAAATCAGGATTTGATCGGGCTGCGAGCGGCCGCTGCCGGATGCCAGGTAGAACTGCAGCGAACGGCTGACCTGCTGGGTCATGTCGTCGATGAACGGGTCCAACACTTCTGGCTGGTAGTTGCTCGGTAAACCGCCCTCCTTCTTGGCGCGGCCCGCCTCCTCCATGCTCAGCCCGTAGGTGCGCATGATTTCCTCGGTCAATTGTTGGCCGCCGAACGCGAAGTCCCGCGTGTAGATGACCTTCATGTCCCGCAGCACACTGAATGTCGTACTACTTGCGCCGAAGTCGACGACCGCGATCGTGCGGTCCATACCGCCGTCGGGCATCTGATGGCGCATCAGCACGCAGGCGTTCTCCAGCGCGAACGCCTCGACGTCGACGATCTGCGCGGTCAGGCCGGAGGCCTGAACCGCGGCGCGACGCTGTTCGACATTTTCAGTGCGTGTCGCGACGAGCAGCACGTCGAGCATCTCGGCGTCTTTTTCCGACGGACCGATGACCTGGTAATCGTAACTGACGTCCTCCATCGGGAACGGAATGTACTGGTCGGCTTGCATTTCGACTTGGCTTTCGAGATCGTTTTCCCCGAGGCTTTTGGGCATTTGAATGACTTTCGTGATCGCGGCATCGCCGCTGATCGCGATCGCGGCGAGCCGGCTCTTCGCACCGGAACGTTTGACCGCGCGGCGGATTGCCTCGCCGACCGCTTCGGCATCGACGATTGCCTTCTCGTTGATCGCGTTGTGCGGCGTCGGCTCCGCAGCGTACGACTCCACGCGATACTGACCACCCGACATCGTGAGCTCGATCAGCTTTACGGATGACGTTGTAATATCGAGTCCGACCAGCGGACGGTATCTTTTAGCGAACGACCACACGAATTTTTTCCTTTTAAGCTCAGTATCTTGGAGGTCGAAACTTGCGCATCAGATTAGCTATAGGGAACAAACTTAGCAAGAAACTGTTAAATAGAACGTGACCGTACTCACGATAATCGCCTCCGCCAGTCCGGGCACTTGTAGGCAAAGACACTGTCGGATGAGAATCAAAGCTGCGCTGGCGCGTGCCGATGGCGAGGAAGGGTCGGCTGCCGATTCGGTCAAACCACTTTGAGCCGTCCGTGTCTAGTTCGGACCTGCCCGCTGCGGTTCGGCAGCCCCGCTGTCCTAGGCATCGAGCCCGTAGACCGGTAGCTTTGCGTCCTCATCTTTCGATGAGTATGCCCCTGTAACCGGCGGTAATATGCATGCCCGGTACCGCCGGTGCAATAAGTTAGAGCGGTTTTCTGTGGCTAAACGTTACCTAGTTCTCATATCGCGAATTTGTACGGCCCTGATCGGCATGATTGTGCTGTTCCTGTTCGCCAATGTCTGTGCCTATGTCTATCTGCAGCCGGCGTTGCCGAACGTCGATACGCTGCGCGACGTGCAACTGCAGGTGCCGCTGCGCATCTACACGCGCGACGGCCGGCTGATCGCTTCGATCGGCGAACAGCGGCGTATCCCGGTGCGTTACGCGGAAATACCGAAAAAGTTGGTGGATGCCTTCTTGGCGGCCGAGGATGACCGCTTCTTCGAGCACCATGGCGTTGATTGGCAAGGTATTTTACGGGCGGCATGGGCGAATTTGCGCGCCGGCGGCGTGCGCCAGGGCGGCAGCACGATCACGATGCAAGTGGCGCGAGACGTGTTCCTCACGCCGCGCCGCGACATGAAGCGCAAATTGAGCGAAATCTACATATCGCTGCTGATGGAAGCCAAATATTCCAAGGAGGACATTTTTTCGATTTACGCCAATCGCACCTTCCTCGGCGAGCGCGCCTACGGCGTCGGCGCCGCCGCCGAAGTGTATTTCGGCAAGAGCCTGGATCAATTGAGCATTGCCGAAATGGCGACTTTGGCCGGCATTCCGAAGGCGCCCTCGCAAGTCAATCCGGTCGCCAACCCCGACGCCGCCAAGATTCGGCGCGCGTATGTGCTGCGCCGCATGCTGCATCTCGGCTACATCACCCAGGCCGAGCATGACGCGGCGAACGACAGTCCGGTGGAATCACGACTGCACGGACCAACGCTGGAGGTAGAAGCGCCCTATGTGGCCGAAATGGTACGCGCCGATTTACAGGCCAAATATGGCGACGGCATCTATACCGGCGGATACAAGGTCATTACGACCATCGATTCGCGCTTGCAGGCCGCCGCCCGCGTGGCATTACGGACTGGCTTGCTGGAATACGACCGGCGGCACGGGTACCGTGGCGCCACGGCGCGGCTGCAGCTGCCGCAGGCGCCGCAGCCGCGCGCCGTCGAGGCCATGCTCGAGCGTTTCCCGGCGGTCGGGGGTCTGCGGCCGGCGGTCGTCGAGCAGATCGGGGCGCGCAGCGCGGTCGTTTACGTCAAGGATTTGGGGGCAGTGGATCTGCCGTGGGAGAAACTGTCCTGGGCGCGCCGCGAACTGCCCGGCGGGAACGTTGGCCGGGCCCCGACCCGGGCGGCGGATATCTTCGGCCGCGGCGATGTGATCTATACGGTCGGCAGTAACGCGCAAAACCTGCTGTTCGTACAAATTCCCGAGGCGCAAAGCGCGCTGGTCGCGCTTGACCCGCATGACGGCGCGGTCGCCGCGCTGGTCGGCGGCTTCGATTACTATCAAAGCAACTTCAATCGCGCGACACAGGCGCGGCGTCAGCCCGGTTCAGCGTTCAAGCCGTTCATCTACTCGGCAGCGTTCGACAAGGGTTTTACGCCGGCCAGCATCGTCTTGGACGCGCCAATCGTGCTCGGCACGGCGGACGACGCCGACGCGTGGCGGCCGAAAAACGACAGCAACAAGTTCTACGGCCCGACCCGCCTGCGTGAGGCGCTGGTGCGGTCGCGCAATCTGGTGACAATCCGCCTGATGCGGGAAATCGGCGGCGAATATGCGCGCGACTATGTGACGCGCTTCGGCTTCGACAAAGCGCAATTGCCGGACGATCTGACGCTCGCGCTCGGTACGGCCGAAGTGAGTCCGCTGCAGCTCGCCGCCGGCTACGCAGCGTTTGCCAACGGCGGATTTCGGATCACTCCGTATTACATCGATCGGATCGAGGACTCGGCCGGCCGCACGGTGTTTGAGGCCAACCCGGCCGTGGCCTGTTTCGAATGCGAGCGCGCGCCGGCGCCGCCGGCGCCAACGGTAATGTCGGCTGCCTTGACGACGGCCGGACCCCCGGCCGGGCCAGCAGTCGCCGACCCGC
>JAYTQR010000150.1:0-13502 GCA_043746615.1 Gammaproteobacteria bacterium | reverse complement strand
TGGGTACCTATCAGCGACTCCAGAGTTTAAGTTGAACCGCCGGATGCGGAACCGCACGTCCGGTGGTGTGGGAGGGCGGTGAGCGCAAGCTCACCCCCTACCCGATGGTTCTTTACCCAACTCCCAGGAAAGCCGCAGTCTATCGCGCTTCATGACGCCACCGCCGCACCGAACCATCAAGGACTTCCCATACAACGTTGCGCTCGCTTTCTCATAGCGTTATTTCAAGCGGAAGAAGCATCGCAATTCTTGCTTTCATTAATGTCGCGCGCGGTTCGTTGAGCGCGCGCTTTAGCGCATCGGCGCGATTTTTAATATCTTTCTTCTGGTTCATGGCGCCCGCTCCCGATGTAGATCCGCCGCGCGAAGATGCGTGTAGCGTTTAAGCATTGACCAGTCGCGGTGCCCGCTCACAAGCGAGACTTGCTCGATGCGATAGCCGGCCTCGAACAAGCGCGATATCGCCTCGTGCCGTAGATCATGGAGGTGTAGGTCGTCGATCCCGAGCTCGGCTACTGCCTTCGTGAAGTAGGTGCCGACAGTCTTTGGGTTCGCCGGGAAAATGCGCTTGTGCTTCTTCGGTTGTCGCTTGACGATTTCGTAGGCGTCGAGGCCGGCGACCTTCAGCAACGGGACGATCTGATGATTTCCGACTTTCTCAGTCGGATGCTTGCGGTCGCGAATGCGGATCGTGCGATCGGCCGCGTTTAGGTCCGTCCATTCGAGCCGACAGACTTCGGAGATTCGCATCGCGCTTGCGAGACAGAACCAAATAATGTCCCCGAGCGGGAGCGCGCTCGCCTTGCGCTCGAGATGCATAATGATCCGCGTGACCTCGGTATTGAGCATCCGCCGGCTGCGCGTGTTGCCCTTGCGTATCATGCCGAGCTTCTTGAGCGCGCCGCGCACGTCCTTTACTGTCTGGACTGGAACCGCAAGGCGCCAGACTTCGGAAGCCGTTTCGAGCACGCCGACGAGATATCCGGCCTGAGAGCCGATGCCGACCGGCCCGCAGCCGGCTTCGCGAATCCGCGTGAAATAGTCGAACGCATTCTTGTAATCGAGGTCGGCCGCAAGGATGTGCCCGAGACCGGCTTTGAGTCTTCTAAGATCCGCGTTCTTGCTGCGCCCCCAGGGCTTGATCGGGTAGACCTCGCGCGTATATCGGTCGATCAAGTCACCGATCGTCTGGCTGCGCGGCTGCATATGGCCCGTGGCCTTCAGTTCCTCTATCTCGCCCTCAATGGCGCGCGCCCAAAACTTGGCCGCGGCTTGCGTGGGGAACGTCTTGCAGCGATTATGTCCGCCCTTGCGCACGAGCGCCCGCCAGTTGGAACCGATCCGCGTAATGCTCGCCATGTATCACTTCCGTATCAATTCTGTATCACTCGAACACGGGGCTGTTGTGTTATGCGGTGATTATGAGTGATACCACATGACAATGCTAGACCCAAAAAACAAGGGGTTAGGCAGGGAATCGGTCCAAGCCATTGATCGCAGGCTGTGCGTCGCGCCGATGATGGACTGGACCGACCGGCATTGCCGCTACCTGCATCGCTTGTTCGCGCCGCATGCGCTGCTCTATACCGAGATGATCGTTGCGGCCGCGGTCTTGCGCGGCGACGCGCAGCGCCTCCTCGCCATGGATCCCGCCGAGCATCCGGTCGCGCTGCAATTGGGCGGTTCGGATCCGCGGGCGCTCGCCCTCGCGGCCCGCGCCGGCGAGGCGGCGGGCTACGCCGAGATCAATCTGAACGTCGGCTGCCCGAGCGAGCGGGTCAAGAGCGGCGCGTTCGGTGCCTGCCTGATGGCGGATCCGCCGTTGGTCGCCGACTGCGTCAGACGGATCAAGGACGCGGTGTGCGTGCCGGTGACGGTCAAATGCCGCATCGGCCTCGACGATCGCGACGATTACGAGTTCTTCGACGCCTTCGCCGCTGCGCAGGCCGCGGCCGGCGTCGATGCGCTGATCGTGCATGCGCGCGCGGCCATTCTCGGCGGCCTGACGCCGAAGCAGAATCGCGAGATACCGCCGCTGCGCTATGGCTTCGTGCACCGCCTGAAGCGCGAGCGCCCCCGCCTGCCGGTCGTCGTCAACGGCGGTTTGCAACATCTGGCCGCTGCGGCGGCGCAGCTGCAGCAGGGCCTGGACGGCGTCATGTTGGGCCGAGCCGCGTATCATCGGCCGGCGCTGCTGGCCGAATTGGAACGAGCGGTCGTGAATCCCGCGTGGCGCATTCCGCAGCCGGAAGCCGTCATCGAACGCATCGTCGGCCATGCGCGGCGCCAGGCCGCGCACGGGGTCCGCCTGCATTCGATCACGCGCCACATGCATGGCCTCGTCGCGGGCACCGCGGGCGCGCGCGCGTGGCGGCGCTTTTTGTCCGAGGTCGCGGCCCGGCCCGACGCCGAGCCGGAAACGCTGTACGCGGCGCTGCCGCTGCTGACATTGCCGTTCGCGGCCTGAAGCTCGCTGGCTGACGGAGGCCCGTCTCGCGGCGCGCGCGCGGTCTGGCGCAAACTTCTGCCGCAGGCGGCGCGCGGCTTGAGTATTAAGTATAATCTCGCGGGGTCATGGGCAACGAAATCGAAGTCGCGATTCTGTTCGCCGACGTGGTCGGCAGCACCAAGCTGTACGAACAGCTCGGCGATTTGCGCGCGCGCGAAATGGTGAGCATCTGCATCGAGGTGATGCGCGGCGCGACCGAACAAAATCACGGCACCGTGATCAAGACGATGGGCGATGAGGTCATGGTCACGTTTCCGACGGCAGACGACGCGCTGAATGCGGCGGCGCACATGCAGAAGCAAATATCCTCGCATCCGTCCTTGCAGGTCGACGACCATATGGTCGCGATCCGCATCGGCTGCAATTTCGGCCCGGTCGTCATGGAGAACCGCGACATATTCGGGTCCGCAGTGCACACGGCGAATCGCATGACGAGCCAGGCTAAGGCCGGACAAATCATGACCACCGCGACGATGGTCGAACAATTGTCGACCGATTGGCGCGCATCGGTGCGCCAAATCGACATCGCGACCCTAAAGGGCCGCAGCAGCGAAGTCGCGTTGTTCGAGGTGCTGTGGCAACCGGAAGACGTCACCAGCATGGTGCCCGCGATCGCCTCGCGCGAACGCGGCGCAAAGCCGCAGCGCATGCGCCTGCGCTACCAAGGCCAGGAAGTGTTCGTCGACGACGCACGGGCGAACATCAGCATCGGCCGTGCCGAGGAAAACGACCTCGTCGTCAAAGGCAACCTGATTTCGCGCCTGCACGCGCGCGTGGAGATCAGCCGCAACAAGTTTCTGCTGGTCGATCAGAGCACGAACGGCACGTTCGTGCTCGACAAGGACGGCGAGGAAGCCTTCGTGCGCCGCGACTCGATGCAAATACGCGGCGAAGGCTTGATCGGTCTCGGCAAGGCTCCGGACAGCAATTCCTCGCAAGTGATCCGCTACAGCTGCGAGGATTAACCCCGGCCGCTGTCAAGCGCTCGCGACGCGCTGCAGGGCCTCGCTCAGTTCGCGCTTCAGCGCCTGCGGCAAGCGCTCACCGTACTCGTCGAGATAAGCGCCGATCGCGCGGAATTCGCGGTGCCACGCGGCCGGATCGACCGCGAGCAACTCTTCCAAAGCGGCCGGTGCGATCGCGAGCCCCGTCGTGTCCAGATCGCCGGGTGCGGGCATCATGCCGATCGCCGTCGCGCGCGCCGGGGCGGTGCCTCGGCAGCGGTCGATGATCCAGCGCAACACCCGCAAGTTGTCGCCGAAACCCGGCCAGAGGAATTGGCCGTTGCCGTTTTGGCGGAACCAATTGACGTGAAAGATCTGCGGCGGCGCTTGCAGTTTGGCGCCGACGTTGATCCAGTGCGTCCAGTAATCGGCAAAGTTGTAGCCGGCAAACGGCTGCATCGCCATCGGGTCGCGGCGCACGATGCCGACCGCACCGGTCGCGGCCGCGGTCGTCTCCGACGCCAGGCTGGCGCCGATCAGTACGCCGTGCAGCCAGTTGCGCGCCTGAAAAACCAGAGGCGCGAGCGAGGCGCGGCGGCCGCCGAAGATGATCGCGGAGATCGGCACGCCGTCGGCAGCATCCGCGAACGGCGAATAGTTCGGATTTTGATGCGCCGCCACCGTGAACCGCGAATTCGGATGCGCCGCCGGCCCATTCGCCGGGTCATACGGCCTGCCTTGCCAATCGAGTGCCGGACGGCCCTCTTTCAAGCCCTCCCACCAGGGTTGATTGTCCGCGGTCAGAGCGACGTTTGTGAACAGCGTGTCGCGACGTATGGTCTCGTAGGCGATGCGGTTGGTTTTCGCATTGGTGCCCGGTACGACCCCGAAATATCCGGATTCCGGGTTGATCGCATGCAGGCGGCCGTCCTTGCCCGGGTGCAGCCAGGCGATGTCATCGCCGACGGTCCAGACTTTCCAGCCAGGATAGCTTGCCGGCGGCAACAGCATCGCCAGATTGGTTTTGCCGCAGGCGGATGGGAACGCACAGGCGGCATAGTGAATCTCGCCTTGCGGGTTCTCGATGCCGACGATCAGCATGTGCTCGGCGAGCCAGCCTTCGGTGCGCGCCTGCCAGCTCGCGATGCGCAGCGCGTGACACTTCTTGCCGAGCAGTGCGTTGCCGCCGTAGCCGGAACCGAAGCTCTTGATCGACAACTCTTCCGGGAAATGCATGATGAAGCGCCGCTCGGGGTTCAAATCGCCGGTCGAATGCAGACCCTTGACGAACGTGCCGTCGCGGGCGATGCGCTCGAGCGCCGGCCGGCCCATGCGCGTCATCAAGTGCATGTTCAGTACCACGTAGCGGCTGTCGGTGATTTCCACGCCGCAGCGCGCATACGGCGAATCGATCGGCCCCATGCAGTACGGGACGACGAAGAGCCTGCGTCCGCGCATGCAGCCGCGGAACAGCTCGTCCATCTTGCGATGCGCTTGCGCCGGCGCCATCCAATGATTGTTCGGGCCGGCATCGTCGCGATCCCTCGTGCACACGAACGTCAGATGTTCGACGCGTGCGACGTCCGATGGGTCCGAGCGGTACAGGTAGCACCCGGGAAAGGCGCCCTGATCGAGGCGGATCAGGTCATGCGACGCCAACTCGCTGCGGATGGCGCGGAATTCCTCGTCGCTGCCGTCGCACCAATAGATGTCTTCCGGCAGCGTCAGGCGTGCCGCCTCATCGACCCAGGCGGCGACTTCGCGGTTCAAGGCGCGAAGAGCGGTGACGTGCAATGGTGCCGTGGCCATGGGTAAAGAATGACAGATGGATTGGCGCCTCGCCACCCCTGCGGCGGCCGCGCAATGCGGCCCCGCGCGCGCGCCGCGGCAGGGCCGATGCGGCAGCATGAAAAAGGCCGCAGCGGCCGTCGATAACGTCGTAGGCTAGCCCGCAACATGATTAGCGATTTCGTCGAAATATTCGGCGCCGACGGGCCCCTGGCGCGGGCATTGCCGGGTTATGCCTATCGGAGCGAGCAAGCCACGATGGCCAAGGCCGTCGCCCGCGCACTGCGGGATCTGGAGCCCGTGCTGATCGAGGCCGGTACCGGCACCGGCAAGACGTTCGCCTATTTGGTGCCGGCGCTGTTGTCCGGGCGCAGCGTGATCATCTCGACCGGCACGCGCACGCTGCAGGATCAGCTGTTCCGGCGCGACGTGCCGATGCTTGCCAAGGCGCTCGGCATGCCGGTGAAATGCGCGTTGCTGAAAGGCCGCGCCAACTATTTGTGCCGGCACCGCCTGGAGCTGGCGACGCAGCAAGGTTCGCTGTTGGCCGGCGAGCGCGGCGCGGCGCGCCTGCTGGGCCGTGTCAGCCGCTGGGCGGCGACGACGAAAACCGGCGACTTGGCGGAGTTGACCGACCTGCCGGAACAATCGCCGCTGTGGCCGAGTATTACCTCGACGCGGGAGAATTGCCTGGGACAGCAATGTCCGCAATTCGCCCGCTGCCACGTGCTCGACGCGCGGCGCACGGCGCAGGCGGCGGATATCGTCGTCGTCAATCACCACTTGCTGCTGGCGGATTTGGCACTCAAGGACGAGGGTTTCGGCGATTTGCTGCCCGGCGCCGAGGCCGTGATCTTGGATGAGGCGCATCAGGTGCCGGATATCGCGGCGCAGTTCTTCGGACACACATGGTCGGCGCGCCAGGCGGAGATTCTGGCGCGCGACGCCGCCGCCGAGATCAAGACGGCCGGAGCGACGGCGCCGGCTGTGGGGGCGGCGCTCGAGGATGTGCCTGCGCGGCTCGAGGAGTTGCGGCGTGCGCTCGGCGGCGGTCCGGTGCGCCGCGATTGGAGCGGGCTGCCGGACGCATTTCTGGATCTGCTGGCGGAACTCGAGCCGGCGTTGCAGTGCATCGCCGCGCAGCTCGAGGGCTTGGGCGCCGGCGCCGGCACGGCGAGTTGCGCCAAAAGGGCGCTCGGCTTGGCGAGCGGGATCGCCGCCATGCGTACGGCCCCCGAAGCTGCCGGCGTGCGCTGGGTCGAGACGGGTCCCGGCGGTTTCCAACTGCATTTCACGCCGTTCGAGATCGCCGAGCGGCTGCGTGAGTTCGTGCATGCGCGGCCGCAGGCGTGGGTGTTCACGTCGGCGACATTGGCGATCGCGGGGGACTTTGCCCACTTCGCCGCGCGTATCGGTTTGCTTGACGCGCGCGCGCTCAGCATCGCGAGTCCGTTCGACTACCCCGACCAGGCGCGCATTTATCTGCCGACGCCGATGCCGGAGCCGCAATCGGCCGCGTACAGCGACGCCTTCATCGCGGCCTGCGCGCCGCTGCTCGAAGCTTGCGGCGGCCGGGCGTTTCTGTTGTATACCAGTTACCGCGCATTGGCGCAGGGAGTCAGCGCGCTCGCGCGCCGCTTCCCCGATCCGCCGTTTCCGGTACTCGTGCAGGGCCAAGCGCCGCGCGAGGCGTTGCTGACGCGGTTTCGCGAACTCGGCAATGCCGTATTGCTGGCTACAGGCAGTTTTTGGGAAGGCGTCGACGTCAAGGGTCAGGCCTTGTCGATCGTCGCGATCGACAAGCTGCCGTTCGCATCGCCCGACGACCCGCTGCTGGCGGCGCGCCTCGAGGGCATCCGCCGGCGCGGGGGCAATCCGTTCATGGACCATCAGCTGCCGCAGGCGATTTTGGCCTTGAAGCAAGGCGCAGGGCGTTTGATCCGCGATTTCGACGATTTCGGAGTCATCGTCATCGGCGATCCGCGCATCAAGAGCAAAGCCTATGGACGCCTGTTCCTGGCGGCATTGCCGCCGTGCACCGTCATTACCGATGGCGCGCAGGGCGCGCGGTTTCTGGCCGAGCGCCTGTCGCGCGCGCGCAGCGTGCCGCCCGCCGCTTTCGGAGCGGCTTGAAGCCATGCGTGTTCTGGCGCTCGACGCGGCGACCGAAGCATGCTCCGTGGCGCTGCTGGATAAGGGCGCGCTGATCGGCCGATCCGAACAACGCGGCAAGGGCCACGCCGAACGGCTGCTCGCGATGGTCGATCGGGTCCTCGACGAGGCAGGCTATGCGCTGGCCTCGCTCGATGCGATCGCCGCCGACATCGGTCCGGGCGCGTTCAGCGGCGTGCGGCTCACGGTCGCGGTTGCGCAAGGGCTCGCGTTCGGTGCGGCACTGCCGGTCGTGCCGGTCTCATCGCTCGAGGCGCTCGCGTTGGCGGCGTTTGAGGACGGCGTGGAGCGCGCGTTGACCTGTCTCGATGCGCGCATGAGCGAGGTTTATTGGGGCGTATTTTCCGCCGATGCGAAGCGCGGCCTGGTCACGATCGGTGCGCCGCGCGTCGGCCCGCCCGGCGGCGTGCGGGCGCCTGACGGTGCCCGGTATCGCGGCGTCGGCCGCGGTTTTGCCGTCTACCCGGCGCTCGCCGCGACTGTCGGCATCGATGTACTGGCGCGCGATATGCAAGCGCTGCCGAACGCGCGTGCGATCGCGCGCTTGGGTGCGATTAGGTTCGCGGCCGGCGCCGGCCTAGATCCGGCCGAACTCGCGCCGCTGTACGTTCGCGACAAAGTCGCTTTGACCGAAGCGGAACGCGCGCCTTGAGCGGCAGCGTGTCACAAAACTGTCATACGCTACCGCTGTAATGAGCCGTCACAGGAATCAATAGACTAGCACCGCCCATGACCGCGAAGCGCATCCTGATCGTCGAAGATGAAAAAACCATTCGCGACATGATCGCGTTCGGTTTGCGGCGCGCCGGCTACGAGGTTCTGGAAGCCGGGGATTGCCGCGAGGCGCGCGCCTGCATCGTCGACCTACGGCCGGATTTGATGCTGGTCGACTGGATGCTGCCGGACATGAGCGGGCTCGAATTGACGCGTACGCTCAAGCGCACGAAGGACACGGAGGACCTCCCGGTGATCATGCTGACGGCGCGCGCCGCGGAACAGGACAAGGTCGGCGGTCTGGACGGCGGCGCGGATGACTACATCACCAAGCCCTTCTCGCCGCGCGAGCTGCTCGCGCGCATTCAAGCCGTATTGCGCCGTACCTTGCCGGGCGGCGGCACAGAGGTCATCGAAGCCGACGGCCTAAAGCTCGACGATTCGAGTCACCGCGTCAGCGCCGGCGAGCGCGAAATCGCGCTCGGGCCGACGGAATACCGCTTGCTGCATTTTTTCATGACGCACCCGGAACGCGTGTTCACGCGCAGCCAGCTGCTCGATCGGGTCTGGGGCGGCAATACGTATGTCGAGGAACGCACGGTCGACGTGCACATCCGCCGGCTGCGCAAGGCGCTGGAACCGTTCCGGCTGGAGCGTCTGGTGCAGACCGTGCGCGGAGCTGGGTACCGGTTCTCAACGCGGGATGCCTGAAGCGTGGTATTTATTTAGCCATGGCGGCAATGTGGACTTTTGCGCTCGTGCGCCTCGCGGGCATTCTGCTGCTGGGTCTTATCCTCGGCCTGGTGGTCGGTCCGTTTTGGGCGTGGCTGCTCGGCGTCGCTTGCCTCTATCTCGGCTGGCAGTTGCTGAATCTGCACCGGCTCGATCGCTGGCTGCGGCTGCGTTCGCAGCACTCGCCGCCGGCGATCGGCGGCGTCTGGGGCGATGTGATCGCGCAAGTCGAGCGCCTCTACCGGCGCAAACAGTTTCACAAACGGCGCCTGGCGCAGTTGTTTCGGGAATTACGCCGCTCGACGGCCGCGTTGCCGGACGGGGTCATCATCCTGACCGCTCAGTACGAGATCGTCTGGTTCAACCGCCAAGCGGCGCTGCTGTTGGGCTTGCGCCGGCCGATCGATATGGGCTTGCGCATCGACAATCTGATCCGCGTGCCGGAATTCATCCGCTATTTGTCCGGCAACGATTTCGCCATGCCGCTGGTCATGTGCCCGGCGGGGGCGGCCGACCTGCATGTGGCGCTGCAGCTGGTCCCCTATGGCGCGGGCCAGTATTTGTTGCTCGCACGCGACGTCACGCGGCAAATGCGGCTCGAAGCCATGCGCAAGGACTTCGTCGCCAATGCCTCGCACGAGTTGCGCACGCCGCTGACGGTGATCTCCGGCTACCTCGATACGCTTGCCGACGACCCCGGCTTGGAATCGGCATGGTCGGGGCCGCTGCGCGACATGCGCTCTCAGGCACAGCGCATGAATGCGATCATCGCCGATTTGTTGGAGTTGTCGAGCCTGGAGGCCGCCGACGATGAGGCGCCGCGCGACGCGATCGACATGCCGCGGATGCTCGAGCGTCTGCATCGAGACGCCTTGATGCGCGGCGATAGGCCGCAGCAAGTGCTGCTGGAGCTCGAATCGGCGGATGGGCTGTACGGCGCGGATCGCGAACTCGAGTCGGCGTTCGCCAATGTGCTGGTCAATGCGTTGAAGTACACGCCCGCGGACGGCACGGTGAGCATGCGCTGGTGGAGCGATGCCGGCGGCGCGCATTTTGCGGTCATCGACTCCGGCATCGGCATCCCTGCCGAGCATATGCCGCGGCTGACGGAGCGCTTTTACCGCGTGGATGCCGGCCGCTCGCGCGATCTCGGCGGCTCGGGCCTAGGTCTTGCGATCGTTAAACACGCATTGCAGCGGCATGGCGGGACGCTCGAAGTACAGAGCGTCGAAGGCAAGGGCAGCACCTTTACATGTCACCTGCCGCCGCAGCGCATCTGGCATCGCCGCCTGCACGCGGCAATCGGCGCATGACGGCGCCGGAGTTTCACCGTTTTGTCACAAATATCGCGCATGTTATTGACTTCGAGGGGTAATCGGATGTAAACGAACGCCGGTAGCACTCGATGCCGCAGCCGTTCGCTGACACAAGGTAAGCCATGATGGAAACCGCCGACCTCACCCACCACATTTCCCGACGCTTCAACGAGGATTTGGAAAAGGTCCGCAACCAGGTCCTGCAAATGGGCGGTTTCGTCGAACAACAGTTGCACAAGGCGATTACCGCGCTGGTCGAAGGCGACAGCCTGCTGGGAGAGTCGGTCGCGACGGACGACTACAAGGTCAACGGCATGGAGGTGGCGATCGACGAGGAATGCAGCCGCATCCTCGCGCTGCGGGCGCCGGCCGCCGGCGATTTGCGGGTCATCGTCGCGATCATCAAGACGATCACCGATCTCGAACGCATCGGCGATGAGGCGGATAAGATCGGCTATATCGCTTCGCGCCTCGCAACGATGGAACGTCCGGCCGACAAATACCGCGAAGTCAAGCATCTGGGCCGGCAGGTCGCGCAGATGGTGCACGACTCGCTGGACGCGTTCGCGCGCATGGACTCGCAGAGCGCGCTGAAGACCGCGCAGGAAGACCGCATGGTCGACGAGGAGTACGAGTCGATTCAACGCCAGTGCATGACGTTCATGATGGAAGATCCGCGCTCGATCCGCCGTGCGCTCGAGATCATGTGGATCGTGCGCGCGCTGGAACGTATCGGTGATCATGCCAAGAACATCTGCGAGTACGTCATCTACATGGTTCACGGCAAGGACGTGCGGCATACTTCCCTCGAAGACGTCGCGAGGCAGATCAATGTAGCGCCAGTGCGCCGCTGATGGCGTCGCGGCCGGCGAATGCACTGAGCTGCATCGCCTGTGCGGGCTTGCTGGGCTTCGCCTACTACGCGCAGTTCGTCCTGCACCTTGAGCCTTGTCCGTTGTGCATCCTGCAGCGGCTCGGCATTTTCGCGCTCGGCGCCGTATTCTTGGCTGCGGCCGTGCACGGCCCACGAGGCTGGGGCCGCCACCTCTATGCGGCCGCGCTCGCGATCGCCGCGCTGAGCACGGCCGGCGTCGCGCTCCGCCAATTGTACATCCAGCACCTGCCGCCCGGCACCATTCCCTCCTGCGGCGCCTCGTTGGACTTCATGTTGAAGGTGCTGCCGTGGCGAGAGGTGCTGGCCAAAGTATTGTCAGGCTCCGGCGAGTGCGCGAAGATCGATTGGCGCTTTCTTGGGTTGGCGATGCCGGCTTGGGTAGTGATCGCCGCCGTCGGCCTCGGCGGGTTCGGCGTTTGGGCGAACACCCAGCGCGTGTTGCCGACGCTGCGCGCCTGATGTCCGCGACACTGGAATTGACCCGCCAGCTGATCGCACGGCCGTCGGTGAGCCCCGTCGACGGCGGCTGTCAGCCGCTGCTGATCGAGCGGCTGCAGGCGGTGGGCTTCAGCGTGGAGAGCCTGAAGTTCGGTCCGGTCGAGAACTTCTGGGCTACGCGCGGCGGCGCGGGCCCGGTGTTTTGCTTTGCCGGACATACGGATGTCGTGCCGGCCGGGCCTCTCGAGGATTGGCGAACCGATCCGTTCGAGCCGGCGATAGCCGACGGTTTGCTGTTCGGCCGCGGCGCGGCGGACATGAAGAGCGGACTCGCGGCGATGGTGACCGCGACCGAAGAGTTCGTCGCATGTCACCCCGCGCACCGCGGCACGTTGGCATTCCTGATCACGAGCGACGAAGAGGGGCCGTCGGTCGAGGGTACGCGCAAGGTCGTCGAAGTGTTGAGGTCGCGGCAGCAGAAAATCGATTGGTGCCTGGTCGGCGAGCCATCGAGCGAACACGAACTCGGCGACACGATCAAAATCGGGCGCCGCGGCAGCCTCAGCGGCCGGCTCACCGTGCGCGGCATCCAGGGCCATGTCGCCTATCCGCAATTGGCCGACAACCCGGTGCATGCGCTCGCTCCAGCGCTGCTCGAATTGACGACGCGCATCTGGGACCAGGGCAACGCGCATTTTCAGCCGACGACGTTTCAAGTGTCGAACATTGCGGCCGGTACCGGCGCACCGAACGTGATCCCCGGCGAATTGACGGCGCGCTTCAATGTGCGCTTTTCGACCGAGCAGTCGGTCGAGTCGATTCAGGCGACGATCGACGGCATCCTGCGGCGGCATCGCGTCAACTGCTGCGTCGACTGGTTCATTTCCGGGTATCCGTTTCTGACCGCGTCCGGCGCGCTGTCCGCCGCCGCGGCACGCGCCGTCAGCGAACAATTGGGCCGTACCCCCCGCTTGTCGACCGGCGGCGGTACCTCGGACGGCCGCTTCATCGCGCCGCTGGGTGCGCAAGTCATCGAACTCGGCGTCGTCAACGCGACGATTCACAAGGTCAACGAGTGCGTGCGGATCGCGGACATCGACGCATTGCATCGGCTCTACCGGCGCACGCTGGAACTGCTGCTCGCGCACTGAGATCGGGCCGCCGGACATTGCTCGAAGCTGCCGCGCCGGGCGCTGTAATGTTTTTGTCACACTTTTCTCATCTAATGGAGTTTGTGGCCGTTCCAAAGGTCTTTGGCGCGCTGCTGTCACGAATTCAACGAGGAGTCAACGTGGTTACATCAATGAAATCGCGACTGGCCGTATTGGCCGTCGCCTCGACGCTCTGCCTCGGCACGCAGGCCGCGGAAATTACCGGCGCCGGCAGTACCTGGGTGTATCCGTTGGTGGCCAAATGGTCGGCCGCCTACGCGAAACTGACGGGCGTTCAAGTCAATTATCAATCCATCGGCTCGGGCGGCGGCATCTCGCAGATCAAGGCCGGCACCGTGGCCTTCGGCGCCAGCGACAAGCCGCTGGAACCCGCGGAATTATCCAAGGACGGACTGATCCAATTCCCGACCGCGATTGCCGGCGAGGACCTGGTCTATAACGTCCCCGGCATCGCGCCGGGAGAGCTGGTCGTCAGCGGCCCGCTGATCGCCGATATCTTCATGGGGCAGATCAAGAAATGGAATGACCCGGCCATTGCCAAACTCAATCCGCGCGTCAAACTGCCGGACATGGACATCACGGTCGTACACCGCTCGGACGGCTCTGGCACGACGTTCACGTTCGCGAATTACTTGTCTAAAGTCAGTCCGCTGTGGAAGGCGAAGATCGGCGCCGACACGTCGGTCTCCTGGCCGACCGGCGTCGGCGGCAAAGGCAACGAGGGCGTGGCCTCGTATGTGCAACGCATCAAGGGCTCGGTCGGCTACGTCGAGTACGCCTATATCATCGAGAACCAGATGGCCTACGCGCGCATGATCAACA
>JAYTQR010000149.1:0-2718 GCA_043746615.1 Gammaproteobacteria bacterium | reverse complement strand
CGTATTTCGCTTGATTTAGCGATTATTATCGGTCGGAAGCGGCTAGTCTTACTCGCTATACCATAGCCATGAGGCTGCGATGGCGACGACTCCTAGAATGGCACTCGAGGGCTTGCCGAGTCCGATGATCGACTGGCGCGCCGTGGTGCGGCAAGCGGCCATCTCTCGTGCGCTCGACGATCTCGAGGAGTCCCAGCTGCTGCCGGAACGTAAAGTTCTGTACCAGTTTTCCGCGCGCGGGCACGAAGTCACGCAAGTGCTCCTCGGCATGCATTTGACCGGTGCGCGCGACGGGGTCGGCGCGTATTACCGCTCTCGGCCGCTGCTGTTGACGCTCGGCTTGTCGATCGACGCAGCGCTTGCCTCGACGATGATGCGAGTGGGCGGCATGAGCGAGGGCCGCGATATCGGGGTGGTGTTCAATCTTCCGCGCCAGGATGGCGCGTGTGTCTTGCCTGTCTGCGGCGGGGTGGGCACTCAATACACCCCGGCCGTCGGCTGGGCACAAGCGCTGCGATATCGTCTCGAAACCCTTGGGGATCAACGCTGCGCAGACAGCATCGCAGTTGCCCATGGAGGCGAGGCGTCCACGGCGACGAACGGATTCTGGGCGGCGCTGAACATCGCGACCACCGAGCGCTTGCCATTGCTATTTTTTATCGAAGACAACGGCTATGGCATTTCGGTGCCGTCGAACCTGCAAACGCCGGGCGGCAACATTGCCCGCAATCTCGCCGCATTCCGCGGCTTGCGGGTGCTGGACGGTGATGGATCCAATCCGCCGGCGGCGGCTGCTCTCATCAGCGATGCGGTGCGCGGCGTGCGTGCCGGCGAAGGACCCGCGCTGTTGCGACTCGTCGTGCCGCGGCTTTCCGGACACTCGGGACAAGATACGCAGACGTACAAATCCGCGGGCACGGTTGCCGCCGAAAAGGCCCGGGATCCATACAAACGGCTGCGCGATCATCTCGTTCCGGACATCCTCAGCGCCGGCGACTGGGACGCGCAAACACAAGCCGCCACCTCGATGGTCGCCGAGGCCCTGAAGCGGGTCGACGGGCAGCCGCGGCCGAACCCGGCACGAGCGCTTGCGCATGTGTTTACCGAGCATGCCGAGGATGGATCGCCGCAAATTCAGACTCAAGGCGGTGTGTGGGCGGACGGCGTCATACCCGCGGCGGGATCGGAGCGCGCCAATTCGCAAGGGCCGCGCATCAATCTCCTCACCGCCGTGCGTCGAACGCTGGAACATGAGCTCGAGGTCAATCCCCGCGTGTTGGTGTTTGGCGAAGATGTCGGCCGCAAGGGCGGTGTTCACGCCGCCACGATGGGGTTGCAAGACAAATTCGGGATACGGCGGGTGTTCGATACCAGCCTGTCGGAGGAGGGAATCATCGGCCGGGCGGTGGGCATGGCCGTGGCGGGCCTGATGCCGGTGCCGGAAATCCAATTCCGCAAGTACGCGGACCCGGCTGCAGAACAGCTCAACGATTGCGGGACGATGCGCTGGCGTACCGCGAATCGCTTCGCGGCGCCGATGGTCGTGCGGATCCCGGGCGGATTCTTCAAGTGCGGCGATCCGTGGCATAGTCAATCGAACGAAGTGCAGTGGGTGCATGGCCTCGGTTGGCGTGTGGCGATGCCCTCGAATGCGCAGGATGCGGTCGGCTTGCTGCGCACGGCATTGCGCGGCAATGATCCGACGATCTTCTTCGAGCACAGAGCGTTGCTCGACGGCGGCTGGGCACGGCGCGCCTATCCCGGCGATGATTTCGTCGTGCCCTTCGGCAAAGCCAGCCTTTTGCGCGCCGGAACTGCCGCAACCGTCGTGACTTGGGGCGCCATGGTCGAGCGCTGCGACCTCGCGATCGAGCGCACGAAGATATCCGCGGACTTATTGGATTTGCGCACGCTGTCGCCGTGGGATCGCGCCGCCACGATTGCGTCGGTGCGCAAAACGCGGCGCTGCCTGATCGTGCACGAAGACAATATAAGCGCGGGCTTCGGCGCCGAGGTGGCGGCGGTCCTGGCCAAAGACGCGTTCCTGGATCTCGATGCGCCGATCGAACGCCTGGCGATGCCCGATGTGCCGAGTCCCCACAGTCCGGTGCTGCTCGATGCCGTGCTTCCCAGCGTCGAGAGCATCGCGGCCAGCTTAATGGCTCTGGTTGCATTCTGACCTATGTCGTCCGTCGCCGACGTCATCGCCCCGACCAACGATGAGGGCACCAAAGCGACGATCTTGCGTTGGAGCAGGCAAATCGGCGATGTCGTGGGCGTGGATGAGCCGTTGTTGGAATTGGAAACGGACAAGGTAACCGTCGAAATCGCCTCTCCTGCCGCCGGCGAACTGATCGAGATTCTCAAGGGCCCGAACGAAGAAGTATTGCCGGGGCAAGTGCTCGCCCGCGTGCGCATCGCCGCGGCAATTGCGGCGCAAGCGGCCGGCGAGGCGCCGGCTGATCCACGCGGCGCCGAATCACTCAGGAGTGAGAGTTCCCGCATGCGCTTGAGTCCGGCGGTGCGCCGGCTGCTCGCAGAACATGGCCTTGCGGCGCATGACATCACCGGCAGCGGACGCGACGGCCGCATAACGGCGCAGGATGTCGCAGCCCATCTGGATGAGGGCGATGCGCCCGGGTTGCGGACCGAGACGCAGCGCGGCGTCGACGCGGCCGCCGTTTCGCGCCTAGCGCATACGCCAATGCGCCGACGGAT
>JAYTQR010000148.1:0-3596 GCA_043746615.1 Gammaproteobacteria bacterium | reverse complement strand
CGCAGGGCGAGTATCTGCTGTTCGTGCGCGAACACGATCGCCTGCGCGAAGCTTGGGATGGGCCATGCGCCGGACCCGATGGCGCGGTCGCGAGCTACGGCGCGGATGACGCATTTCCAATCGCCGACATCGACGAGATCCTGCCCGGTTTGATCGAGGGTCGCCCGCGGGTCTTCTACTCGATGGGTGTGCACGACGATTTCGATCCGCGCGTCCTCGGTTGGGTCAACGGCTTGCGGGTGCAGGCGCGTCAGGGCGACGCCGTGCCGCAGGAATTCGTCGCGCTCAGCCACATCTTGGACGACTTGCGCCTATACAAGAGCCGCGCCGAGCAAAGGAGTCTGCGCCGGTCGGCGCAGGTGGCCGTTGGAGCGCATCGCCGGGCGATGCGCTTCGCGCGCCCCGGCGTCATGGAATACGAGGTCATGGCCGAGGTCGTACACGAATTTCGCCGCCACAACGCCGACCTTGCCTATCATCCGATCGTCGCCGCCGGTGCGAACGGCTGCGTCATGCACTACCGCGACAATGACAAACCCTTGCGCGACGGGGACTTGCTGTTGCTCGACGCCGGCTGCGAGCTTGACTACTACGCCTCGGACATCACCCGCACGTTCCCGGTCAACGGCCGATTCCGGCCCGCGCAGCGTGCGGTCTATGAAGTTGTCATGGAGGCGCAGACGGCCGCCATCGCCCGGGTGCGGCCCGGCAACGATTGGAACGCGCCGCACGAGGAGGCGGTACGCGTCGTCACGCACGGGCTCGTCAAGCTGGGTCTGTTGAAGGGGCGGCCGGCTAGGCTGATCAAGGAAAAGGCTTACTTGGAATTCTTCGCGCATCGCACCGGACATTGGCTCGGGCTCGATGTGCATGATGTCGGTGATTACAAGGTCTACGGCCAGTGGCGTGTATTGGAGCCCGGCATGGCGCTGACGGTGGAACCCGGGGTTTATGTGCGCCCATCGGCGAAGATTCCCAAGGAATTTTGGAATATCGGCGTGCGCATCGAGGACGACGTGTTGGTGACCACGGACGCTCCGGAAGTGCTGACGGCCGGCCTGGAGAGGGATCCGGACATGATCGAGCGTCTGGTGCAGGCGGCATGAGCGGGTCATTCGACGTCACGATCGCAGGCGGCGGCATGGTGGGCGCGAGTTTGGCCGTCGCCCTCAGCGGGCTCGACGTGCGGGTCGCGCTGATCGAGGCCATTCCCCATGACAGGGACACGCAGCCGAGCTTCGATGAGCGGACGACGGCCTTGTCGAACGGCAGCCGCCGGATACTCGAGACCGTTGGGGTCTGGGCGCAGGTAGCGGCGGCGGCGACGCCGATCGCCAAGATCCATGTGTCGGATCAAGGTCACTTCGGCTTCGCGCGCATCGATGCGCGAGCGCAGTGCTTGCCGGCCATGGGCTATGTATTGCCGAACAGAGCCTTGGGTCAGGCGCTCTGGGCGAAAATCCGGCAGCACGCCGCGATACGCGTCTTTTGTCCCGCCGAGGTGTTGGAGGCGACCCCCGGCTCCGCGTCCGTCGTGCTGCGCTTGGGCTGCGCCGACGGTACGGCGTCCGAGATCGATACACGGCTCGTCGTCGCGGCCGACGGCGCGAAATCGGCCGTGCGCCGGGAATTCGGCGTCGACGCGGACGCTCGCGATTATGGACAGACCGCCCTCATCACGACGGTTTTGCCGCAGCGGTTTCATGACAATGTCGCGTATGAGCGCTTTACCGAGTCCGGTCCGCTCGCGCTGCTGCCGCTCGCGGATGGCCGCTGTACCTTGGTGCTGACCCTCAATCATGCGCAGGTGCCGGCGGCGATGGCATGGTCGGATCAGGAATTCCTCGCCGAAGTGCAGCGCCGATTCGGATTCCGGCTCGGCCGTTTCCTCAAAGCGGGGCGGCGGTCCGCCTATCCGCTGGCGCTGACGCAGGCCGCGCGCACCAGCGCCGGACGGTGCGTGATCGTCGGCAACGCGGCGCAAGGCCTGCATCCGGTCGCCGGCATGGGATTCAACCTGGGTTTGAGGGATGCGGCGAGCCTCGCCGAACTGATCGCTTCGCGCTGCACCGAGCGGGACGGCGATGCGGGCGATCCTCGCTTGCTGGCCGAATACGATGCCTGGCGGCGCGACGACCGGCGCGCGATCATCACGTTCACCGACTCGCTCGTGCGGTTATTCTCGAATCCGCTCAGCGCGGTCCGCAGGCTGCGCAATCTGGGCCTACTGGCATTCGATTTGCTGCCACCGGCGAAAGCGGCATTGTCTTCGTTGAGCACAGGCGCCGCGGGACGCGTGCCAAAGCTTGCACGCGGGGTGGCGCTCACGGGGGGGGCGGCACGCGCGCGCGCGGCCGCGCCCGAATGAGCCGGGAATTCGACGTCGTCGTCGGCGGCGCCGGGACGATCGGAACCGTGGCGGCCGCCCTGCTCGTCGCGCGCGGACACTGCGCCCCCGGCCGAGTGGCGCTCATTGCGGAGCGATTGCCGCAGGCCGGATTCGATCGCGATTGGGATCTGCGGGTCTTCGCGTTGTCCCGCGCATCGCAACGGCTTCTCGAGGCGTGCGGCGTCTGGCAACGCATCCGTGCGGACCGCATCTGCCAATATGAACGCATGTGCATCTGGGACGCGAACGGCGCCGCGGACGCCGCGGGATCGCTGCAGTTCGATTGCGCCGAGATCGGCGAGCCGAATTTGGGGTCGATCGTCGACGGCCGCGAACTGCAGTGGCGGTGCCTCGAGGCGGCGCGCGCCGCGGGCGTCGTCGTCATCGAAGCGGGCATCGACACGGCGGTCTGCGGCGATGCCGAAGTGCGGGTGCGGCTGAGTGACGGCCGCGAGCTGGCCGGCCAATTACTGCTCGCCGCCGACGGCACGGATTCGAAGATCCGCAATCTGCTCCATATAGGCACCGCCGGCCACGCGTACGACCAGGACGCGTTGGTTGCGCACGTGCGCACGTCGAAACCGCATCGCCATACCGCTTGGCAGCGGTTCCTCGCCACCGGCCCGCTCGCGTTTCTGCCCCTGCCCGATGGGCGTTCATCGATCGTCTGGAGCGTCGCACGCGATCAGGCAGCGCGTCTGCGCGCCCTCGATGCGTCTGCGTTCGCCGGCGCTTTGGATCAGGCCGGCGGCGAGGTTCTAGGCCGCTCGGAAATCGCGACTACGGTCGCCAGTTTTCCGTTGCGCCTGCAGTACGCCATGGACTACGTCCGGCCGCGCGTCGCGCTGCTCGGCGACGCGGCGCACGTCGTCCATCCGCTCGCGGGCCAAGGGCTAAATCTCGGATTGCTGGATTGCGCGGCCTTGATCGAGGTACTCGGCGATGCCGAAGATGCCCGCGCGTTCGGCGACATGCGGCTGCTGCGCCGCTACGAGCGCCGGCGGCGGAGCGAGAATTTGCTGGCCGCCGCCGCGTTCGACGGCTTGGACCGATTGTTTTCGAATGCCGATCCGGCGCTCAGCGGATTGCGCGCGGCAGGTTTGGGGCTCGTGGGGCGCTCGCGGTTCCTGCGCAGGCGGTTCGCCGAGCGAGCGCTCGGTCTTTCGGGCGACGCGCCCGCGTTCCTGCGCAGCCGGCCTTAAGAAGA
>JAYTQR010000147.1:0-24895 GCA_043746615.1 Gammaproteobacteria bacterium | reverse complement strand
TTTCTGTGTGAGGTCGGGCACCAGCATCGCGACCAGCTGCGCGCCGGCGACGGCGGCCTGGGGCTCCAACACCTGCAGGCCATCCTTCTTGGCTTTGCGCCAACTAGCGCCCCGGCGCACGCCGACGACGACGTCGAAGCCGCTGTCCTTGAGGTTCAAGGCGTGCGCGCGTCCTTGGCTGCCGTAACCCAACACGGCGATGCGTGCTCCCCGCAGCGCTTTTTGGTCGACATCCTTCTGCGAATACAAACGCATGCTGATCTCCTGGTAAATCCGGCCAGACGAGGGGTTAGACTAACCGCGAATGGCACCATAGAATCACTTATCATGCAAGACTGCCCGGGTGCGGGCATGCCGAGCTCGGAGAGTGAATCGATGGACGCGGATCAACAGACGGCGACTCCGCTGTGGCTGCTGTACGAAGACGAGGTTGGCGCGTGGCTGTCCGCGCAAACACCGCCGCTGCAACGCTGGTTGCAAGCGCAGGGTTTCGACGGCGAGCGCAATCGTGTCGTCGCGGCGCCGGGCGTGGACGGCGAGTTGAGCGCGGCGGTCTGCGGATTGGGGAAACGCCAGAGCACGCTGTCGCTGTGGCAGGCCGCCGCCGTCGCCGAACGCCTGCCGCAGCGCCGGTTCAAATCCATGCGCCCCTGGAGCGCGGCCGAGGCGACGCAGCTGTGCCTCGGATTTGCCTGCGCTGGCTATCGGTTCAACCGTTATCGGCGCGCGCCGCCGCAGCGCGCTGCAAGCATCGAAGCGCCGGCGAACGCGGATCAGCGTTATGTGCGCTTGGCCGCGGAAGCTCTCGGCATGGCCCGCGATTGGATCAATACGCCGGCGGCCGACTTCGGGCCGGCGGAACTTGCGGCGGCGGCGCGCGAACTTGCGGCGCGCCATGGCGCGGGCGTGCGCGAGTGGGTCGGCGATGAATTGCTCGCGGCGAATTTTCCGGCAATCCATGCGGTCGGGCGCGCGAGCGCCGCGGCGCCGCGTCTGCTCGAACTCCTCTGGAGCCCACCCGCAGGAGAGGCGCTGCCGACGGTCGTGCTGATCGGTAAAGGCGTGTGCTTCGACAGCGGCGGCCTCGACATCAAGTCGAGCGCCGGCATGGCGTTGATGAAAAAGGACATGGGCGGCGCGGCCGTGGCGCTCGCGCTCGCGCACATGCTGTTCGGTGCGAAGATCCGCGCCAATGTGCAGGTGTTGATTCCCGCGGTCGAGAATGCGATCGGCGGCAATGCCTACCGGCCGGGCGACGTGCTCGCGACGCGCAAAGGCTTGACGGTCGAAGTCGCGAACACCGATGCCGAAGGCCGCTTGGTCCTGTGCGATGCGCTGGCGCTTGCCGATGCGGGCGGCGCTGCGGATCTGATCGTCGATTTCGCCACCTTGACCGGCGCCGCGCGCGTCGCATTGGGGCCCGAACTGCCGGCCTTGTTCGGCAACGACGCCGCGCTGGTCGATGCATTGGCGCGCATCGCGGCCGCCGAGCACGACCCGCTGTGGCCGATGCCGCTGTGGAGCGGCTATGACGATGAACTCGGCAGCAAAGTCGCCGATCTGGCCAACGTGTCGCCGACCGGATTCGCCGGAGCGATCTTCGGCGCGCTGTTCCTGCAGCGCTTCGTGACCGCATCGCCGCGCTGGCTGCACATCGATCTGTACGCCTGGAATCCGAAGGAGCGGCCGGGCCGCGCTGTCGGCGCCGAGGCGCAAGCGGTGCGCGCCGTGCACCGCTTTCTCGTCGAGCGCTACGGCATTGCGCCATAGCGGCACGGCTCATTATGCTGGGTCCCGCATCGGTCCGACTCCCAGCCTCGATTGACGGAAAAACATGCCCGCCAAGAAAACCGCCCGTGTCGATACCCGCAAATACTCCCGTCTGATCGTCGACGGCATCAAGCAAGCGCCGGCACGCGCCATGTTGCGCGCAGTCGGATTCGGCGATGCGGATTTCGCCAAGCCGCAGGTCGGCATCGCCTCGACCTGGAGCAACTTAACGCCTTGCAACATGCATATCGACGAGCTTGCGCGGCTCGCCGCGCAAGGCGTCGAGACGCACGGCGCGAAAGCCGTGACCTTCAATACGATCACGGTCTCCGACGGCATCTCGATGGGTACACCCGGCATGCGTTATTCGCTGGTCTCGCGCGAGGTGATCGCCGACTCGATCGAGACCGTGGTCGGCGCGCAGGGTTTCGACGCAGTCGTAGCGATCGGCGGCTGCGATAAGAACATGCCGGGTTGCTTGATCGCGCTCGCCCGGCTCGACCGCCCCGCGGTGTTCGTCTATGGCGGCACGATACGTCCGGGTCCCGGCGGCACCGATATCGTTTCGGTGTTCGAAGCGATCGGCGCTCACGCGCGCGGTGCGGTTGCCGAGCAACAATTGCAGTATGTCGAACGCACGGCGATACCGGGTCCCGGATCCTGCGCCGGCATGTATACCGCCAATACGATGGCCTCGGCGATCGAGGCGCTCGGCATGAGCTTGCCGAACAGCTCGGCCCAGGACGCCGTCTCGGAACAAAAGCGCGATGATTGCGTGCGCGCCGGCGCCGCGGTCGTCGCGTTGCTCGAACTGGGCCTGCGGCCACGCCGGATCATGACCCGCAAGGCATTCGAGAACGCGATCACGGTCTGCATAGCGCTCGGCGGATCGACCAATGCCGTGCTCCACCTGCTGGCGATCGCGTCGGCCGCCGAAGTCAAATTGACGCTCGACGACTTCACGCGGATCGGCAAGCGGGTGCCGGTCTTGGCCGATCTGCGGCCGAGCGGCCGCTATTCGATGTCCGAGCTGGTGGCGATCGGCGGCATCCGGCCGTTGATGAAGACCTTGCTGGAACGAGGATTGCTGCACGGCGATTGCCTGACTGTTACCGGTGCCACGCTCGCCGCCAATCTGCGCCTGGTAGCGCCGTATCCGCCCGGCCAGCAGATCATCCGGCCGCTATCGGCGCCGATCAAGAAAGACAGCCATTTGATCATTATGTACGGGAATCTCGCGCCGGATGGCGCGGTCGCCAAGATCACCGGCAAGGAGGGATTACGGTTCGACGGCAAGGCGCGCGTGTTCGACTCGGAGGAACAGGCGCTCGCCGGCATCCTCGGCGGCGC
Organism: Gammaproteobacteria bacterium; assembly: GCA_043746615.1. Lineage (GTDB taxonomy): Bacteria > Pseudomonadota > Gammaproteobacteria > Steroidobacterales > Steroidobacteraceae > Bog-1198. Next base: position 21,775 of record JAYTQR010000147.1, on the reverse strand, counting down.
GGTACGTGCCGGCGACGTCGTCGTGATCCGCTACGAGGGGCCGCAAGGCGGGCCCGGCATGCGCGAAATGCTGAGTCCGACCGGCGCGATCATGGGCAAGGGCTTGGGCAAGGAGGTCGCGCTGCTGACCGACGGCCGGTTTTCCGGCGGCAGCCACGGCTTCGTTGTCGGCCACGTATCGCCGGAAGCCGCCGTCGGCGGTCCGCTCGCATTGCTGAAAACCGGAGACCGGATCACGATCGATGCCGAGCGGCGCGAGATCCGCGTGCACCTGAGCGCGGCCGAGTTACGCCGCCGCCGCAAGGCGTGGACGCCCCGGCGTCCCTATGCTCGCCGCGGCGCCTTGGCGAAGTACGCCAAGTGTGTCAGCAGCGCAACGCTCGGCGCCGTGACCGATTTGGAATGAGTGCCGCGGCCGCCGCAATGGTCTCGTGCGGTCGAACCGCGCAAGCTTTTGCCGATCTAATATTGTCATAAGGATCGATGATCGAGCGGCGTTTATCGCCCGCAATCCGCTCTTGCAGTACTGGGCGCATATGTGTCAGTCTCTATCATTCCAAGAGGGGAGTTCGCCCGGTGCGCGAGGCATCGTTGCGAACGTGTGAGCCATTAGATCTAGGCAGGGGCTGGGGCCGCAAGCCGAGTTATGTACATATACGAAGAACCATCGATATTTTCGGGCAAGAGGGGACTCGCACTCCTCGCCGTCATTCTCCTGCACATCGTCGTCGGTTACGGGTTCTATTCGGGGCTTGCGCGGCGCATCGTTCAAAACGTCATTGTGCCGGTCGAGATTGCGCAAATCGACAAGCCCAAGCCGAATGACAAGCCGCCGCCGCCGCCGCCGAAGCTCCAGGACATCAAACCCTACGTGCCGCCGCCGGAATTCGTCGACATTCAGGCGCCGCAGCAACAGACCAACGCGATCACCGCGATTACACAAGTGCGCGCGCCGGTGCGCGTCGCGCCGGTGCCGGCGCCGGCGCGCGTGTCGATCACCTCGCCGCGGATGGATCCGCGCCATCCGTTGAAGATCGGCTCCGACTGGTATCCGGATGCCTCGCGGCGCGCCGGCGAGGAAGGCGTTTGCAAGGTGAAGATTACGGTGGCCCCGGACGGCCGCATCACTGATTCGACGCTGGTCGCGAGCTCGGGCTTTCCGCGTCTCGATGCAGCCTGCTTGAAGGCCGTGCGCGGTCAGCGACTGCTGCCGGCGACCGAAAACGGCCGACCGATCCAGTTGACGACGATCCTGCCGATTGCGTGGAAACTGACCGAATGAGCGGCTGACTGAACGGCGAGCGCCGCATTGATGCAATGGTCTTTATCAGTGAATTACTAAAGATTTCTAAACTCGTTCAAGTAAAGGAACCGGTCCATGTCTGAGACAGTTGCAAATCCTTACGGCCTTGGCGCACTGATCGCGCAAGGCGACATTGTGGCGCGGGCTACCGTGCTGGTTCTGGTCATCATGTCGTTGCTGACATGGTTTATCATGATCACGAAGTTCTTCGATCAGCGCCGCCTGCGCAAGCAAGCCGGGCAGGCGGAAAAGGAATTCTGGAGCGCCACCAGCCTCACCGATGCGGTCGGCAAACTGAAGGGTGATTCCAATCCGTTCCGCGCGCTCGCCGAGACCGGCAAGCAGGCGTACGAGCATCATGAGACCAACAAGACGCGTCTGGCCGGCGCAATCGATACCAGCGAGTGGATCACGCAAGCGCTGCAACGCACGGCCGATACAATTATTGGGCGCATGCAGTCGGGCCTGCCGGTACTCGCGTCGGTCGGCTCCACGGCGCCGTTTGTCGGCTTGTTCGGCACGGTGTGGGGTATTTACCACGCCCTGATCGCGATCAGCTTGGCCGGCCAAGCATCGATCGACAAGGTGGCAGGCCCAGTCGGCGAGGCCTTGATTATGACCGCGATCGGTCTGTTCGTCGCCGTGCCGGCCGTGCTCGGCTACAACATTTTATTGCGCCGAAACAAGGTCGTGCAGGAACGGGTCAGTCATTTCACGCATGAATTGCACGCTTACTTGATCTCCGGCGCGAAAATGGGGCTCGGCATGGAAAAGCAAGCTGCCCCGGCCGGCGCCAAGCCGGCGGCGCCCGCCGTCGCCCGCTAGGATCGCCGCCCCATGGCATTGAACATCGACGCGAAGAGCCAAGGCGAGGTGATGTCCACCATCAACGTCACGCCCCTGGTGGACGTGATGCTGGTGCTGCTGATCATCTTCATCATCACGATTCCGGTGATCGTGCCCCAGGTCCAACTGACGCTGCCGAAGGCGACGAACGTGCCGACGGTCACGAAGCCGGAAAACATCACGGTGTCGATCGACAAGAACGGCGACATTTATTGGAACACCAAGAAATTGGTGAACCAAGAAGATCTGAAGACCGAATTGCGCTCGATCGCGCGGGAGGAGCCGCAGCCTGAAGTGCACATCCGCGGGGACTCCGATGTGCGTTACTTGTACGTCGGCCAGGTTTTGGTCGCCGCGCAGCAGATCGGCATACGCAAAGTGGCGTTCCTGACCACCCCGGACCATTTGGGCGTCGGGCCGTAGGAGAGACATCGATGGCAATGAACGTAGGTGGGGGGGATGACGGCGACTCGATGTCGGAAATCAACATGACGCCGCTGATCGACGTCATGCTGGTGCTGTTGATCATCTTCATCATTACGATTCCGGTGATGACGAATGCCGTCAAAATCGACAACCCGCTGCCGCCGCCGCCGAATTTCGTGCCGCCGCCGCCGCCGCCGGTGATCAATCTGTCGATCGACTTCGACGGCACGCTGCTGTGGAACGGCACGCCGGTGGATCGTAAGACTTTGCAAAGCTATATTTCGCAAGAGGCCGTCAAGGCACCGCAACCCGAAGTGCACATCACGGTGGATAAATTTGCGAAATACGAAAAAGTCGCGCAGACCCTGGCGGATTTGCAGAGCCGCGGCATGAAGAAGATCGGCTTCGTCAACAACGATTTTTTCTAGCCGAATATTGCGATAAGGTATGCCGGCGCGCCGGCCCTCATAGCCAGGGGCCGCGCCCTTTCCGTGAGTTGACCATCCAGAAGTTTTCAGAGAGGTTCGACACGATGATTCATTCGACATTGAAGGTCGGCTGCCGGGCCCCACGCGGGCTGCCGGCGGCGTTTAACGCGGTGTTCGGCCTGATGCTCGGCGCGGCACTTTTTGCCGCCGCCGCGCCGGCGCGGGCCGCAGACGCGCCGAAGGGCCCGCAGATCAGCCGATCGATCGCCAAGGAAATGATTGCCGCGCAGAAGGCGCTGCAAGCCGGTCATTTTCAGGACGGCTTGAAGGACCTGCAGGAAGCGGAAGCCAAGAGTTCACTGACGCCGTTCGATCATAAGACGATCGACGACTTGAAGGCGTATGCCTATGTCAAGCTCGGCAATATGAAAGCGGCCGAACAGTCGTTCGAGGCTGCTTTGGCGACCGGTGCGTGCAGCGCCGAGGACAAGGCGCGGTTCACCCGTGCCGTGTTTCAGCTCGCCTACAACGGTCATGAATACGCCAAGGCGATCCAATACGGGAAGCTGCTCGCCGGCGCGGGCTCGGACAATCCGGACATCTATGCGATCGTCGGGCAGAGCTATTATCTGACCAAGGATTGCAAGAATGCCGGGATTTGGTTGGACAAGGCGATTGCGGTCAGCCGCAAGGCCGGCAAACCGCCGCAGGAAGGCTACTACCAGATCAAGTTGCGCTGCGCTTTTGAGGCGAACAACGTCGCCGCGGAAATTTCCGGCTATATCGATCTCGTGCGCCTGACGAACAAGCCGGAATATTGGAACCCGCTGCTGCGGCTCGTGCGCCAAGACGAGCGGGAAGACCGCAATCTGTTGATGATCTATCGCATCATGTACAACACGAAATCGATGACCGTCGGCAGCGACTACGTGGAGATGGCGCAATTGCTCGGCGATGCCGGACTGCCCGAGGAGGCGGCGTCCGTCGTACAGACGGCGCTCACCGCCGGGGTCATCACGGCGGATCAAAAGGACCGCGTCAACCGTCTACTGAAGGCGATGCATGACCGCGCCGCCACGGATCGCAAGGGGATTCCGCAGTTCATCAAGGAAGCCCAGAAGAGTCCCACCGGTGAGCTCGATGTCAAGCTCGGCGAGGTCTACTTCGGCATGGGCGACTACCAGAGTGCGCTGCAGGCGATCAATCGCGGCCTGAAGAAAGGTGCCGTAAAGCACCTCGGCGAGGCATACGTCTACCTGGGGCTGTCCGAGCAGCAGTTGAAGGACATTCCGGACGCGAAAAAGGCGTTCGAGCAGCTCAAGTCGGTGCCCGATGCGAAACCGCGCATCGTCAAGCTGTGGGACCTATACGCCGGGCAATTGACTTGATGCTCGATCGGAAAGGTGCGCGATCATGACGATCAAAACCGGCGACCGGATGCCTGCAGGGACGTTCACGCGGATGACGCCGGACGGTCCGCAGAAAATCACGACCGCGCAATTGTTCGACCGCAAGACCGTCGTGCTGTTCTCGGTTCCCGGCGCTTTCACGCCGACGTGCGATGCGCGGCACTTGCCCGGCTTCGTCGAACTCGCCGGTGCGATCCGCGCCAAGGGCGTCGATACGATCGCCTGCACCGCGGTCAACGATGTGTTCGTCATGAACGCTTGGGGGAAGCACGGTAAGGCGGGGGACGACATCCTGATGCTGGCCGACGGCAATGCGGAATACGTCAAGGCGCTCGGCCTGACGCTCGATGCCAGCGGTTTCGGCATGGGGACCCGCGGGCAGCGCTTCGCGCTGATCGTCAAGGACGGCGTCGCGGCCAAGGTCCTCGTCGAAAAGCCGAGCGAGTTCAAGGTCTCCGCGGCCGACTACGTGCTCGCACAGCTGTAGGTCCCTAGGCCTGGCAAGATCCGTCTAGGACCGCGGCCGCGCGGCCGCGGTTCACGCGCCGATGAGCCGCTCCAGTTCCGGTACGATCTTAAATAGATCCCCGACCAAGCCGATGTCGGCGACCTCGAAGATCGGCGCCTCGCCGTCCTTGTTGATTGCGACGATCGTGCGCGCATCCTTGATGCCGGTCAGGTGCTGAATTGCGCCGGATATACCGATCGCAATGTACATTTCCGGCGAAATGATCTTGCCGGTCTGGCCGACCTGCATTTCGTTCGGCGCGTAACCCGCATCGACCGCGGCGCGCGAGGCGCCCACGGCGGCACCGATTTTGTCGGCGAGAGTGAACAGCAGCTTGAAATTCTCGGCGCTGCCGAGCGCGCGTCCGCCGGAGATGACGCGCGAGGCCGTCTGCAGATCGGGACGGTCCGTCGAACCGGAGCGCGCGCCGATATACCGGGTGTGCGACGGCAGCGGCACGTCGAGCGATCGATGCTCGATCGGTGCGGCGCCGCCGGCCGCGGCCGCCTCGAACGAGGCGACCCGAACCGTGGCAACCAATTTGCGCGCCGGGTCGGCTTCGACCGTCACGATGGCGTTGCCCGCATAGATCGGCCGCCGAAAACGGTAGGCGCTTTCGACCGCCATCAGATCGCTGACTTGTGGAACACCGAGCAGCGCCGCGACTCGCGGAGTCAAATCCTTGCCGAAGCTCGTCGATGGGCCGAACACGTGGGTGTAGTCGGCCGCGAGCGCCGCGATTTGCGGCGCATAGACGGCCGCGAGCGGGTGGGCGTTTTCCGCCCTATCGACGCGTATGACCTTGTGTACGCCCTGCACAGCGGCGGCTTGAGCCGCGACCGTGGCGGTATCCGCGCCGAACACGGCGATGGTGATTTGCGCGCCGGCGATCGCCGCGGCGCAGGTGACGCACTTCATCGTCGCCGGATTCAGCGTCTTGCCGTCGTGCTCGCCGAGTATCAGAACCTTGGACATTAGATCAGGCCTTTATTCTTTAGAACGTCGACGAGTTCGGCCGCGTCTTTAACCATGATGCCTTTTTGCCGCTGCGCCGGCGGCTCGGTTTTGACCGTCTGCAGCCATTGTGCGGCGCCGACGCCGAGCGCATCGAGCGAGGTCACGTCCAGCGGCTTCTTCTTCGCCTTCATGATGTCAGGCAGCTTCACGTAACGCGGCTCGTTCAGGCGCAGATCGACCGTGACGACTGCCGGCAAATCGATTTCGATAGTCTCCAAACCGGCGTCGACCTCGCGTGTGACGGCGGCGTTGCCGTCGGCGAGTTCGAGTTTCGAGGCATACGTCGCCTGCGGCCGGTCCCAGAGCGCGGCGAGCATTTGGCCGGTCTGGTTGGCGTCGTCGTCGATCGCCTGCTTGCCGAGCAGAATCAGGTCCGGATTTTCCCGGTTCGCCAGCGCCAAAAACACCTGCGCCGCCGTCAGTGGTTCGATCGGCAAATCCGTCTGCACGAGAATGGCCCGATCGGCGCCCATCGCCAGCGCGGTCCGCAATTGTTGCTGCGTCTCGGCCACGCCGATGCTGACCGCGACGACCTCGGCATTGGTGCCGCGTTCCTTGATGCGCAAAGCCTCTTCGAGCGCGATTTCGTCGAACGGATTGATGCTCATCTTCACGCCCTCGAGCATCACGCCGCTCAGGTCGGGTTTGACGCGTACACGCACGTTGTAGTCGACTACTCGCTTGATGCACACCATGATCTTCTTCATCTCGACTCCCTACCGACGCCGCGTCGTCGAAGGCAATTTCGCGCAAATCCGCCATCGTCAGCGCGTCACGCTAATCATTCGGGGGCGCAGTTTAAGCATCACCGCATCCCTTGTCCACCGTGCGGTCAATGGCTACACTTGCGAGCACGCATGCACATGATTCGCTATTTTCTGGCACGACTGTGCGGTGCCGTTCCCACGCTTCTCGCAATCATCACGCTGACGTTTTTCCTGATGCACGCGGCGCCCGGCGGCCCGTTCGACCAGGAACAGACGTTGCCGGCGGACATCGTCGCCAATCTCGATGCCGCCTACGGACTGGACCAGCCGATGTGGGTGCAATATGTGCGCTACCTGGGCGGACTCGCGCACGGCGATTTCGGACCGTCGTTTCGCTATAAGGACTTCACCGTGACGGCGTTGATTGCGCAGGGCTTGCCGGTCAGCCTGACGCTCGGCGCGATTGCCATCGTCGCCGCTTTGGTCGGCGGCGTCGCGGTGGGCATCTTCGCGGCGCTCCACCGGCACACGCCGGCCGATCACGCGGCGATGATGCTCGCGGTCGCCGGCATCGCGATTCCCTCGTTTGTGCTGCTGCCGGCATTGGGCCTGGTCTTCGGCATCTATTTGCATTGGCTGCCCGTCGCCGGCTGGGAACCCGGATCGATCGCCGATCTCGTGCTGCCGGTCGTGACCTTGAGCTTGCCGCCGCTCGCCTACATCGCGCGCCTCACGCGCGCCAGCATGCTCGAGGTGCTGCACAGCCCGTTCGTGCGCACGGCGCACGCCAAGGGTCTGCCGCAGAGGACGGTCATTCTGCGCCACGCGCTGCGTCCGGCGCTGATACCGGTGGTCAGTTACCTGGCGCCGGCGGTGGCCATGACGATGACCGGTTCGCTGGTCGTCGAAACGATCGCCGGCTTACCGGGCATCGGCCGCTATTTGGTGCAAGGTGCGTTGAACCGCGATTACACGCTGGTGCTCGGCATGGTGATCGTCTATTCGGCGTTGCTGATATTCATGGGCCTCATCGTCGATCTGTTGATCGCCGCGCTCGACCCGCGCGTCAGGCTCGAGGCGTGAAGCGCATGCCGCAGGATCTTGCGCCGCCCGGAGGGGGGCTGTGGCGCGACGCGGCGCAGCGCCTGCGTGCGAACCGCGCCGCGTGGTTCGCGTGCGGCGTGCTCGGCGTGCTGATCGTGCTGTCGCTCATCGGACCGTACGTCAATCCGAACCGGTTCGATACGATCGATTGGGCGAACATCGCGATGGCGCCCGGTTGGCGTCATGCGCATTGGTTCGGTACCGACCGGCTGGGCCGCGATTTGTTCGTGCGTACGATGCAAGGAGCGCGTATTTCGCTGCTGATCGGCTTGATCGCGACGGCCGTGAGCCTCGCGGTCGGCATCTGCTACGGCGCGACCGCCGGATTCGCCGGCGGCCGCGCCGATCGGTGGATGATGCGCCTGATCGAGATATTGAGCGGTTTGCCGCTGATTTTCTTCGTGATTGTTTTGACGGTTGCCTTCGGCAGAAACATTTATCTGTTGTTTGTGTCGATCGGCGCCATTGGTTGGCTGACGATGGCGCGGATCGTGCGCGGCCAGGCCATGGTCCTGCGCGGACGCGAGTTCATTGAGGCGGCAATCGCGTCGGGCGCGGGCCCCGCGCGCATCATATTCAAGCACATCGTGCCGAATGTTCTCGGGCCGGTCATCGTCTACGCGACGCTGACGGTGCCGCAGATCATTCTATTCGAAAGCTTTTTGAGCTTTCTCGGACTCGGCATTCAGGAGCCCCAGGCGAGCTTGGGCACGCTGATCGCGGCGGGTGCCGCCGAAATGCAATCCGCACCATGGATGCTGCTGGTGCCCGGCGTCGTACTCGCGACCTTGTTGATTTGCTTCAACGTGCTCGGCGACGGTTTACGCGACGCTCTCGACGTCGGGGAGCGTTGAATGACGGCGCCCGCGCTTGAGATCGACGGCTTGAACATCAGTTACCGCCGGGCCGGCGCCGAGTTCGCCGTCGTCCGGCAAGTTTCGCTGCGGGTCGGGCCGGGCGAATGCGTTGGTATCGTCGGCGAGTCGGGGTCCGGCAAATCGCAGCTGTTCATGGCGGTCATGGGGCTTCTGCCGGCCGGCGCGCACGTCAGCGGCAGCGTGCGCTTCGGCGGGCTCGCGCTGCTGTCGGCATCGCGCGCGGAATTGAATGAATTGCGCGGCGGCAAATTGACGATGATTTTCCAGGATCCGCAATCCGCATTGACGCCGCATCTGCAGATCGGCGTGCAAATGGCCGAGGTACTCGTTTGTCACGCCGGGATGCGCTGGCGTGCGGCAAAGGCGGCCGCGCTCGCGATGTTGAGGCGCGTGCACGTGCCGGATGCCGAGCGCCGCATGCGTCAATACCCGCACGAACTATCGGGCGGCCTGCGGCAACGGGTGATGATCGGCATGAGCCTGTTGTGCGAGCCGGAGCTGGTCATTGCGGACGAACCGACGACGGCGCTCGATGCGACGATACAGGCGCAGGTGATCGAGCTGCTGCGCGGCGTGCGCCGCGAATTTCGCACCGGCATCGTGCTGATCAGCCATGATCTGGCAATGGTTGCGGGGCTTGCCGACCGAATTTTCGTCATGTACGCGGGCCGCATCGTCGAAACCGCCACCGCTGCCGACTTGTTCCGCCGCCCCAGGCATCCGTACACGGCGGCGTTGATCCGCTGTGTGCCGAGCGTCGCCGCGCCGGCGGGCGAGCGGCTGGCGACGCTGCCCGGGCAGCCGCCGCATCCATCTGAGCGCATCGCCGGCTGTGCATTCGCGCCGCGCTGCGCCCGTGTCCTGCAGCGGTGCAGCCTCGAAGCCCCAGCGCTGCGGCAGGTCGGCGCCTCGGTGCAGGTTGCCTGCCACGACCCGTTGCCGCCATGAGCGCGCCGTTGCTCAAGGTCGAGAATCTGCGCGTGGAATTCGACGCGCGCGCCGGCGCGTTTCGCCGCCGACGGTTCGCCGCGCTGCACGACCTCAGCTTCGAGCTTGCGGCCGGCGAGACCTTGGGGCTCGTCGGTGAATCCGGCAGCGGCAAATCGACGCTGGCGCGCGCGGTGTTGCGGCTGCTGCCGGCAGCGAGCGGCCGGGTTCTGTGGTGCGGCGAGGATCTGTTGACGCTCGGCGCGGCGGCGATGCGCAAGCGCCGCCGCGACCTGCAAATCGTCTTCCAGGACCCGCTCGCCAGCCTCGATGCGCGCATGACCGTCGGCGATATCCTGGCCGAGCCGCTCGCTATATTCGAGTCCGCGATCGGCGCGCACGCACGCCGCAGCCGCATTGGCGGCATGTTGGAGCGTGTCGGCCTGAGCGCCGCGGTCATGAACCACTATCCGCACGAATTCAGCGGCGGCCAATGCCAGCGCATCGGCATCGCCCGGGCGATGATCCTGCGTCCGCGACTCGTCGTCTGCGACGAAGTGGTCAGCTCGCTCGATGTGTCGATTCAAGGGCAAATCGTCAATCTGCTGCAGGATCTGCAGCACGAGTTCGGCATGGCGATGCTGTTCATCAGCCACAATCTGGCGGTAGTCAAACACATCAGCCACCGTGTGCTCGTGCTGTATCTCGGTAAACTCGTCGAAGTGGCGCCGCGCGACGCACTGTTCGCCGCGCCGCTGCATCCGTACACGCGCGCACTGCTCGCCGCGGTACCGACTATCGCCGAGCGGCTCGCGCGCGCGCCGCCGTGGACGCTCGACGGCGAACCGCCGTCGCCGTGGCAGACGCCGCCGGGCTGCGTGTTCCAGGGCCGCTGCGCGCATGCGGCGCCGGTGTGCCGAATCGAGGCGCCGCCGCTCGAGCAAGCCGGAGAACGGCATCTCGTCTCCTGTCACCGGTTTCGCGAATTACGGGTCTGACGGCCGTGCGCAGGCAGCGCGTATTCGGCTATTCTTGACGGATGGGCAAGGACAAACGAGTGCGTCCGAGCGACGGGCTGCTGAACGTAGGCTACGAGATTCGCGGCAAGTTGGCGCGGCGCACGATTCAAGCCGGCGTCGAACGCAGCAAATACCTGCGCCTCGCGCCGCCGATGGGCGCGCTCTACGCGTTCGTCGAAGTGCGCAGTGACGCGATGCCGTGGTTCGACGACCAGAGTTTTGCCCTCGATCTATTGGCGACTAAGCACGTGCTGGTGGCCCCCGGCGTCAGCTTCAATTTCGGGCCGCGGAATTTCTTCCGGATCACGAATTGGCCGGAACCGCCGGTGCTCGCGACGGTGTTCGAGCGCATCGAGGAACTGCTCGCCGGCCGCACGGCCGCGGCGCCCGCACCGCAGGCGGTCGTACCGGCCGGCAAGGTTCAGACGCGCTGAACGGACCGCTCGTCGCCCCGGGAGTATTGGCCGGCCTCGAGGCGGGCCTGACGGTGCTCGCGCCGAATACCGAGCTCGCCGCGACGCTGCGCGACGCGGTGGAGCGCCATCACCAAGCGTGCGGCCGCGATATCTGGCCGACGCCGCGAGTACGCGACTTCGCCTCGTGGCTGCGGGAACAGTACCTGCGCCGGCCGTCGAGCGCAGCTCCGGCGCTGCGCGCGCTGCAGGACTTCGAGGAGCGCGAGCTGTGGCGTTGTATCGTGCAGGAAGACACGCGCGGCGGCGCGCTGCTCGAGCCGGCGGCCGCCGCCGCCGCCGCGCGGCGCGCGCGCCAGGCGATCTATGCATATGCCATTCCGGCAGACGCGATTGCCGCCTCGGCGAGCGATGAGGCGAGCGCATTGCTGCACTGGATCGACGGCTTCGATCGGCGCTGCCGTGCGCTCGGCTGCATCAGCGGCGACGAATTACTGCAGACGTTCGCGGCATCTCCGGAGCCGGTAGCCTGGCTCGACAGTCCCGCTTGGCGCCCGGCCGCCGCGCGCTGGCTCACGCAGCACGCGCAGCGCAAGATCGATCCGGCGGCGGCCGGCGGCTCCGCCGCTACTCTCGGCGACACGACGCCGCTCCTGTGCCACGCGGCGAATCCGACCGAAGAAATCGCCGCGGCTGCCGCATGGGCGCGCGAGAATCTGCAGGCGTCGGCCGATTTTCGGGCGTGGATATGCATGCCGGACTTGAACCTGCGGCGGCCCGAAGTCATCGACGCCTTCGACGCGGCGCTCGCGGCGCCGCGCTTCGGGCTTACCGATGCGCACGGCATCGCGCCGTACGCGGTCGCCGGCGGTACGCCGCTCGCCGATCATCCGTCGGTACGCGCGGCGCTCGAGATCTTGAGTGTCGTGCAGGGCAGCATCCCGTTCGAACGGTTCAGCGCGCTGTTGCGCTCGGACGAGTTGCAAGCGGTTGCGGGCGACGCGAGTACCGCTGCGCTCCTGGACGTCGAATTGCGCCGGCGCGCGCCGAGCGAACTGCCGCTGCGCGCGTGGCTCGCGCTCGCCGAGCGCGTGGCCGCCGAGCGATCGCTCGCGGCGGTCACGGCGGTGCGCCGCCTCGCCGCCGCGCTCGACTGGCTCGAGCCGCTGCGCGGCCAATATCCGCTGAGCCGCTGGGCGCCGCTGTGGATCGGTGCATGGGAGCAGGGGCCCTGGGCCGCGCGCGGCGGCTGGTCGAGTACCGAATATCAAGCGGCCGAGCGCTTGCGGGAACTCGTGGCTGCGTTGGCCGCGGCAGATCAGCTGTTCGGACCCCAGTCGCAAGCCGCGGCGCTGCGGCTCTTGCTATCCGCCGCGCGCGAGACCGCCTTTCAACCGCAGACGGGCATACCGGCGCTGTGGATCAGCGGCCAGAACGCCGATCCATGGCTGAACTATGACGCGCTGTGGATAGCCGGCCGCAGCGCCGAGTCGTGGCCACCGCCGCCCGACTTGGTGCCGTTGCTGCCGGTGCCCGTGCAGCGCGCCTACGGCATCATCGGCGCCACGGCCGAGTCGCAGCTGCGGGCGGCGCTCGACCTGCAGGCGCGCTGGTTGCAGCGTGCACCACGGTGCGTGTTCAGTTGGGCCGACCCCGGCGAGGGCCGCAGCGCGGCGCCGAGCGCGTTGCTGTCGCCGCAGTGCCGGCCGATCGGCGGCGCGGCGCCCGAGGTACGGCCGCATTGGAGCTCGGCGCTGCGCCGGGCGCCCAAGCTCGAGCAACTCATCGACGCCCGAGCGCCGCCGTTCGCCGCCGGCGAGAGGACGCGCGGCGTCGCGACGTTGCGGTCGCAGTCGCGCTGCGCGTTCCGCGGCTTTGCGGAGACGCGATTGCGCGCCGACCCGCTGAGCCGGCCGACGCCGGGATTCAGCGACCGAGAGCGCGGCAGGCTACTGCACGCCGCGCTCGAGCATATCTGGTCGTCGCTCGGCGACGCCGCCGCGCTCGCGGCGCTGCTGCCGGCCGCGCAATCGCAACTGATCGGCGTGAGCGTCGCGCAGGCGCTCGAGCGGATTTGCGCCGAGCGCGATCCGGGCGAAAGATGGCGTGAGCGTGAGCGCGAGCGGATGGCGCGCGTGCTCGCGCAGTGGCTGGAAGTCGAGCGACGCCGACCGCCGTTCAGCATCGAGCGGCTCGACGAGGGCCGAGAAATTGCGCGCCATGCGGGGCTCGAATTCAGCTGCCGCATCGATCGCCTCGATCGGCTCGCCGACGGTGCACGGGTCTTGATCGACTACAAATCCGGTCTCGCGCACGCGGATTGGCGCGGCGACCGGCCCGACAATCCACAATTACCGCTCTATGCGCTGCTGCACCCCGACACTCTGGTGGCAATCGCTTACGCTCAGATCAACGCCGCTGCATGCCGCTTCGTCCCGGAAGCGGAACGCGCCGGCATCTTCGAGCCCGGTCGTCGCGGTACCCATATCGAAGGTGCGGCGAACTTCGCCGAGTTAATGCAGTGGTGGCGCGGACGCATCGAGAGCCTGGCCGGCGATTTCCGCGACGGTCGGGCGGCCGTCGACCCCACGGCGCAAGCGTGCCGGTCGTGCCATTTGCAGGGCTTGTGCCGCGTCGGCGCGGGGTTGGGCGACAGCGATGATGCGGGCAGGCCGGCGGACGGCGATGGTTGAGCGGGCAATTGCGCCGGTTGATGCCGCCGCGCGCGAACGCGCGGTGCACTGCGCCGGCTCGGTGCTCGTACAGGCGCCTGCCGGATCCGGCAAGACGACATTGCTCGTGCAACGCTATTTGCACTTGCTCGCGCGCGTCGACGCACCGGAGCGCATATTGGCGCTGACGTTCACGCGGCGCGCGGCCGAGGAGATGCGCTCGCGCGTCAGCGCCGCCCTGCAGGGGGCGCACTCCGCCACGTGCCCGACCGCCTTGGAGCCGAAGACCTGGGAGTTGGCGGTCATTGCCGCCCGGCAACTGCAAACGCTCGGCGTCGATCCTCACCGCCACGCCGCGCGCCTGCGGATCGAAACGATCGATGCATTCAACGCGTGGCTCGCGGGCAACCTGCCGATCGGCGCCGGCACGGGTGCGCCGCTGCGGATGGCGGAGGATCCGTCGCCGTTGTACGCCGAGGCGGCGCGGCGGGCCTTGGCCTACGCCGAACCGGACGCGTTCGGTGCGGCGGTCGATCGGGTGCTCGCGCTTGGCGATCAGCGCTGGAGCCTGTTGTTGCGTCTGATCACGGAGATGCTGCCAAGCCGCGAGCGTTGGCTGCCGCTGCTCGCCGGCGGTTTGCAGGCGGCGCAGATGCAGGGCGAGGCGCAGCTCGCCGACATCCGGCGGCGGTTCGATGACGATCTGGCGTTGCTCGTGTCGCGCGCGCTCGGCGACGCGTTCGTGGCAATCGGCGTCGAGCGCATCGCCACGCTGTCGGCGCTGGTGCACGCGGCGGCGCGGCGCGCGGGCGGCTCGCACGCCGAATTCGGCGCCTGGCGGGGCGAGGCGGCGCCGCTGCGCACCGATCCGCAAGATACGCAGCGATGGCGCGGATTGACCGCGATCGCGCTGAACAAGGACGGCACAGTGCGCTCCCGGCTGACGAAAAACGAGGGCTTTCCGTCCGGCTGCACCGACAAGCCGGTCATGCAGGACTTGCTCGCGCAACTTGCCCGCGAGCCGCGCAGCGTGCACGCATTGCGGCGCGTCGCGGCGCTGCCGGAGGCGCGGTACGGCGATGCGGATTGGAGCCGTGTGCGCGACGTCGCGCAGGCGCTGCTGCTCGCGGCCGCCGAGTTGGACCAGGTGTTCAGTGAACAGGGCTCGGCGGATTTCCCCGCCGTCTCGATCGCGGCGCGGCGCGCGCTCGGCAGCCCGGAGGCGCCGACCGATTTGGCGTTGCGTCTCGATTACCGGCTGCAGCACATTCTGATCGATGAATTTCAAGATACGTCGGGCGCGCAGCTCGATTTATTGCGTCTGCTGACGGCCGGCTGGCAGCCGGGGGACGGGCGCAGCGTGTTCTGTGTCGGCGATCCGATGCAGTCGATCTACGGGTTTCGTCAGGCCGAGGTCCGCGCGTTCTTGGAACTCGCTGAGGACGGCATCGGCGATTTGCGCTTCGATGTGCAGCGTCTGTCGAGTAATTTTCGCGCCGCTCAGCCGCTGGTGGACTGGTCGAATGGGGTCTTCGCGCAAATTCTCCCCGCGCGTGACGACCGCGACCGCGGCGCGATCGCCTTCCGGCCGAGCCGGCCGGTCGATACTGGCGGCGACGCGGCGCAAGCCGAGGTGCGGCTCACCGGCTACGCGACGCGCGACGAGGAAGCGTGCGCGATCGCCGCATCGATCGCGGCGCGGACGGCCCTGCATCCCGACTGGCGCATTGCGGTGTTGGTGCGCGCCCGGGCGCACGCCCGCGAAATCGCGGTGCGCCTGCGGGAGCGCGGCATCGCGTTTCACGCCGTCGACATTGAGCCGCTCGCCGATCGGCCGAGCGTGCGCGACTTGATCATGCTCGCCCGCGCCCTGCTGCACCTCGGCGACCGCACTGCGTGGCTTGCCGTGCTGCGCGCGCCTTGGAGCGGACTGGTGCTGAGCGATTTGTGGCGGCTCGCGCGCACCGCGGCGATCGTTTGGGACGCCGTGCGCGACGACGCCGTACTCGCCACGCTGAGCGCCGACGGCGCCGCCCGCTGCCGGCGCCTGCGAACGGTACTGGAGCAGGCGTTTGCGCTGCGCAATCGCAGCGGCTTCACACGCTGGCTCGAGCGCATTTGGCTCGCTCTCGGCGGCCCAGGCTGCGCCGCGGACGCGGCCGACCTCGACGACGTGGGCGCGGCGTTCACGCGCTTCCGCGACTTCGAGCAGCGCGGTATGCCGGATCCGGCGGATCTCGCCGGCGGTTTCGACGACCTGTACGCGCGCGACGAGATGCCGAGTCGAGTTGAAATCATGACGATACACAAGGCGAAAGGCCTGGAGTTCGACGTCGTGATCGTGCCGGCGCTGGACCGCGCAATACCGCAGCACCGCGACGAGTTCTTGCTGTCGCTGCAATTCTCGCGTGCCGGGCGCGACGGCATGGTCATGGCTGCGCGCCCCGCGGTCGGCGCCGATACCGATCGCTTGTTCGAGTTTTTGCGCCGTCAAGCGCGCGATGCCGGAGCGCTGGAGGCCGAACGGCTGCTGTATGTCGCATGTACACGCGCCAAGCGGCAACTGCATTTGTCGGCGGTGCAAAGTGCGCCCGCGCAGGCGGCGGATGCCTGGACGCCGCGCGCCGGCAGTCTGCTCGACGTGTTGTGGCCCGTGGCCGGCGCGCGTTTCGCGCCGCCGCCGGCCGACGCGCCCTTAGGCGCCGCTGCGCCGCCCGCCGCGCCGGTCACCGGGCTCGGCGCCGGTCCGCTCGCCCGCGTCGCTGCGGATTGGCGGCCGGCGCCGCTGGAAACTCCTTTCGCGCTGAGCGATGACCCGTTGGCGCGCGCGGCACGCATCGACGCCCCGGTGTTCGATTGGGCCGGCGAGACCGCGCGGCAGGTGGGCAGCCTCGTGCATGCCGAATTGCAGTTGCTCGATCCACAGCGTAGCGGCGCCGCTGCCATTCGCGCGCGCGCGGCGTATTTCCGCCGCTGGCTGGCTCTGCGCGGCGTGCCGGACACGCGTTTGCGGGCCGCGACCGAGCGTGCCGTCGCCGCGCTGATCGCCGTGCAGAGCGATCCGCGCGGCCGTTGGATCCTGCGGCATGGCCGCCGCGACGATCTGCGCGAACAGGCCTTGTCCGGTCTGCTGAACGGCGCCGTGGTCCGCGTCGTCTTCGACCGCAGCTTCATCGACGAACGCGGCATACGCTGGGTCATCGACTACAAGACCAGTGCACACATGGGCGGCGGTGCCGATGAATTCCTCAACCGCGAGGTGGAGCGTTATCGTCCGCAGTTGCAGCGCTACGCGACGCTGGCGCGCCGCTTGGGGCCGGAGCCGGTGCGGATCGGTCTGTATTTTCCGCTGCTGCGCGCATGGCGCGAATGGGAACCCTAAAAAGTGATTTCGACGTCGACCGGAACGCGTCCCTGCGCGTCGCGGCCGCGCGCGCGGGCGAGATTGTCGACCAATGCGCGCAATTCTGGCGCGGCGCCCGCGCGTGCCGCCAGGGTCCCTGATACCAAGCCGCGGTGCTCGCGCGGTGAGGCGGTCAGCGTCGCCTGCAGCTGCAGCGGGCCGCCGATGTCGCTGACATGCGCCGTGACGGCACCGCGGTCGTCGACCGCGGCCGCGTCGAAGCGCAGCACGTAGCCGCCCAAGCTCGCGCCGCCCGCCACCTGCGGCGATGCCAAATTCGACACACGGATAGCGCCCATGATCGATGCGATCGGCGCAAAATTGCCTGCGCTAAAATTGCCTGCCAAACGCGTCAGATCGACGCTGGCAATGCCGCGCCAGCCCGCCGCGACGCCGGCGGCGTGCAGATCCGCGATCGGACCGCCGCCGCGTACCGCCGTCGCGCGCCAGGCGCCGCGGCCGATCTCGGCATCCGCATCGAGCGCCAGGCCGAGCTTGACCCAATGCACATCCGCGTCCAGCGCGAGGTGCAGCAGCGCCGCCGGATGCAGACGCCATTCGACCGCTCCGGCATCGATGCCGCCGACGACGAGTTTGCCGGCAACGCCGTGCCACACGGTGCCGGACATGTCCTCGGCCCGCACGTTCGGCGGCAGCAAACGCGCGACGAGCGACGCCGGCAACGCGACGATCAGCATGAGCAGCGCGGCGAGTACGCCGATCAGCAACAGCGGCCAAAAGGAATGACGGCGCGCGGCCGGTGCTGTTGAACTAACGTTGCGGTTTGCTGAGCGTGACGCTGGCATTGACGGTTCCCGGCGGCGTCGCGCGATCGACCGTGATCGATTCGATGGCGAAGCCGTCGCGCTGCGTGAGCACGCCCAGCCAGATCATCAACGTGTCGAACGGCGCGGCCTCCAGCTGCACCCGCACGCCGCCGGCGGCGCCGCTCGGCTGCGTGCCGCGCAGCGCACTCGCGAGGCCCGCCTCGCGGCCGGTGCGGTCGACCAAAACGACGGCGGGTTCGCCGGTATCATTCAGCACTTGCCCGGCACCCGCGCGGATCTCCGGCGCGTTCAAGCGCATCCACTCCAAATCTTCGCGCCGGCTCTCGCTGCGCTGCACGGCAGCCGACACCGCCGATTGCAACGGTAGCAGCAAACCGCCGACGATCAGCAAGACCCCGAGCAGTGCACCACCGAGCGCGACGACGCGCCGCTCGTGCGGTTGCAATGCGGCATACCAGGCGAGGATTTTGTTCATGGGTGCGCAAGTCCGTTGGCGGGGTGCACCCGTAGATGTGCCTCGACACCGGCCGCGACCGGCGTCGAGGATTGTATTTCGGCCGTCAACCCCTGTTTGCCGATTGCCTGGGCGAAGTGCGAGACGGCATCGATGTTCGGCGCGGTCACTTGCATGTCCAGCATTTGTTCGCGGAAACTCAAGGCACCGATGCTGGTCTGCGGGATACCCGCGACCGCACGGCTCAGGGCTTGCATCAATTGCAAGAAGATCGGTGGTCCCGCACTCGAGCTGCGAATGCGCTGCAAGCGCAACTGCATCTGGCGCCGCGCATCGCGCATGGACTCGGACGGCATCGTGGCCGCGAACACGCGGGCGATTTCCGTATCCAGCGCGGCGGTTTGCCGCTCGGCTTGGTGAATCTGAATCGCCTGCGCCGCGACATGGGCGCCGAGCAGCACGAGACACAATATCGCAGCGGTACGCCACTCGCGCCAGCGCAGGCCGGACTCGGGGATTCTCGCGAATTCCCCCTGCAACAGATTCACCGCGACGTTCGCCGCCAGTTCGCGCGCCAGCAACGGCAGCGGCCCGTCGGGCAGCAGTTGCACGCGCAGCGTTTCGAAGCGCGCGTGCAGACGGTCGAACTCGCCGTGAACGCGCGCCCAATCCTCCGGCGTGACATACAGAATCACGCTCTCCAGCGGCTTGGGCTCGCCGCCATCGGCAACGGTCAATTCGGCCTGCGGATCGGCGATCAGGCCCGCAACGAGCAACGCGTCGCCGATCGGCGCGACCTCGACGGTGAACGCCAGTGCGTCCGGCCGGCGCACGGCGAGCCGGTCCCCTTCCAGCCACAGCAGCGTTTGGCCCGGATTGTCCGACAGCAAGGACATGTCCGCATACATGGCGGCCGGTGCAATTGCAGCGGCGTCGAGCGCCGCGATCCAGGCTGCGAGGATCTGCCGGGATACCACGGCAACGGCGGTGGCGCCGCGGGCGTTGCGCCGTCCAATGGCGAAGACCAGTTGATCGACGTCCTCGGTCAGTTGCTCTTCGAGTGCGTACGGCACGGCGCGTGCGATCTTGACGCCGCTGCCGGGCGGTAGTTCCGGCTCTGCCAACAGCACTTGCGTCGCCGGCACCAGCACGACCACCTGCGCCGCAGGCGCAGCCGCCGCCGCCGCCAGGCTCAACGGACCGCTCTGCACGGAACCGGCGGCCACGCCGGCTTCGCCGACGAGCAGCCATTCGGCTTCGTCCTGACCGGGCGCGAGGAGACGTAGCAATAGAGTGAGCGGCATAGTGGCTATAAGGTCCCAAATGTGCGCAGCAGCGGTGTCACCTTGCCACCATTGCCGCGCAGCAAAAGACTGTACAAGGTGAATTGCGTGGTGCCAAGTGTTACCCGTGTAGTCAAGCGAAAATACGCGCTGTTGTCGGTAAACAGGGTCGCTATTTTCGCCAGCTCGACCGGCCCGACGGTGGCGCGGAACGTGGGTAGATCCGGAAAACAACCGGTCTTGCGGCCGGTGGCGAGCGCTTCGGCATTCAGCGAATATTCGCCGCTCAAATTCGGCGCGAGGCTCTCCAGCACCAGCGCCGGGGCCGTGCAGATGTTGATCTTCGCGGTCGCGAGCGGGAGGGCCGTGATGTACGGGGCGATCGCCAAATAGCGGTCGCGGCCGAAACCGGGCAGAACCATCAATTCGGTCGGCGTCGTCATCGGCCATTCGCCGGTCCAGTACGGCGGGGTCTGCGTCGTATAGACCTCGTCCTTGGCCCCATCGGGGCTTAAGGGGACGCTGCCCGCGTCGATCCAGTCGCGCGCGATCGCCGCCCATTTCGGCTCCAGGTGCACCGACACCAGCAGCCGTTGAAACTGCTGGAGCGGTTGCGGATCCGGTGTACCGTCGGGCAACCGGCGTCCCAAGTTATTCAGATTGAAGAGCCCCTGCTGGTCCTCGAGGCTGCCTTGCAGGCTGCCGATCGGTTCGCCGTCCGGATCTGCCGCCGGCGTGATCGGCAACGGCTGCGTCGGCTGTGCCCACGCCTGGGCCAGCGTGTCCTGATTGCCCGATCGCCAGTGCGCCGTCAACACGTCGGCGGCCAATGCCTCGGCGCCCAAGCCGAATTGCATGGCCTGCTCGATCGACAGGATGCCGAGCGTACGTTGCCGCTCGAGGTACCCGTCGAAACTGACCTTCCACGCGAGAATCGTCGCCAGCGCGACGATGACCAGTGCAATGATCAACGCGACGCCACGCTGAGGCGGCCGCAGGAATCGCCGCGCGAGCCGCCGCGCCGGCAGGCCGTCACCGGTCATCATCCGGCCACCTCGACGAGGCGGCGTACGCGGCCCCAATCCTTGAAGTCGATGATGATCTCGACGGCGAGGGGGCGCGTCCAGAGACTCTCGGGCTGTTGCAAGCCCGGCGGCGGCCATTGGTCGATCCAGTTCTGATTCAGGTCGAGATAATTCAGCTGCACGCTCTTGACGCCGGTCAACAGCTCCTGCACCACCGGCTGATCGTTCGAGGTGGCATCGAGCACCGGTTGGTAGCTGCGTTTCAGGACGTCGCCGACCAATTGGTAGGACACCCGCTGCAGCGTGCTGCGCTGCATGCCGGCGGTATTGGACCAGCCGCCGCGAGTCAGATCGACGAGCGTCGCGGCGCCCAAGCCGCCGCGCAGCGCCGGTTCGCGGCTTTGCCCGAGCGGATCGCGGATCGGCCGCGGCGCCAATTCCGCAAAGTCCTGCACCATCGTGCGCACGCCGAATTCGATCTCCCGCGTGCGCTTCAGGGCCTCTTCGGTGCGCTCGGCCGAGATGCGTGCTTGACGGTAGGTGCCGTAGGCGAGCCCGGACATGATGGCGAGAATCAGCAGCGCGACGAGCATTTCGATCAACGTGAACCCGCCGGCCGACCGTGCGGACGCGTGGCGCGCGCGGCAACTCATGAGGTGGGCGGCGGGATGTAGCGGGGTGGCGTCGCGCCGGCGCCGAGGCCCGGCGCCGTACCTTGCGGCTGCGTACCTTGCGGCTGCGTACCGGTCGGTTGCGTACCGGGCGGCTGGGTACGCAACGGCACGCTGCCCTGTGTCCAATCGACGTTGGCGGCGCCCGGCAATGAGAGCGCGGTACCGATAAAGCCGATCGACTCGACCAGAGGATTGCCCTTCGCGTTGGGCTGTCCCGCCCACACGCGTACGACGATGCGGCGCATCGTCGGGATGCTGGTATCGTAATACCGCGTGTCGTAGTGCCATTGGCGGTGCGCGTAGTCGATCGAACCCTTATCGGTGTTTTCGCCTATTTTCCCCAGACGCAAGCGCACCTCGACGATACGGTTCATCGCGATCCACTGCGCCAGCGCTTTGTCGCGCAAATAGCCGCTTGCGTTCGCCGCGCCGCTGATCGAGGTCATCAGCGCCGCCAGGCCGATCGCGACGATCATCAATGCGACGAGCAC
>JAYTQR010000146.1:0-3150 GCA_043746615.1 Gammaproteobacteria bacterium | reverse complement strand
AACGTCTCGGCGAAGTCCTCGGTCGGATGGGCCTGCGCATACCACTCGCCCAGATGCTGGACGAAACGGCGGCTGCCGGGACGCGGGCGGTAGGTATCGGGGTACGGCAGCGAGGCCGGTCCGAACACCTCGCGCCAGCGGCGGCGGCGGCGCAGACGATACGCGGTGTCGAGCGCGTGACCGGCTTCGTGGCGCAAAATCCGCATCAGCCAATTGCGGTTGCCGCCCTCCACTTCGCGCATGTGGCGCCGCTCGAGACGGATCAAACGCGGATGCGCGAGATAGAACGGAATCGCGATGCCCGGAACGCCGTCCGGCGAAAACCATTCCTGCGCGAGCCAGCAATGCGGCCGGAAGCGGATCCCGCGTAGACTGAGTTCCCAGTACAAGCGCTCGATCGCCCACTGCAACGCCGCACCGCGCAGCGAGAGCCCGAGATCGCAAAAGCGCAGACTCAACAACTGCTGATCTTGCAGATGCTCCCAGGCAGGCGCGTCGTGGGCGCGCGTACGCGGTCGGCTGCGGCGGGACGGGGGGGTGGGCACCGCGAAAGTATAGGGATCCTGGCCGGCGGGCGCCATGCGCTGCGGCACCCGGCGCACGGCCGCCTGCGGCGCAGTCCGCAGGCGCGAGCGGCGCCGGGGGCGGCGCCGCGTCGATGCGCTTCAGAAACCCATCTCCGTAGCGAGGGCATCCTCGAGCGCATCCTCGACCGATCTGTCCGCCGCGGCCGCCGCGCGGCGCAGACGCTCGAGGCCGGCGAAGTCGAACAGCACCGGGTCGGCGAGCTGCGAAGCGGCGACGTTGCGGATGCTCGAGAAAATCGCCTCGACGCGGCCCGGAAATCGCTGCTCCCAATCGGCGAGCAGGTTCTTGATGGCGAGCCGCTGCAGGTCCGGCTGGGATCCGCATAGCGTGCACGGAATGATCGGAAATTCGCGCGCGGCCGCGTAGCGGGCGATCAGCCTCTCGGGAACGTAGGCGAGCGGGCGGATGACGATGTGGCGCCGGTCTGCGCTCAAAAGTTTGGGCGGCATCGCCTTCAGGCGGCCACCGAAGAACATGTTCAAGAACAAGGTCTCGATGCTGTCGTCGCGGTGGTGGCCGAGTGCGATCTTGGTGATGCCGTTCTCGGCGGCGTAGCGGTACAGTGCGCCGCGCCGCAAGCGTGAACACAGGCCGCACATGGTCTTGCCTTGCGGAATCACGCGCTTGACGACCGCATAGGTGTTCTGTTCGATCACATGGAACGGCACGCCGAGGCCGGCGGCGTAGCGCGGCAGCACGTCCGGCGGAAATCCCGGCTGTTTCTGGTCCAAATTGACGGCGACGAGTTCGAAGTGCACCGGCGCGCTGCGCCGCAAGGAGAGCAGCAGGTCGAGCATCGTGTAGGAATCCTTGCCGCCGGACAAGCACACCATGACGCGGTCGCCGCCGCCGATCATCGCATAATCGGCGATCGCCTTGCCGGCGAGCCCGCGCAGCTGCGCCTGCAGCTTGTTGAAATTGTGGGAGGTCACGGCGCTTCGAGATACTTGGCTGCGAGATAGCGAAGATACGCCGCCGCGGTCAGTGGTTTGCCCGTCGCTTCCTGAATCAGCTCCTTCACCGGCAAGCGCGCGCCGACGCCGTGGACGTTGTCGCGCAACCATTCCATGACGCCGCCGAAGGAACCCGCGGCGATCTCCTGATCGAGAGCCGGCCGGGCCGCGCGCAGCGCCTCGTTCAACTGACCCGCGATCACGGCACCGAGCGCATACGACGGGAAATAGCCGAAATGACCGACGGCCCAATGAATGTCCTGCAGGCATCCCTCGACGTCGTTGCCCGCCCGTGTGCCCAAACGTTGATCGAGACTCTCGTTCCACGCCTCGGGTAAATCCCCTACCGGGAGCTCGCCGTCCAGCAGTTTCTTTTCCAGTTCGTAGCGCACCATGATGTGCGCAGGATACGTCAGTTCATCCGCGTCCATCCGGATCAGGCTGCGGCGCACGTGAATCAATTGCCGGTAAAGGTTGTCCTCCTGCCATTCGGGCCCGGAGACTTGCAGGTACTTCTCGAGCAAGGGCCGCAGGTACTTGACGAACGAACGGCTGCGGCACAGGTTCATTTCGAACAGCAGCGACTGGCTTTCCTCGAGCGCGAGGCCACGGTCGCGGCCGACCGGCTGATCACGCCATTGCTGCGGCAAACCTAAGTCGTACATCGCATGCCCGGTCTCGTGGACGGCGCCGAGCAAACCTGAAAAAGGGTCGCTCGGATCGAAGCGCGTCGTGATGCGGATATCGCCGGGTACTCCCTCGGTAAACGGATGCTCGCTCTCGTCCAGCCGGCCACGGTCGAACGGAAAGCCGAGGCTCTTCAATACATCGCCGGCCAGCTGCCGCTGCCTCGCGATCGTGAACTTGCCGGTCCATGGCAATAGCGGCTTCTGCGCTTGCAATTCGATCGCGGCGTGGATCAAGCCCGGGAGCTTGCGCGACAGCGCGGTGAAGATCGTGTCGATGTCCGCGGTCGAGATGCCCGGCGTGAACACGTCGACCAGGGCGTCGTAGGGCGCGAGTCCGCGCGCCTGGCCGAGGAGCGCCGCCTTATCGCGCACCAGGTGCACGACCTCTTCGAGGTGCGGCGCGAATACCTTGAAATCGTTGGCCTTGCGCGCCTCGACCCAGAACACCTCGGCGCGCGCGGTGGCTTTCGCGAGCCGCGCGATCAACGACGGTGGCGTCGCGATCGCATGATCCCTCTGGCGGCGCATCTCGCGCAGATTCGCCAACGGCCATTCGTCCATCTGCGAGGCGGCAGCTTCCGCCCGCTCGATCAAGCGCGCCACCTTCGGCGTCGTCAATAGCGCATGGTGCTCGGTCTCGAGCGCCGCCAATTGCTCGCCGCGCACGTCGGCGCTGCCACGCGGCATCATGACCGCAGCGTCCCAGCGCAACAGGGACAGCGCACCGCGAAACGCATGCAGGCGTCGAAATTCCTGTTCCAATTGCTGATAAGGGGTCAATGCCATGGTAAAACCGCGCGCTTAATTTGCGGTCCTCGTCGTCGGCGCATCTTAGCAGACGGCGCCGCCGACTCGGTCGCGCTACGGCAAGTAGCTGTCTATTTCCAATGAGTTAGACGCAAACAGCGGCGGCTGTGCAC
>JAYTQR010000145.1:0-1732 GCA_043746615.1 Gammaproteobacteria bacterium | reverse complement strand
TCGAGCAGCGCGGATAAATTCGTCAAGCCGTGGACCAACACCGGAATCGACATATCGAACAGGGAAACACTCATCGACAATCTCCTTTGTAATCAAGTTGCGTGTGCCGGCCGCGCAGAAATAGGCTCGCGGCGGCCCGGACAATGATACCTTGTCGCTATCTACCTCGGAGCACTGCGCGATGCAAGACAAACCCCCTCTGCTGGCCAATCGATTTGCCGCCGTGTCCATCGATGATCCGACCATGGACTTCCGCGCCCGCCTCGTACACCAGCAGGCCGAGCACGCCGAGCGGCGCAAGCTCGGTCTTGCCGAACAATCGTCGCGCCTGAAGACCCCGGAGGAGCGCATCCGCATTTGGGAGCGGCTGCACGAGGTCATATTGCCGCGCGACTTGCAGCATCGGCTCGTCGAGATCATCGCGGCCGACACGGGCTTGACCGGAGCGGATGTCCGCGACGAACAGCGGCGTCGGGCCGCCGCGAGACTGGCCAAACTCAGTTCCTGAAAAAATACGGCAGCACCGCGACGGCGACGCCGATTCCGACCAGCAAGTAGACGTTCGACACGATATACGGATAGACCAGCAGGACGATCCCTGCGATCAACGGCACCGCGGCGCCTTGCTTCTTGCCGTAGATGAAATACGCGAGTCCGATCGAACTGAACAGCACACCCCACAATAATTGCGCCGCCATCGTCAGCTTTCCGGCGCCGTCTCCGCGGCAATGACGCCGGCGCCACGCAAGTGCGCAATGACGTATTCGGCCGCTGCGGTTGCGCTCAGTTTGGTCGTATCGAGCCGGATCTCGGGGTCATTCGGCGCCTCGTACGGCGAATCGATGCCGGTGAAGTTCTTCAGTTCGCCGCGCCGCGCCTTTTTGTAAAGACCCTTCGCGTCGCGCGCTTCGGCGTCGGCGAGCGGCGTGTCGACGAACACCTCGAAGAACTCACCGGCCGCGACGAGACTACGGGCCATGCGCCGCTCGGCCGTGAACGGCGAAATGAACGAGACCAGCACGATCAACCCCGCGTCGACCATCAGGCGCGCCACTTCGGCGACGCGGCGGATGTTTTCCACGCGGTCGGCGTCGGTGAAGCCGAGATCCTTGTTCAAGCCGTGGCGAACGTTGTCGCCGTCCAGCAGGTAGGTGTGCCGGCCGTCGGCGTGGAGTTTCTTCTCGACCAAATTCGCGATCGTCGACTTGCCGGCGCCCGACAAGCCGGTGAACCAGAGTATGCAAGGCTTTTGATGTGCGTGCGCGGCGCGTGCGTGCTTGTCTACATCCACTGCTTGCCAATGGACGTTGTCGGACCGGCGCAGCGCATGATGCAGCAGGCCGGCGCCGACCGTGTTGTTGGTGATGCGGTCGATCAATACGAAGCCGCCGAGCGTGCGGCTGTCGCGGTACGGTTCGAAGGCGATCGCAGTGGAGAGTTCCAGCCCGCAGACGCCGATGTCGTTCAGTTCCAGCTTGCGGGCCGGCTGCTGCGTGAGCGAATCGACGTCGATCTTGAACTTGACCGGACTCACGGTCGCCGTCACGGTCATCGCCGCCAGCTTCAACAGGTACGCGCGACCCTGCAGCAGCGGCTCCTCGTGCATCCAGATGATCGTCGCCTCGAATTGATTCGCGACGGCCGGCGCCTGGGCGGCGGCCGCGAGCACATCGCCGCGGCTGACGTCGATCTCGTCGGTCAGCGTCAGCGTCACCGATTCGCCGGCCCGCGC
>JAYTQR010000144.1:0-3057 GCA_043746615.1 Gammaproteobacteria bacterium | reverse complement strand
GAAAACCGGAGCGGACCGGCCGCCTACAAACCGCAGGATGTGGTTCGCGCATTCAACGGCACGACGATACAGGTCATCCACACGGACGCCGAAGGACGCATGGTGCTCGCCGATGCGCTCGCACTGGCGGCAGCCGAGAAGCCGCAGGCGATCATCGACTACGCGACCCTGACCGGCGCCTGCGTGTATGCGTTAACGGAGCGCTACAGCGGCGCTTTCACCAACCGCCCGTCGCAACGCGCGCTCATTGAAGATGCGGGTGCGAGCAGCGGTGAGCGCGTTTGGTGCTTTCCGATGGACGCGGATTTCGATGCGGATCTGGACAGCGGCGTCGCCGACGTGCGGCAGTGTGCGGTGGACGGCAAGGGCGATCACATTTTGGCGGCGCGTTTCTTGAACCGGTTCGTCCCCGCAGAGATCCCCTGGCTGCATCTCGATCTGGCCGCCGGCACGCGCAGCGGTGGTCTCGCACACATCGGCACCGAGGTCACCGGATTCGGCGTCCGCTACACGCTCGATCTGCTCGGCAAAGGCTGGCCGCGCGCGGCACAGGCGCGCACGTGAAGACGCTGACGATCCAGCGGCCCGATGATTGGCACGTGCATTTGCGCGACGGCCCTGCGTTGACCGCGGTCGCGCGCTTCTCCGCCGAGCGCTTCGGTCGCGCGATCATCATGCCGAACCTCATGACGCCGGTCACGACGACCGCCGCGGCGGACGCCTACCGCGGCCGGATCCGCGCCGCGCTGCCGGCACACAGCCGCTTCGAGCCGCTGATGACCTTGTATCTGACCGACACGACCGTGCCGGAGGAGATCGATCGCGCGATGGCGGCCGGTTTCGTGCACGGCGTCAAGCTTTATCCCGCGGGCGCGACGACCCATGCGGATGCCGGCGTCACGAGCATTGACCGGGTCCGCCCGGTGCTCGCGCGCATGGAGGCACTCGGCATGCCGCTGCTCGTGCACGGCGAGACGGCGGGCCCCGACGTCGATGTTTTCGATCGTGAGACGCGCTTCATCGACGAGGTGCTGGCGCCGCTCGCCGACCGGTATGCACGCTTGAAAATCGTCTTCGAACACATCACGACGCGGCGCGCGGCGGCGTTCGTCGCGCAAGCCCGGCCGGGGGTCGCCGCAACGATCACGCCGCAGCACCTACTGCACAATCGCAACGCGATTTTCGCCGGCGGCATCCGCCCGCACCATTATTGCCTACCGGTCTTGAAGCGCGAAGAGGACCGGCAGGAGCTGCTTGCAGCCGCCACCAGCGGCGATCCGCGGTTTTTCCTCGGCACCGACAGCGCGCCGCACGAGCGCGGCGCGAAGGAAACGGCGTGCGGTTGTGCCGGCATGTTCACCGCGCATGCCGGCATCGAGCTGTATGCCGAGGCGTTCGAGACGCACGGCCGCCTCGATCGGCTCGAGGGATTCGCGAGCCGCTTCGGCGCCGACTTTTACGGCTTGCCGAGACATCAGCAGACGATCACGCTGATCGCGGAGCCTTGGGTGGTGCCGACCTCTTATCCGTTCGGCGACGGTACCTTGATCCCGTACCGAGCGGGCGAGGCGGTACGCTGGCGTCTGGCCGTGGCGAGCGACGCATGACGCAGCTGCCGCCGATCACGTTGGCGACGCGGTTCCGCGGCTTCTTGCCGGTGGTAATCGACGTCGAGACCGGCGGGTTCAATCCGCAAACCGATGCGCTGCTGGAAATCGCCGCGGTCCTGATCGACATGCGCAGCGACGGGACCCTCGCCCGCGGTCAGACGTTCCGCTATCACGTCGTGCCGTTCGCGGGCGCGAATTTGGAGCCGGCCTCGTTGGCGGTCAACGGCATCGACCCGCATCACCCGCTGCGGCCGGCAATCGAGGAACTCGAGGCGCTGCAGCGGATATTCCGCGACGTGCGCAATGCCGTGCGCGCGGCGGATTGCACGCGCGCCGTGCTGGTCGGACACAATGCGTTCTTTGACCTGAATTTCCTCAACGCAGCGGTGCAGCGCACGCAAATAAAGCGCAATCCCTTTCACCCGTTCTCGAGTTTCGATACCGCGACGCTCGGCGGCGTCGCCTTCGGTCAAACAGTGCTGATGCGCGCGACGCTGGCAGCGGGCTGCGAGTGGGACACAGCGTCGGCGCATTCCGCCGCGTACGATGCCGAGCGCACTGCGGATCTGTTTTGCACCGTCTGCAATCAATTCCAGGGCGTTTACGACGCCAGCCGCCGGCGTCTCGCGGCGATGGGGCCGCTGCAAATTGCCGGCGAGGACCCGTCCAGCAGCGCGACGCCGCGCGAGGACTAGGGGCCGCTTCGGCAACCCGCGCCGCGCAGCCTCGCGGTTCGCCCGCAGCGCCGCCGCGCGGGCCTCAGGCGGCGACCGCGCCAGCTTCGGCGAGCAGTTGCCGCAGTTCGCCGCTCTGGTACATTTCCAGCGTGATGTCGCAGCCGCCGACCAGTTCGCCGCTGACGTAGAGCTGCGGAAAGGTCGGCCAATTGGCATACGTTTTGAGCGCCTCGCGCACTTCCGGATCTTCAAAAATATTGACGTGCGCAAAGCGCGCCTTGCACGCCCGCAGCGCGCCGACCGTCTGTGCGGAAAATCCGCATTGCGGAAAGTCGGGCGTGCCCTTCATGTACAGAACCACCGGCGCCGCCGCGAGCTGGTTCTTGATCCGTTCGATCGCATTCATGACAGATCTCCGCTAGGTCAATCGATGCTTCGGTCAACTCTCCAAGGGCCGATCGGCCGCTCGCTGGCGTAAAAGGCGCAGCAATTGCCATTGCTGCTCCTCGTTCAGTCGCGGCCAAGCGGCGATCTCGCGGAGGGTACGATAACAGCCCCTGCAGTAGCCATGTGCGTCCAAAGCGCAAATGTCCACGCACGGGGAGGCTGGACGCGTTTTCGTCATCATGCGATTATTGGGGCTGGTATCCAATTCTTCCAGGGCACCGCACTGCACGATCCGCGCAGTGGCGGCCACGCTGCACGGCCGGCCGCCGGTAAATCAGCGTGCCGGAGAGGGTCCGATGAATCCGTTCCAGAGCGCCGCCAAC
>JAYTQR010000143.1:0-5295 GCA_043746615.1 Gammaproteobacteria bacterium | reverse complement strand
GTCAGCGCTGCGCCGTCTGCCAGTTCGGCGCAAGGTACACCGGCGCATCGTCCGGCGGCAGGAGGTCGCGGCCCAGAATATGGTCCGCGCCCTTTTCAGCCAGCATGATCGTCGGCGCATTCAGATTGCCGGTCGTGATGGAGGGCATGACCGAGGAATCGACGATGCGCAGCCGTTCGACGCCGTGCACGCGCAGTTCGCTGTCGACGACCGCCATCGGGTCGCCGGCCGCGCCGATCTTGCACGAACCGGACGGGTGATAGGCACTCTCGACCTTGGCACGGACGAACGCATCGATCTGCTGGTCGGATTGCACCGCCGGCCCCGGTTGGATCTCGCGGCCGCGGTAGCGATCGAATGCCGGTTGCGCGAAGATCTCGCGGGTCAGCCGCACGCAGGCGCGCATCTCGGTCCAATCGTCTGGATGGCTCAAGTAATTGAACAGGATCCGCGGCTTCGCCAACGGGTCGGGCGAGGCGAGGCGAACCCAGCCGCGGCTCTTCGAGCGCATCGGTCCCACGTGTGCTTGAAAGCCATGTTCCTGCGCGAGCGTCGAGCCGTCGTAGGCGACCGCCATCGGCAAAAAATGCAACTGGATATCGGGATAGGCGATGCCCGCCCTGCTGCGAATGAAGCCGCAGGTCTCGAAGTGATTGGTCGCTCCCAGGCCGTTTTTGAACAGCAGCCAACGCGCGCCGATCAGCGCTTTGGCGAACGGCTTAATCGAAGAGTAGAGGCTGACGGGCTCCTTGCACGCCACTTGGAAATAGAACTCCAAATGATCTTGCAAATTTTCGCCCACTCCCGCCAAGGCGTGCACGATCGGAATTGCGAACTCACGCAGCTCGGCGGCAGGACCGATACCCGACAATTTTAACAACTGCGGCGAATTGATCGGACCGGCCGACAGGATCAATTCGCGGCCGACGCGCACCGTCTGCGTGACGTCGCCGCGCTGGTACTGCAACGCGGCCGCGCGCTTTCCCTCGAACACGATCCGCGTCGCCATCGCCTGCGTGCGCACGGTCAGGTTGACCCGGCGCAGCGCCGGCCGCAGATACGCGTTCGCGGTGCTGCAACGCCTGCCGCGATCGACCGTCATGTCCATGCGGCCGAAACCTTCCTGCTGCGCGCCGTTGATGTCGGGCGTGAGGGGGTAACCGGCTTGCTGCGCAGCCGCGAGCCACGCGCCATGCAGGGGATTGCGCAAGCTGCCGTAACAGGTCGCCAGCTTGCCGTCGGCGCCGCGATACCGATCGCCGCCATCGGCGCGCTGCTCGGCGCGCCTGAAATACGGCAGCACGTCGCGGTAGCCCCAGCGCTCGGCGCCTTCGTCCCGCCAGCGTGCAAAATCCTGCGGATTACCGCGGACGTAAACCAAGCCGTTGATCGACGAGGAGCCTCCCAAGACCTTGCCGCGGGGCGTGTGCAGCCTGCGCCCGCCGAGGCACGGTTCCGGTTCGGTGTGGTAGAACCAGTTGTATTTCGGCATGTTCATCGGAATCGACAACGCCGACGGCATTTGGATGAACATCGACCGGTCCGAGCCGCCGTATTCCAGCACCAGCACGCTCGCGCCGCCGCCCGCGCTCAGCCGGTCGGCGAGCACGCAGCCGGCGGAGCCCGCGCCGACGATCACGTAATCGAAAGTCTCGTCCGCCATGGTCCCCAAACTCCGTCAATAAGGCGCATCGACATCGCCCATGGCGACATAGACGCTCTTCAATTGCGTGTAGTGCTCGAGCGCGGCGCGCCCGTTCTCGCGTCCCAAGCCGGACTGCTTGACGCCGCCGAACGGCAGCTCGATCGGCGTGATGTTGTAATGATTGATCCAACAGGTACCGGCCTGCAGGCGCGCGATGACGCGGTGGCCGCGCGTCAAATCGTTGGTGAAGACGCCGGCGGCGAGGCCGAATTCGGTCGCGTTGGCCCGCTCGATGACCTCCTCCTCGCCGTCGAATTCCAACACCGACATCACGGGCCCGAAGATCTCGTCGCGGACAATCGCCATGTCGTCGCGGCACGCATCGAACACGGTCGGCGCGACGAAATAGCCGTCCGCGAGTTTGCCGGCCGTCACGCGCACCCCGCCGGTCAACACGCGCGCGCCCTCCGCGCGGCCCCGGTCGATGTATGCCAGCACTTTTTGCATGTGCTGCTCGCAGATCAGCGCGCCGACTTGCGTGTCCGGGTGCAGCGGATCGCCGATCCGCATCGCCGCGACGCGCGCGACCAGCCGTTCGAGAAACGCCGCTTTGATCGAACGTTGCACAAATACCCGCGTGCCGTTCGAACACACCTGTCCGGACGAGTAGAAATTCGCGAGCAGCGCACCGCTCACCGCGTTGTCGAGCTTCGCGTCCTCGAAGACGATCAACGGCGACTTGCCGCCCAGCTCGAGCGTCACGCTTTTCAAGGTGCCCGCCGCGTCGGCCATGACCGCCTTGCCGGTGCCGACTTCGCCGGTCACGGAAACTTTGCGAATTCCCTTGTGGCGAGTCAGCAGTCGGCCGGTGTCGGCGAAGCCCTGCACCACTTGGAAGATTCCGTCCGGCACTCCGGCCTCGAGCAGGATCTCCTGCAATTTCACCGCGCTGAACGGCGTCAGTTCGGCCGGCTTGAAGATCATTGCATTGCCGAATGCCAGTGCCGGCGCCGCCTTCCAGCAGGCGATCTGCAGCGGATAATTCCAAGCGCCGATTCCGGCGACGACGCCGAGCGGTTCGCGCCGCGTGTAACCGAACGCCTGCGGGCCCAAGTCGATGTGCTCGCCGCTGACGCTGTGCGCCGCGGCTGCGAAATACTCCAGGCAGTCGGCGCCGGAGACGACGTCGACGACGCGCGTTTCTTGAATCGGCTTGCCCGTGTCGCGGGTTTCGAGCGTGGCGAGTTCGTCGTTACGCGCGCGCAGCAGCGCCGCCGCACGGCGCAGCACCCTGGCCCGCTCGGCGCCGCTCCAAGCACCCCAGAGCGCCTGCGCGCGGCGCGCCTTGGCCACGGCGGCATCGATCTCGGCGGCCCCCGCCGCCGTCACATACCCGAGCACTTCGCCGGTCGCCGGATTGTGCGACGCGAAGCGCGCTCCGGCCTGCGGCGGTACCGCCGGCGCGGCGGACATTGCCCGGTGAGCGACGGGCGGCATCGCCGCGGGCGGCGGTGCATGCAAACGGCCATCGACGAAAGCGCTCAACAACGCGCGCGCGCTTTCGCTGTCGGCTTCGCGCCAGCCCGAGAGCGCGGCACGCAGCCACACGCCGTCGATCATTGCCGCGATCATCGCCGCGAGGCTCTGCGCTTGCTCGGCAGGCAGCAGCGTGCGCAGCGATGCGCGTAGATTCGACAGCGTGCGCCGCTGATAGACTGACTGCACGCGCTTCAGGCCCGGGACCTGTAGCACCTGCCCCCAGAATGCGAGCCACGCCGTGCCGGTGCGCTGATCAAATTCGTCGGGCGCGAGGTTCGCGTCGATGACGGCTTGAATGCGCTGCCGCGGCGATTGCGCCTGGCGCAGGCGCATGCGCACTTGATCGCCGACACGGCGCGCCAGCGTGCGGAACGCCGCATTCAACAAACCGTCCTTGTCGCCGAAGTAATGGGCGACCAATCCGGGCGACACGCCGGCCCTGCCGGCGATTTGTGCGAGCGTGGTGCCCACGTAGCCGAGTTCCGCTAGGCTATCGAGCGTGACTTCAATCAACTGCCGGCGTCGGAGTTCTTCGCCGGACCCACCCACAGAAGCACGAGGGATCATTGAGTGATTGTTCAATTGGACAACCTCCAGCATGCGGCAGTAGTGCTGAGTGGACGCCTGAGCCGATTTGGGTCTACGATTGTTAGATGAGTATTTATATTAATATTATCAATTAATTATGGAATAATACGTGAGTATTAGCATAGGTCTATTAAAGAGCTGTTCAAAGACATCGTGCAGCGGCCAATCATGCCGCTCCGGCCGTCGTCCGGTCAAGCCTCACGGCTCGGGCCTTGGACGGGTGTTGGCGGCGTGTGCGGCGTGGATCGCGTTCGGCGCGTGGAGCGCGCCGGTGCGCGCGAACGTCGATCCGCCGAGCTGCCGCACGGTGCGCTTCGCCGACGTCGGCTGGACCGATGTGACCTCGACCACCGCGATCGCGAGCGAATTGTTGCGCCGGCTCGGCTATACGCCGAGCGTCACGGTGCTGTCGGTTCCGGTGACTTTCGCATCGCTGCGCAACAAGGACATAGACGTATTTCTCGGCAATTGGATGCCGGCCGAGGCAGCCGATCGCCATCAGTACATCGCGGACGGCTCGGTCGTCGTCGTTCGCGCGAATCTCACCGGTGCCAAATATACCCTGGCCGTGCCGAGCTATACCTATGCGGCGGGGTTGCATAATTTCGCCGACATCGAGCGGTTCGCGCCGGTTCTGAAGAACGCGATCTACGGCATCGAGCCGGGCAATGACGGCAACCGCTTGATCCTGAAAATGATCAAGCAAAACTTATTCGGACTCGGCAAATTTCAGCTGATCGAGTCGAGCGAGCAGGGGATGCTGGCGCAAGTGGCGCGCTCGGTCCGCGCCAAGCGGCCCATCGTCTTCCTGGCCTGGGAGCCGCATCCGATGAACATGCGTTTCGACCTGCGTTATCTCGCCGGCGGCGATGCCGTGTTCGGTCCAAATTACGGCGGCGCGACCATTTACACGGTCACGCGCGCGGGCTACTCCGCACAATGTCCGAACGTGGGCCGCCTTCTGCAGAATGTGCAGTTCACGCTACGCGGTGAAAACGCAATGATGGACGCGATCCTGGATCGCCACGAACAGCCGCGGCCCGCGGCGGAGCAATGGTTGCAGGGGCATCCGGCGGACGTGCAGGCGTGGTTGAAGGGCGTGTCGACCTTCGGCGGCGCCCCGGCGGCGAACGTCGTGGCCCATCCGGGTGGGCGGCCCGGGCCGCGCGGCTTCGAGGAGTGGGTCGTCGCGCACAAGATTCCGGTCGGCGACATGATGGCCGTGGCGATCGAGACGATCAAGGCGCACGGTACGCTGTTCTTCGACGTCGTTTCGATCGTCATCCGCCGCACCGTCGACGGCCTGACCGCGGCGCTGCGCGCGGTTCCGGCGCCGGCGTTCATCGTTGCCGTCGGTTTGCTGGCCTGGGTGTTGCGCCGTTCGTGGGGACTCACCGCGTTCGTCGCGCTCGCGTTGCTGTTCATATTGAATCAGGGCTATTGGGTCGCGACCTTGGAGACCCTGTCGCTCGTCATGGTCGCGACGTTCTTGTCGGCCGCGATCGGCATACCGCTCGGCATCG
>JAYTQR010000142.1:0-2681 GCA_043746615.1 Gammaproteobacteria bacterium | reverse complement strand
CGGCGGGCAAAATCCACACGCATGCCTTTCTTGATGTTGATCAAGATCTGCTGATTGCCGGACTCATAGCCGACGAGCAGCAGGCGCAGGCCATTGTCCTTCATGACTGCCAGCGTCTTGCGCGGCACGTTGGCCTTGGCGTTGCACGACCAGGTGACTCCGAGCTTGCCCAGTTCGCGCGCCAATGCCTCGACGCGCGGAAGATTGTCGGTCAACGTGTCATCGTCGAAAAAGAACTCCTTCACCTGCGGGAAAGCCTCTTTCGCCCATTTCATTTCCGCGACGACGTTGTCGACGGAGCGCACGCGATAACGATGCCCGCCGACGGTCTGCGGCCACAAACAGAAGGTGCAACGCGATTTGCAGCCGCGTCCCGTATAGAACGAGATGTAGGGATGCTGCAAATACCCGCCGAAATATTTCTCGATCGTCAGATCGCGCTTGTAGACCGGCGTCACCCAGGGCAGCGCATCCATGTCCTCGAGAACTTGGCGGTCCTCGTTGTGAACGATGACGCCCTCGGCGTTGCGGTAGGAAAGCCCCTTGATGCCGCTCCAAGGCATGCCGTCGGCGACTTCCTTGATGGTGAAATCGAATTCGTTGCGCGCGACGAAATCGACGGCGCGTCCGGCGATCAGACTCTTTTCGGGTTCTACGGCGACTTTGGCGCCGATGAAGCCGATTTTGACGCTCGGATTGATCGCCTTGATCATTTCGGCCGTCTTCACGTCCGATTTGAACGACGGGGTCGAGGTGTGCATCACCACGAGGTCGCGGTTCTTGACCTCCGGCGCGACGTCATCGAATGTCAGCCCGTGCGGCGGCGCATCGATGAGCTTCGAGCCCTCCACCAGGGCAGCCGGCTGCGCGAGCCAGGTTGGGTACCAGAAGGAGCGCACCTCGCGTTTCATTTGATAGCGCGCGCCGGCGCCGCCGTCGAAGCCGTCGAATGACGGCGGGTGCAGGAACAATGTTCTCATGGGGTCGGGTCCTCGAAGCGTTGCACGGAGCCATCCGGGGTCACGCGAAACCGGTCATGCCGCCAATGCACGCGGTCCGTGACGAAGCCCCAGCACCACAGCGCAAGGCTCAGCGTGTCGCGCAGCGGCAGCACCAGCCAGTGCCAGGGCGGCGACGGTGGCCTGCGCACGGTCCAATGTAGCATGAGCCGGGCTGCCGCGGTTATCGCCAGCATGACGAGCGCCGGGCGTGCGCCCGCCGCCAACAAACATCCCGCGGCGCCGGCCGGCACGCCGAACGTGACGAACGAAAATGCGTAGCCGATCGGACGCACCGCCCTGATCGTGCGCAGCCACCGCAACTCGTGCCGTACGAGATCGCCGAACGTGCGTTCGCTGACCAGCGTCTCGACCTCGGTCTCGGACAAGACCGTGACGAGGCCGAGCCGTCGCGTCAGTTCGCCGAGCCGGTAATCATCCGCCAGATGATTGGCGATCGCGGGGAAACCGCCGATTTTGGCCAGCACGTCGCGCCGGATCGCGATCGTCGCACCGAACGCGAAGGCGCGCGAGCCCAACAAGGCCGCCACGCGCACCGACGGCATGAACCAATCGTTGATGAACCAAGATCCGAGCAGCGACCACACTCCGGATTGCGGGCAGCCTCGATATGCGCAGGTGACGATGCCGACGGCGGGATCCGCGAGCGGTGCGACGACGGCGTGCAGATAGCCGCTTCCTACGCGTATATCGCTGTCGGCGATCACGAGGTGATCGTGGCGCGCAAACGGCATCATGTTGATCAGATTGCTGACCTTACGATTGCTGCCGTGTTGGCAGCGGTCGATCGCGATCTGCAAATCGTGCTGCGGAAATTCGCACTGCAGGCGGCGCACGATCGGCACCGCCGGATCGCCGCCCTCGCTGACGCCGAAGACGATTTGAAAGCGCGGATAGGACTGATCGCAGAACGAGCGCAGCGCTGCGTATGTCCCGGGGTCCGCGCCGCATAACGGCTTCAAGATGGTCACCGGTGGCGCAGCCGCGGACGCCTGGCTGCCGAGCCCGCGGCGCAAGCGCACGGCGAGCCACGCGGCAACCATGTACAGCATCGACAGAGCAGTGAGTGCGGTGCCGGTGCGCACGAGCCATTGGTGGGCGTCCGGCGACATTCAGCGGCTCCAAACGGCTCGAGCGCACGACCGCCGAGTGGCCGATTGGACCACCGCGCCGTGCGGCGGTGCTGGCGCACGGGTTTGGTGAGCGGCTATCATCGCGTCATGAACATTCATTATTTCAGCCTGTTAGAATAGCACATGGCCATTCCTTTTCTTCAACAGTACCGGGTCGCGCGCTATATCGCGGGACGCAAATTACGCGGCGACAAGCGCTATCCGCTCGTGCTGATGCTGGAACCCTTGTTCCAGTGCAATCTCGCCTGCAGCGGTTGCGGCAAAATCGACTACCCGAAGGAGATCCTGCAAAAGCGGGTCAGCGCCGCCGCCGCTCTTCACGCCGTCGACGAATGCAACGCGCCGATCGTGTCGATTCCCGGCGGCGAACCGCTGATCCACAAGGAAATGCCGCAGATCGTCGCCGGCATCGTCGCGCGCAAGAAATTCGTCTATTTGTGCACCAATGCGCTGTTGCTCGCCAAGCATATCGATGAGTACCGGCCGTCGCCGTACCTGACGTTCTCGATTCATTTGGACGGCAACCGCC
>JAYTQR010000141.1:0-5665 GCA_043746615.1 Gammaproteobacteria bacterium | reverse complement strand
GCGCAAGGCGGCCGGGACCCCGCCGATCCCGACATGCTGTGCGAATACGATGCGTGGCGATTCGCGGATCGGCGCGCGGTCATCGACTTCACCGACAGGCTCGTGCGCGTCTTTTCGAATCCGCTTTGGGCCGTGCGGCGGTTGCGCCTATTGGGCCTGTTGGCATTCGATTTGTTGCCGCCGGCGAAGTCGGCAT
The DNA here is from genome assembly GCA_043746615.1 of Gammaproteobacteria bacterium. Lineage (GTDB taxonomy): Bacteria > Pseudomonadota > Gammaproteobacteria > Steroidobacterales > Steroidobacteraceae > Bog-1198. The sequence goes on along the minus strand of JAYTQR010000141.1, from coordinate 5,469 downwards.
TGTCCTCTTTGAGTACGGGCGCGTCAGGGCGCGTGCCGAAGCTCGCGCGCGGGGTCGCGCTGCAATGAGCCGGGAATTCGACGTCGTCATCGTCGGGGCCGGTGCGGTCGGCAGCGTGGCGGCGTCCTTGCTCATCGCCCGCAAGCGCTGTTCCTCCGGCCGGGTGGCGCTCGTCGCGCAGCGACTGCCGCAAGCGCCGGTCGATCTCGATTGGGATCTGCGGGTGTTCGCGTTGTCCCGCGCCTCGCAGCGCCTGCTCGCGGCCTGCGGCGTCTGGCAGCGCCTGCGCCGCGGCCGTGTGTTCGATTATGAGCGCATGCGCGTCTGGGACGCGGGCGGCTCGCCGGATGCCGCGGGCTCGCTGCGGTTCGATTGCGCCGAAATCGGCGAGGCGAATTTGGGCTCGATCGTCGACGGCCTCGAGCTGCAGTGGCAATGCCTCGAGGCGGCTCGGGCGGCGGGCGCGATCATCATCGAGGCCGGCATCGAGGCGGTTGCCGTCGGCGATGCCGACGTGCGGATCCGCTTGACGGACGGCCGTGAACTCGTCAGCCAGCTGCTGCTTGCCGCCGATGGCACCGAATCGAGAACCCGCGACTTGCTCGGCATCGGCACCGCCGGCCATGCCTACCAGCAGGACGCGCTGGTCGCGCACGTGCGCACAACGAAACCGCATGACGGTACCGCGTGGCAGCGATTCCTCGCGACCGGGCCGCTCGCGTTCCTGCCGCTGCCCGACGGCCGCTCGTCGATCGTTTGGAGCGTCCAGCGCGACCAAGCGGCGCATCTACGGGCACTCGATGCCACCGCCTTCGCGGGCGCGCTTGACGCGGCCGCCGGCGAATTTCTCGGCCGCTCTGAACTCGCGAGCGCCATCGCGAGCTTTCCGCTGCGGCTACAGTACGCGAGGCAGTACGTTCGGCCGCGCGCCGCCCTGCTCGGCGATGCTGCGCACGTCGTGCATCCCTTGGCCGGTCAGGGCCTGAATCTGGGGTTGCTGGACGCCGCGGCTTTGGTCGACGTATTGGCCGCCGCCGGGGATGCGCGGAGCTTCGGCGATATGCGGCTGCTGCGTCGCTACGAGCGCTGGCGCAAAAGCGAAAATTTGCTGGCCGCCGCCGCGTTCGACGGCCTGGTCCGACTGTTCTCGAACGCGCATCCCGCGCTCGCGAGCCTGCGCGCCGCGGGCTTGGGACTGGTCGCCAAGACGCCGTCACTGAGGCGGCAATTCGCCCTGCGGGCGCTCGGGCTCGCGGGAGACTTGCCGCCCTTTCTGTCCTCTCAAGGCGCGGCGGTCTAGCGCTGGGCGGTGCGGCGCCTGCGGATCACAGCAAATCGATCTTCGCCGCGCAAATGAAGTCGTTCTCGGACAGGCCACCGATCGCATGCGTCGAATAGCAGATGCGGCAGTAGTCGTAGCCGACGGCCAAATCCGGATGGTGGTCCTCGACATTGGCGATATGCGCGACGGCGTTGACGAAGCTCAACGTGCGGTAGAAATCCCTGAACTTGAGTGCGCGCTGCAAGCTCTTGCCGTCTTCGGAGATGCTCCAGTCGGCATGCAACTTGGCGCGCAAGGCCTGCGCTTTCGCCGCAGTCAACGGCGGCACACCGCCTTCACAAGGAACGCATTGCTTCGCCGCCAGCGCTTTCATGATGTCCTCCGTGCGTAAGTACGCTCGATGTAGCGCTCCACCAATTCCTGAAACTCCTCGGCGATGCGCTCCCCCTTTAGGGTCACGGTTTTCGCGCCGTCCTCATAGACCGGGGCTACCGGATGCTCGCCGGTGCCGGGCAGGCTGATGCCGATGTTCGCGTGTTTGCTTTCGCCCGGTCCATTGACGACGCAGCCCATCACGGCCACGGTCATTTCCTCGACACCGCTGCGCTCCTTGCGCCACGAGGGCATTCGGTGACGGATGTGGCCTTGAATCTTCTGTGCGAGTTCCTGGAAGTAGGTGCTCGTAGTGCGGCCGCAACCCGGACAGGCGATGACCATCGGCGTGAACGCACGCAGACCCATCGTCTGGAGTATTTCTTGCGCGACGATCACTTCTTGCGTTCGATCGCCGCCGGGTTCGGGCGTCAGCGATACGCGGATCGTGTCGCCGATGCCTTCCTGCAGCAGTACGCCGATCGCAGCGGTGGAGGAGACGATCCCCTTGCTGCCCATCCCGGCTTCGGTCAGGCCCAAGTGCAAGGCGTAGTCGCAGCGCGCGGCGAGGTTCCGATAGACGCTGATCAGGTCCTGTACGCCGCTGACCTTGGCGCTGATGACGATCATGTCCGCAGCCAGGCCGAGGGCCTCGGCCTTCTTGGCGCTATCCAAGGCCGAGACGACGATCGCTTCGCGCATGACGTCGATCGCAGCCGCGGGCTGCGCCTTCTTCGAGTTCTCATCCATCATGCGCGTCAGCAGGTCTTGATCGAGGCTGCCCCAATTGACGCCGATGCGGACGGGTTTTTGATACCGGCAGGCGACCTCGATCATCTCGGCGAATTGCGGGTCGCGCTTGCTGCCGCGGCCGACGTTGCCGGGGTTGATGCGCAGTTTCCCCAGCGCTTGCGCAGCGGCCGGGTGCGCCTTCAACAGCTTGTGGCCGTTGAAATGAAAATCGCCGACCAACGGCACGCGCAAGCCCATCGCGTCCAGGCGTTCGCGAATCCGCGGCACGGCGGCGGCCGCGCCGTCGTCGTTGACCGTGACGCGAACCAGTTCGGAGCCGGCGCGCGCGAGCGCAGCCACTTGGGCAACGGTTGCATCGACATCGGCCGTATCGGTATTGGTCATCGATTGCACGACGATCGGTGCCTTGGCTCCGATCGTCACGGAGCCGACTGTCACGGCCCGGGAAACTCTGCGGCGAATCATGGGGAGTGCGCGACTCATTGCCGGGCTAGCTTGCCCGGACGTCATTCTAGCGCGGCCGACAGCGGCGTGACGGCGGCATCGCGACGGGCCGGCTAGGATCGTGTATGATTCGTGCATCGCGACAAGAGCTGTACGGAGAGAGTCCTGCGCAAGATGCCGAGGACCGCCGAAGGCGCAACCGCCCGCAAACGCTCAGGCAAACGAACGGCAGTCTCACGCGATCTCTGGAGAGCGATCCCGCCGCAGCAGGCAGGGATCCACCGAAGGGGAGCGGTGCCGCCAGCGGGCACCCAATCTCTCAGGTCCCAAGGACAGAGGGGCGGTCGGCCGCAGGGTCGGCCGTGTCCCTGATTTCCTGCGCAACGAGGATCCGATGGGCCTGAAGACTCCGCTGTACGCCGTGCATGAACGGTCGGGGGCAAAAATCGTCGACTTCGGCGGCTGGGACATGCCGCTGCACTACGGCTCGCAGCTCGACGAGCACCGCGGCGTGCGCGACGACGCCGGCCTGTTCGACGTTTCGCATATGGGTCAGGTCGATGTGCACGGCGCGCGCGCACGCGAATTTCTGCGGTTCCTGTTGGCGAACGACGTCGGCAGGCTGCGGGGGCCGGGACAGGGATTGTATTCCTGCATGCTGCGCGACGACGGCGGGGTGCTTGATGACCTGATCGTCTATCGATTGACGGAATCCTCCTATCGGCTGATCGTCAACGCGGCGACGCGCGACAAGGATCTTGCCTGGATCGGCGCACGCGCGGCGCCCTACGGGATCGAGGTGATCTTGCGGCAAGATCTCGCCATGGTTGCCGTGCAGGGGCCGCACGCGCGCGCAAAATCCGCTCGCATTCTTGGTGAGCGCGATGGCGGCGCCGCGCTCGCTCTCGCGCGCATGCACGCCGCGACGTTCGGCGACCGGTTTATCGCGCGTGCCGGTTACACCGGCGAGGACGGCTTCGAGATCGCGGTTCCGGCGCACATGGCCGCGGATTTATGGGATGCTCTATGCGCCGAGGGCGTGCGTCCCGCGGGACTCGCGGCCCGCGACACGCTGCGCCTGGAGGCGGGACTGTGCCTTTACGGCAACGACTTGGATGAACAGCATCACCCGCTCGAGTCGGGCGTCGCGTGGACCGTGGCCTTCGATCCCGCCGATCGCGACTTCGTCGGGCGCCAGGCCCTGCTGGCGGTGCGCGGCAACGAGACCCGTGAGTTGGTCGGCTTGCTGCTCGATGAGCGCGGCGTGTTGCGCCGCGGCCAGACGTTCGCCACACCGGGCGGTCCGGGCGAGATCACCAGCGGCACCTTTTCGCCGACGCTCGGACGCGCGATCGCGTTGGCGCGCGCGCCGGCGGGCGCACGCGGGCAAGTCGAAGTTCAGGTGCGCGGCGCCGCACGGCAGGCGCGCATCGTCGCGCCGCCGTTCGTGCGCAACGGCCGAGTGTTGGTTCCAACCTAGTCGAATGGAGAGCATCCTTTGAGCACCATACCGAATGAATTGCGCTACACGAAGAGCCACGAGTGGGTCCGTATCCTACCGGACGGGCACTGGGAGATCGGCATTACCGATCACGCGCAGAGCGCGCTCGGCGATCTCGTGTTCATCGAACTGCCCGAGCTAGGCCGGTATCTGCGGGCGGGCGAGTCCTGCGCGGTCGTCGAATCCGTCAAGGCGGCCTCCGACATCTACAGCCCCATTGACGGCAGCGTCGTCGCGGCAAACCCGTCGCTGGCCGTCGACCCGGGCGCGGCAAACCAAGATCCCTATGCAGCCGGCTGGCTGATCCGCATCGAACCGTCGGTGGGCGGCGGCGCGCAGTCGCTGCTGGACGCCGCCGCGTACGCGGATTTCCTGGCGGCCGATGCCCGCTGACCGAGCCGACGGGAGACCTCGCGATGCCTTTTATCCCTCACACGCCGGCGGATATCGCCGAGATGCTGGCCGTGATCGGCGTGGACTCCATCGACGATCTGTTCGATGAAATACCCGCGACGTTGCAGGCGGCGCAATTGCCGGAGGCGCCGCCGGCGCTGTCGGAAATGGAAGTCGTGCGGCTGATGCACGAACGCGCGGCGCAGGATGGACGGCCGTTATGTTTCATCGGCGCGGGCGCCTACGAACACCACATTCCGGCGCCGGTATGGGCAATCGCGACGCGCGGCGAGTTCTATTCGGCCTATACGCCGTACCAAGCCGAGGCCAGTCAGGGTACGTTGCAGCTGATCTACGAGTATCAAACGATGATGTGCGGCCTGACCGGCATGGAGGTGTCGAACGCGTCCGTCTACGACGGCGCCTCGGCGCTGGCCGAAGCCTGTTTGATGGCCGTGCGTACGAACCGCGCGTCGACGTCGCGGCGCGTATTAGTGCCGCGTTCGGTCAATCCACTGTACACGCGGGTCGCCCAGGCCATCGTCGGCAATCAGAACATCGTGATTGAACCGGTCGATTACGACCGTATCCTGGGGCGCACGCCCGCGGCGAACCTGCAGTCCCGTGTCGGCCAAGATTACGCTGCGCTGGTCGTCCAGCAGCCGAATTTCTTCGGCACCTTGGAAGAGGTCGACGAGCTGACCGATTGGGCGCACGCCAACAA
>JAYTQR010000140.1:0-9554 GCA_043746615.1 Gammaproteobacteria bacterium | reverse complement strand
CGTTCTCCGGCGAATGCGTCGAGCCGAAATTGTCGAGACCAATGAGCATGTCGGCGAGATCGCGCCGGTGTTCGCCGTTGACTCGTTGTATCAAGCTTTCGGCGCTGATGCCCTCGGCCCGAGCTTTCAGCATGATCGGCGCGCCGTGCGTGTCGTCGGCGCAGACGTAATGACATTCGTGGCCCCGCAGCCTCTGAAAACGCACCCAGATGTCGGTCTGCACTGCCTCGAGCAGGTAGCCAAGGTGAATAGGGCCGTTGGCGTACGGCAGCGCGCTGGTGACGAGAATGCGGCGTTTGGCGGTGGTCATGGCCGCAAATTATGCCATGCGCCCGCGCCTCAAGAGGCTTCTTTGTGCTGCTCGAATTTGGGTTTGTTGATGGCCTTCTTGAAGGCCTCGTTGCCGGTGATTTGGCCCTGATCGAGCAGCGCTTGGATCGCACTGTCCATCGTGCGCATGCCGAACGTCGAGCCGCTTTGCATCGCATTTTCCAGCTGATCCATCTTGCCTTGACGGATCAGGTTGGCGACGGCCGGCGTGTTGATCAGAATCTCGAGCGCCGCGATGCGGCCCTGCTTGTCGGCGCGCGGAATCAATTGCTGCGAGACGACGCCGCGCAAGCTTGTCGAGAGCATCGCGCGCACGTGAGATTGCTTGTCCGCAGGGAAGGCGTTGACCATGCGGTCGACCGTGGCCGCCGCGCCGTTCGTGTGCAGCGTGCCCATCACCAGGATGCCCATTTCCGCCGCGGTGACCGCGATGCTCATCGTTTCCAGATCGCGCAACTCGCCAACCAGGATCACATCTGGGTCCTCGCGTAATGCCGACAACAGCGCAGCGGCGAACGAGGCGGCGTGCACGCCGATCTCACGCTGGCTGATCAGGCAGCCCTTGCGCTGGTGCACGAACTCGATCGGATCCTCGATCGTGAGGATGTGCCCCTTCTCGCGCGAGTTGATGTCGTCGACCATCGCCGCGAGCGTCGTCGACTTGCCGGAGCCGGTCTTGCCGGTAACGAGGATCAGGCCATTGTTGACTTTGCACAGGGCGCGTACGCTCTGCGGCAAATCCAGTTCATCCATCGTACGCGCGATCGCCGGAATCGCGCGGAACACGGCGCCCATGCCGTTCAGTTGGCGCATCACATTGACCCGGAATCGCGCGATGTCCGGCATGCTGTATGCGAAATCGGTACCGTCCTTGGACTCAAAGCGCTCGCGCGCCAATTTCGGCATGATCTCGTACAGCGTCGTCTTGACCAGTTCTGCATCCAGCGGTTGCGGGCCCAAGGCCTGCAATTCGCCGTACAGGCGCACGCGTGCCGGGTCGCCCGCGATGAAGTGCAGATCCGAACCCTTGCGCTCCAGTATTTGAGTCAAATAGGCGTCGATGGCTGGCACGGCGACCTCAGGTACTGCGGACCGGTTCCACTTTCGCCAGGTTCGCCGACTCGGTGGTGAAGCGCTGAAATTGGCGCTTGTCCAGCGCGTAGTTGTAGGCGTCGTCCGGGTCGACTTCTTTTGCGGCGATCGCGGCGAGCAGCGCTTGGTCCAACAACTGCATGCCGTAATCCCTGCCCATTTGCAGCTGGCTCGGAATTTGATGCGCTTGGTCCGTCATGATCAGTTTCGCGATGGCCTTGGTGACCACCATGACCTCGCAAATCGCCCGGCGCGCCCGTTGATCGGGACTCTTGACGAGCACCTGCGTGATCACCGAGATCAAGCTCTGCGACAAGAAGCTCTTGGTCTGTTCGCGCTCGTCGGTCGGCAGCGCGTCGATGATTCTGTCGATCGTTTTCGTCGCGCTGGTCGTGTGCAAGGTCCCGAGCACCAGATGGCCGGTTTCGGCCGCGGTCATCGCCATCGAGATCGTTTCCGCATCGCGCATCTCGCCGACCAGGATCACGTCCGGATCCTCGCGCATCGCCGCGCGCACGCCTTCGGCGAATGTCGGCAAGTGGGTGCCGAGTTCGCGCTGGATGACCTGGCTGACCTTGCTGCGGTGTACGAATTCGATCGGATCCTCGAGGCTGATGATGTTGAGCGAGCGTGTGGAATTCAGGTGATCGATCATCGCCGCGAGCGTCGTCGACTTGCCGGTGCCGGTCGAGCCGGTGACCAGAACCATGCCCTGGTGATAGTCGCACAATTTGCGCACGATCGGCGGCAGGCCGAGTTGGTCGATACTCGGCATTTTGGTCGGAATCGAGCGAAAGGCCGCGCCTATGCCGGTCTCCTTGCGGAACACGTTGACCCGGAACCGGCCGCCCTCGGTCGACACGTAGGAAAAGTCCAGGTCGTTGCCCGCCTGCAGGTGGTTGGTCTGCGACTGAGTCAACACCTCGGTGATGTAGCTCTCGAGTTCAGCCTCGCCCAGATTGCGGAATTTAATCGGCATCAAATCGCCGTGCATCCGCAGCATTGGCGGTACGCCGACCGCCAGGTGCAGATCGGAGCAGCCCTGCGCCAAGCCCAGCTTCAGGAATGCGTCAATTCTTGCCATAACCCCTAAGGTTACCCGTAACGGGTTGTATTATCGAGTTTTTGGGCGAGGAAACCGCCGTAAACGTGAGGTCCGTCAAGCAGCGCAGGCACCTGGGATGCAGCCGGCCTACTGGAACTTTTCCAGCTCTTGACGCAGTTCATCCATCGTCTGTACGCGCTTGTTCTTGTCGAGCGACATGCATTTCACCACCAAATCGTTCAACGGCCGCGGCAATTCCTTGTTGATCTCGATCGGCGCGCGCGCCTTGCCCTGGACGTGTTGATACATCACGGACATGTGATCGCCGCGGGTGTAGGGTGGTATGCCGCTGAACATCTCATAGAGGATCACGCCGAGACTGTAGACGTCCGCGCGCTCGTCGACCTTCTTGCCCAATATTTGCTCCGGCGCCATGTACTTCGGCGAGCCGATCACGTAGCCGGTCTTCGTCAGTTGGGTGTCGCCCTGGCTCTGCGCCGCGGCCACGCCGAAATCGACGATCTTCAGCAGCCCCTCGTTGTCGATCAAGACGTTGGCCGGCTTTAAATCGCGGTGGACGATGCCAGCCTGGTGGGCGACCGCCATGCCCGTGGCGATGTCGATGCCGAATTTCACCGCGCGCTTGAGCAGCACCGGCTTCTCGTTGATGATCTCGCCGGCCAAGGTGTGCGACGCGAAATACTCCATCGAGATCGCGTAATTGCCGCGGATGTAGAGGAAATCGTAAATGCGAATGACGTTCTTGTGCGTGATCTTGCGGCTGTAGCGCAACTCATGCACGAAGCGCTTCATCATCTCCTCGTCGGTCGAGACGTTCGGATTGAGGAACTTCAGGATCAACCGCTCCTCGACGATCGTGTCCTCCATCAGCAGCACGGTACCGAACGCGCCCTTGCCGATCTTCTCGATGAACTTGTAGCGTCCCTCGATGATGTCGCCCGGAATCAGCGTCGCGATGTCCAGCCGGCCGGTTTGTACCTCGTGCTGCTTGACGATCTCGGCGATTTCCCGATTGTCGATCAACAGCGTCTTGGACGGCTCCTGCATCTTTTCGGCGCGCTGATTGGCCTCGATCTGCTGCGTCGAGAAGCGGTTCTCCAGCGCCTGCAGCGCATTCTTGACCGCGTGGCTGATCGACATCTCGTTGGTGTTTGCGGCGGCCTGCAGCTGCATGCGCACCGTACTGGCGCGCCGGTCGTCGGCGAGTTTCGCGAGCGCGGCGGCTGCCTCGATCTTGACCGGTGCTTCCGGACGCTGCAGCAGCGGCAACAGATGTTCGATGTGCTTCGCGTCGCCGAGCTTGCCGATCGCACGCACCACGGTCGGCAGGCTCTTCGGCTCGCCCACCTGCAGCATTTCGACCAACCTCGGCACCGCCTTGGCGCTGCCGATTTCGGCGAGCGCATCGATCGCGCGCTCGCTGACCCACCAGTCCTTGTCCCGCGTCGCCTCGATCAATTGGGCGACGGCGCGTTCATCCTTGGTTTGATTGAGTATCTCGATCGCGGCGCGCCGGATGTCCTGGTTGTCGTCCTTGACGAGTTCCAGCACCGCCTCGACGACGCGGGGACCGCCGATCTTGCCGAGTGCGTCGGCCGCGCGCGTGCGCACCCACCAGTCGCTGTCGGCAATCACCTCGAGCAGGTACTTGACCGACTTGGACGTGCCGACCGAGTTCAAAACTTCGACGGCCGCGCGCCGCGCGTACTCATTCTCGTCCTTCAACACATCCACTAGATATTTGATCGTGTCCGGGTGGTTCGCGCGCACGACGACATCGACTGCCTTGTTTTGCACCTCGATTTCGGGGTCCCGCAGCATGCCGCAGATCAGCGCCATGTCGAACGGACCTTCCATGCGCGCGAGCGCCGACAGCGCCGCCGAACGGATGAATTTGCTGTTGTCCTTGAGCTGCAGCTGCAGCGCCTGCTGTACCTTCGGCAAATTGAAGGCCGCGAGCACGTTGATGATGTGCAGGCGCACAATCGGGTCCTTGCCTTCGATTCGCGCGAGCAATTCGTCGACTGCGGAGGCGTCGGTGACCTCAGCGATGATCTTGAACAAGCTCGATCTTTCGGTCGGCTCCAGAGTGTAGGCGGCATTTAACAGTTCGCGGACCGTATAGCGGGATTTTTGCGCTGCAATGATGTCGAGTATCGGCTGTTTCGGCATCGTGGTCTTGGCGAGGGCGTCGAGCAGGGCGCCGGGCGGATAATTATGGCTCGAGGACAAGGCCCAGGCGATGCCGGCGACGGCACGGCCGTTGGCCTCGGCCATCGCTTTCAAGATTTGCGGCAGCGTCTTCGCGTCGATCAGTTGCGCGAGCGCCCCGACGTAGACGACCGTTTCCTGCTTGTCCGCGGTCGTCAGCGCATCGACGAGCGGCTCGATCGCATTGGGCCCCATGGCGACCAGTCTGCCGAGGGCCTTTTGCGCAACTGCGCCGGTCGGATTACCGCTGGATTTGATGTCGGCAATGAGCCTATCGGCACGATAAATTGCGAAGAAACTCATTCGGTGCCTTCGGGTTGCACGCCACGATTATGCCATACCATGGGCGCTTGTCCGCCTGCTGCGCTACAATCGTGGCCCTCTATGAACGACCCCGCCGCCTTGCTGTCCCGCGTTCGCGCCGGACTCGAAGCCTACGCCGACCCCTACCTGGAGCGCACTTTGGCCGAAGCGAAGGCCGTCGGCGACGTCGTTCTGCGCGGCGCCGGCGTCGACGTGGAACTGCGGTTCGGCTTCCCCTGCGCTGATTACCACGACGAGCTTGCGGCGGCCCTGCAAGCGCACCTGCAGCCGGTCCTCGGCGGCGCCCCGCTGCACCTGGTGTTGCGCGCGGACATCGCGGCGCACGCCGTCCAAAGGACGTTGAAGCCGCTGACCCGCGTGAAGAATATCGTGGCCGTGGCTTCGGGGAAAGGCGGTGTCGGCAAGTCGACGACGGCTGCCAATTTGGCGCTCGCCTGGGCGGCGCAAGGCGCCAAAGTCGGCCTGCTGGATGCGGATATCTACGGTCCGAGCCAGCCGCTGATGATGGGCCTGTCCGGCCAGCGGCCGTCGAGTGCGGACGGCAAGCACTCGACGCCGCTGCGCGCCCACGGCGTCGAAGTCATGTCGATCGGCTTCATGGTCGACCAGGAACAGCCGATGGTGTGGCGCGGGCCGATGGCGACGCAGGCGCTGACCCAGCTGCTCACCGACACCGCCTGGGGCGAGCTGGATTACCTCGTCGTCGATATGCCGCCCGGCACGGGCGATATTCAGCTCACGCTCGCGCAACGCGTGCCCGTCAGCGGTGCGGTGATCGTCACGACGCCGCAGGACATCGCCTTGCTCGATGCGCGCAGAGGGCTCAAGATGTTCGAGAAAGTCGCAGTGCCGGTGCTCGGCGTCATAGAGAATATGAGCGTGTATGTCTGCGGCAATTGCGGCCATGAAGAGCACATATTCGGCAGCGGCGGCGGTGCGCGCTTGGCGCAGCAGTACGGCGTGCACCTGTTGGGCGAGTTGCCGCTCGACGTACGCATACGCGAGGCCGCGGACGGCGGCGCGCCGACCGTCGTCGGCGAGCCCGGCAGTGGGCGGGCGCTCGCGTACCTGCGCATGGCGCGGCGCACGGCGGCTCGACTGGCGGCACTGAGCAAGGACTACAGCCGCACGTTCCCAAAGATCACGGTCGAATCCACCTGATGAGCATCAAGAGCGACCGCTGGATTCGGCGCATGGCGGGGGAGCTGCGAATGATCGAGCCGTTCTCGCCGCAACAGGTGCGGGTCGCGGGCGGAAACAAGATCGTTTCGTACGGAACGTCGAGCTACGGCTACGACGTGCGCTGTGCGGATGAGTTCAAGATATTTACCAACATCAATTCGACGATCGTCGACCCGAAAAACTTCGACGAGAAATCGTTCGTCGATTTCAAGGGCGCAGTCTGCATCATCCCGCCGAATTCGTTCGCCTTGGCCAGCACCGTGGAGTTCTTCCGCATACCGCGCACGGTGTTGACAGTTTGTCTCGGCAAATCGACCTACGCCCGCTGCGGTATCATCGTCAACGTGACGCCGCTGGAACCCGAGTGGGAGGGGCACGTCACCTTGGAATTCTCCAACACGACGCCGTTGCCGGCGAAGATCTACGCGAACGAGGGCGTTGCGCAGATGCTTTTTTTCGAGTCCGATGAAGTCTGCGAGACCTCGTACCGCGATCGCGGCGGAAAATACCAAGGCCAGCGCGGCGTGACGTTGCCGAAGGCCTGAGCGGCGGCGCACTCGCCGCGCGCGGAAAACGTCGTCGCTCAGCGCCGCAGCGTGCTGATCCGCATCGCGAACTCGAGTTTGCCGCCGCGCGTACGTTCCGCCTTGACGGGCAGGTAGTTGAGCGCCGGTGCGAACCACATGCGCAGGATACGGTCGCTGCCGGCGTGCTGGCTCGCGACGATGACGGTGTCCAGCTCGCCGAGTTCGGTGCGGATCCGCGCCTTGCCCTCGTTTGTGTACTGGAATTCCTTGATTGCATCCTTGTCGAAGATCCGGAATTCATCAGGCATGTCGCCGCTCTTCAGATCCAGCATGACCTCGATTTGGATCGACATTACGTCCTGCGTGCCGTCGGCGAGTTGCAGATCCAGCGGCTTGCCCTCGGACGTGCCGCGCGCATGGTGTTCCGGCCAGTCGTAGTTCAAGGAAACCGCCGAGGAGGCGTCGTCGGCGCGGTACTTTTCCGGACGGACGTGCTGATCATGCAAGCTGAACCAGCTGGTCTGCACGACGTCGTGGCTGTACAAAAGACGGAAAATCCCGCGCGCGCTGATGCGCCACGTGTAGACGTAATGCCCGCGCTGCGGATCGCGCCTGAGCAGCAGATCGCTCGTGCCGATGTTGATGTCCTTCCACGCCGCCACGTAATGAGCGGCGAACGGCGCGATGCCGGCGGTCGTCGCCGCGGTCTGCGGCGCGTCTGCGAGCGCCGCGCCCCGTGCGCCGGCGAGCAGCATCATCGCAGCGGATATCTGCTTGATCATGATCGGGTCCGCAACGGTTCGAACTCGCCGAGCCGCACGGGGCTCTCCAGTGCAACGCCGTCGAGCCAGGCCCGTCCGTCGGCGCAGCGCAAGCGGTCCTCGCAGAACCAACGGACCGCGAGCGGGTAAATGCGGTGTTCTTGCGCCCGCACGCGGGCCGCAAGGCGCGCTTCATCGTCGTTCGCGAGCACGGCGACCGGGCCTTGAATGACGCGCGGACCCGCATCGAGCCGTTCCGTGACGAAATGCACCGTCGCGCCGTGCTCGGTCTCGCCGGCTGCAAGCACGCGCCGATGCGTGTGCAATCCCGGAAATTTCGGCAGCAGCGACGGGTGAATGTTCAGTATCCGTCCGGCGAACGCGGCGACGAACGGCGCCGACAGAATGTGCATGAAACCGGCGAGCACGACCAACGCCGGCGCGCTGCGGGCGAGCGTGCCGGCGAGTTCGCGATCGTAGGCGATTCGATCCGGCGCGCGATCCGCGCCGATCACTTGTGTCGCGACGCCGAGTTCGCGAGCGGCGGCGAGGCCCGCGGCGTCCGGATTGTCGGCAATCACCAAATTCACCGCGTAGGGTGCGTCCGGATCGCGGCTGCGCTCGATCAGCGCGCGCAGGTTGCTGCCGCGGCCGGATATCAATACCGCGATCGGCCGCCGCGCGGCAGTGCCGTTCACGCGATCAGGACACCGCGGGTGCCGCTGCGCACCTCGCCGATCAGCAAGGCTTCTTGGCCGGCGCCGCGCAGGCTTTCAATCGCGCTCCCGGCGTCGGCGGCCGCGACCTGCACAGTCATGCCGATGCCGCAGTTGAACACGCGATGCATCTCGGCGTCGCCGATTTTGCCGCGCCCTTGCAGCCAGTCGAACAGCGGCTGGCGGGGCCAAGTGCGCCGATCCAGCACGACTTCCAAGCCGTGCGGCAGCACGCGCGGAATATTCTCGAGAAGGCCGCCGCCGGTGATGTGCGCGAGGCCGTGGACCGGCACCCGGCGCAGCAACTCGAGCAACGGTTTGACGTAGATGCGCGTCGGTGCCATCAGCCGATCGATCAAAGGAACGCCATCGACGCGCGTGCCGAGGTCCGTGCCGCTGACCTCGATGATCTTGCGGATCAGGGAAAAACCGTTGGCATGCGCACCCGTAGACGGCAAGCCGAGGACCGCGTCGCCGGCGCGCGTCAGCGTGCCGTCGATGATCGCGTCCTTCTCGACGATGCCGACGCAAAAGCCTGCCAGGTCGTAATCCTCACCATGGTACATGCCGGGCATCTCAGCGGTTTCGCCGCCGACCAGCGCGCAGCCGGCTTGCACACAGCCCTCGACGATCCCGGCGATCAGCCTCTCGCCGACATCGACGTCGAGCTTCCCGGTCGCATAGTAATCCAGAAAAAACAGCGGTTCCGCGCCCTGCACGACGACATCGTTCGCGCACATTGCGACCAAATCGATGCCGACGGTATCCGGCCGGCCGGTGTCGATCGCCAGGCGCAGCTTCGTGCCGACGCCATCCGTGCCGGAGACCAGCACCGGCTTGCGGAACCGGTCGAGCGGCACCTCGACGAGGGCGCCGAAGCCGCCGATGCCGCCGAGCACTTCGCGGCGCAGCGAACGCCGCACATGCGGCTTGATGCGCTCGACCAGCTGCTCGCCGGCGTCGATGTCGACACCGGCATCGCGATAGGTCACGGACGGATGCACGGTCATGCGGTTCCTTCACTGCCGCGGATGGGCCGACGCGGCGGGCGGGCAGGCTGTGGTATTTTACACCAGGGTCCCCAGGCTGGCGTTACTATGCCGCGACAGATTATCGTCTTTCTATGTTTGGCCGTCGGCATGCTCGGCGGCGCAGCAGCCGCCCGCGCGGCGACGGGCCCCGACCTTTTCCACGTCAGGGTGCCGCTCGCGGACCGCACCGCGGCCGGCCGCGGTGCCGCCTTTCAGGATGCGATGAAGATCGTCTTGGTGCGGGTGACCGGGCGGCGCGCGGCTGCGACCGACCCGTCGTTCGCGCCGCTGATCGCCGTCGCCGCGCGCTACGT
>JAYTQR010000139.1:0-2374 GCA_043746615.1 Gammaproteobacteria bacterium | reverse complement strand
ACCAGACGCTCAGGATGCTCCGCCGGGCCATATTGAAAAAAAATCCGGCCCCACGCCGACGACACACCCTGCGGCCGGGATACGCACTGCAAACTCCGTTGCATCGCAATCTTACAGGCAACATACGCGTCCGGGATGCCGGGCGCGGCGTCGGCGAGCGGACTGCTTCCCTCGACGCAAACGCCGGCGCCGCTCCATGAGTACTCGGCGCAACTGCCGGCCATGACCGCGCGCATGCCGCCGTGCGCGAGAAAGCCGCGCAGCAGGTGGCGGCCAGCCTCCAGCCAGCGGTGGTTCGCCTCACTGTGCCGATAGATTCCGGGTGTCGCAACCCAGGCAAAATGCAGCAAATGGGTCGGTTGCACCGTCGCGATCAACGCATCGATCGCCGTAGCCTCGAGCAGGTCGGCGGCGTGCATGTTGACCCCCGCAAGCTGCGCCGGAACCGCGCGCGGCGTCCGCGGCGACAATACGGCGTGGACGTCGAAGCCGCGCCGGCGCAGCGCCGGCACGCTCCAGCGGCCGATGAATCCGCCGGCGCCGGTAACCAGGACACGCCTGCCGGACATCGGGGCCGTGTTGCCTCAGGCGCCGCGGACCGCAGCCGGCGGCGCGGTATCCAGCGGCGGCCAGCCCGCATCGCGCGGCGAAATGACCGCCGGCGGCATGGGCCAAACGATGCCGATCGCTGGGTCGTTCCAACGGAAGCCGCCGCTGAGCTGCGGCGCGTGCGGTACGGAGACCATGTAGTGAATCTCGGCGGCATCGCTCAGACTGAGGAATCCATGCGCGAACCCCGGCGGCACGAACAGCGCCCGCCGGTTCGCCGCCGACAGTTCCGTGCCGAACCAGCCGCGATACGTGGCCGAATGCGGCCGGATATCGACGATGACATCATAGGCCGCACCCGCGGTGCAGCGCACGAGCTTGGCTTCGGCATGCGGACTCGCCTGGTAATGCATGCCCCGCAAGGTCCCGCGATGCGCATTGAACGAGACGCTGCATTGCGCGACGGGCGCCTCGATGCCGTGCGCGGCAAACTCCTGCGTGCAATACGACCGGGCGAAAAAGCCGCGCTGATCCGTCAGCGGATCGATGTCGACGATAAAGGCGCCGCGCAACGCGCACTCACGGAAGATCATTGCGCTTGCCTATCCGGACCAGCGCTTCCACGGCGCCGCACCGCTGTCCCACAGAGTGTTCAGGTTCTGCTTGTCGCGCAAGGTGTCCATCGGTTGCCAAAAGCCGCAATGCGTCCACGCACTCAACTGACCGTTCGCCGCCAGATGCTCCATCGGCTCTTTCTCCCAAACGGTCGCATCGTCGACGATCAACTCGAGCACGCTGGGCTCGAGCACGAAAAAACCGCCGTTGATCCAGCCGCCATCCGAGTGCGGCTTTTCCTCGAACGAAATGGCCTGCGCGCCCGCCGTGACGACGCGTCCGAAGCGCGCCGGCGGCCGCACGCAGGCGACCGTCGCTAGACGGCCGTGCGTGCGATGAAAAGCCACTTCCGCGGCGATATCGATGTCCGCGAGACCGTCGCCATACGTCATGCAGAACGGCTCGCCGGCCGCAAGGTACCGCGCCACCCGGCGCAACCGCCCGCCGGTCATCGTCTCCTCGCCGGTATCGACCAGCGTGACCTTCCACGGTTCGCTGCGGCAATCGTGATACTCGGCGGCGTTGCGGCTCATGTCGAACGTGACGTCCGCCTGATGCAGAAAATAATTGGCGAAGTATTCCTTGACCATGTAGCCCTTATAGCCGAGGCAGACGACGAACTCCTGCACGCCGCACGCCGCGTACAGCTTCATGATGTGCCACAAGATCGGCCGCGCGCCGATTTCGACCATCGGCTTGGGGCGCGTGCTGGATTCTTCCGCGATCCGCGTGCCTTTGCCGCCGGCGAGGATCACGCACTTCATGACGGGCGCCGGCCCGCATCCCGGTAGCGATCAATCTGTTGCCGAGAAAAGCGCAGCATATCCTCCCCCGTGCGCGCCGCCGCGTACCAGTCCGCCGTCCACGCGAGCGCCGCCGCGATGCCGAGACGAGCGTGCCAACCAAGCGTCCGCTCGGCCACGGCCGATGATAACCTGAGAGCCTGCGCCTCCGGGGGTTGGATGCCGGCGTCGCGCACCCAGCCGGGTTTGCCGGCGAAGCGCTCGCTGAACGCCTCCACGACGTCGCTGACGGCGCGAAAAGACGCGGGATCTGGGCCAAAATTCACCGCGCGCGGCGCGCGCTGCGGCGTTTCGACCAGTGCCTGCGCGAGCATCAAGTAGCCGGCCAGCGGATCGAGCACGTGCTGCCACGGCCGCACCGCGTCCGGGTAGCGTAGCCGCACCGGCTTGCCGGAATCCAAAGCTCT
>JAYTQR010000138.1:0-2479 GCA_043746615.1 Gammaproteobacteria bacterium | reverse complement strand
CCAGGCCTCGCGGACTCCGTCACGAATCTGCGAAGTCACTGGATCGTCCGCGACCATCCACGGCATGTCCGGAAACATCATGCCGTCGAGATCGCTGTTTGCGGCGGGGTCCGGCTCGAAGCTGTAGGACGTTGAATACACGGGCACGTCCCCCGCGTAATGAAATCTCAACTGGGGCAGGATCTGACGCGCGGCACCGGGAGGGCCGGCCACGAACACAAAGGCAGCATCGGTGCGATGAGTGGAAGGTTCGCCCTTGACGGCGCGCACCTGCAGAACCTGCTTGATGATGTCGGCGAAATCGGCCTGAGATGCCTCGTAGCGCTGACTGTCGAGAACCGCACCGCCCTGATGCGATAACTCATCGGCAAAGGCGGCGGTCACTCGATTGCCCCACTCGCCGACGGGTGCGATGACCACTCCCTCGAGCCTGCCGTCGGCGGCTGCGCGGCGCGCGACGATGCGCGCCTCGTCTTCGGGCAGCAGCGCAAACTGGTAGAAATTGTGCGGCGTGTTCACCGACTCGTCCAGAAAATTCAAGGCCAGCACCGGCGTGCTGCCGCCGCTCAGCGGCAGCACCGCGGCGACGTCCTCCTTGGTGAGAGGACCGACCACGAAACCTGCGCCCTCGGCGACGGCGCGACCATAGGCGGCGGCCACGGATTCCGCTGCCACGTCATAGATTTTCAAACGCGGACGGGTCGCGGCGTTTTGTTCCAGGTAGGCCGCGATGAAGCCGTCCCGCACGGCGACGCCGACGGACTCGGAACGTCCCGACAGCGGCAGCAGCAGTGCAATCTGGTCGGGAAACTCCGTTGCGGCGGCGATCTGAGTCGAGGCCGTCAGCAGGCTGTCGTTGGCCGGGTGCTGCGGATACTCGCGCTTCCAGTTGCCCAGTGCCGCGGTTGCGCGTACGGGATCGCGGGCGACCGCGACGGCGACCGGCCCCAATTCCAGCCATCCCGTCACGATGGGATCGGTTTTCGGTGGGGATTTCAGCGATTGACCGCGCTCGGCGGCGGTACGAATCCTGCTGAACAGCTCGGCGCGATTCGCGCGCAAGGCGGCTGTGTCCGTGAGCCAGCGTTCACGCTCGACCAGGGCGCGCGTGCCCTCGACGGGATGCCCGGTCATGAATGCGCTGCGGCCGCGTATCCACCAGTAGTTCTGCGCGAGGTCCGCCGTGGCCGGCACCCCGATTTGGTCCAACTCGTGTATGGCGCGTGTGCCGTCGTTTTCAGCGTAAGCGATTTCCGCGGCAACCAAGGCGCGCGCGGCGGGAAGGCGGGTGCGGGCATCCGCGGAAACAGCCGCTAAGGATTGCTTGGCCGCCGCGATGTTGCCCGCGGCCAGCCATTGTTCGGCACTGAGCAATTCGTAATTGTCATGATTGGCCGGTTGCTCGCCTGCGAGCTCTGCATAAGCCTGAGCGGCCTCGGCATGCTTACCCTCGCCGACCAGATGCTGTGCGTGCGCCGATTCGTTCTGCGGGGTGCTCTCCTGCTTCACCAAGCTGCAGGCAGCCAATATCAGCGCCAGCGCGAGCGCCGCATACATCGGCATCCGTGGACGTCGAGAGATCGCTGCCATACCCTTAGCTCCTGTTCCCAACCTAGGTACGATTATAGTGGCTATTGACCCGCCGGGTCGGCTCTACGTGGTGGCGACTCCCATCGGCAATCTCGGCGACCTCGGCACGCGTGCGCGAGAGACCCTGCAGGCCTGCAACTGGATTGCGGCCGAGGACACTCGCCATACCGGGGTGCTGTTGAAGCATTTCGGCATTCAGACGCCGCAGATGTCCTTACACGATCACAATGAAGCGCAGCGAGCGGGCGACATCGTGCAGCGCCTGCGGCAGGGTGCTTCCGTGGCGCTGGTCAGCGATGCCGGCACGCCGGCCATCAGCGATCCGGGTTTTGACTTGGTGCGCGCTGTGGCGGCCGCCGGTTTCGAAGTCATCGCAATCCCCGGTCCTTGCGCGGCCATTGCGGCATTGTCGATCGGCGCGTTGGCCACCGACCGCTTTTGTTTCGAGGGATTTCTGCCGGCGCGCGATGCGGCGCGCCGCAAACGGCTGCAGTCATTGGCCGCCGAACCACGCACGCTGGTTTTCTATGAAGCACCGCATCGCGTGCGCGACGCCTTGGAGGATTGTGCCGCGGCTTTCGGCGACGAGCGCGCGGCTTGCGTGGCGCGCGAGATCACCAAGATGCATGAAATGACTTATCGTGGCTCCCTGCGTGAACTATGCGCGCGCGCCGAGTCGGACCCTGATATCGGCCGCGGCGAAATCGTCTTGATCATTGCCGGAGAGCCGCACGCGGACGCTGCGGCTTCCGAGGACGATGGCGGCGCTGACGGTCACGGTGGGACGCTGGATCGCGCACTCACGCTGCTAATGGCGGAATTGCCCTTGAAACAGGCCGCCAGACTGGCCGCACAGCTTACCGGGGCGCGCGACAACGAGGCCTACAAG
>JAYTQR010000137.1:0-5343 GCA_043746615.1 Gammaproteobacteria bacterium | reverse complement strand
CAATTACCGGGAGCGAACCGCTAGCCGCCGTCGCCGCCGCCCGCTTTAGGGTACCGATGGCTCCATACCCGATGACGGCAGCGTCGTGGGACCCGGTGGTTCGACGGGTGCGGGTGCCGGCGTCACCATTGCGAAGCCGACCGGCATCATCGGTTTCGGTTTTGGTGCCGTTCTCACCGGGACAAGTTTCGGCATCGGCGCCGGCTTTTTGGGCGCGACCACCTTGAGCGCGACCACCTTGGGCGCGACCTTTTTGGGCGCGGCTTTCTTGGCCACGGCCTTCGCGCGTCTCGCCGCCGCTCGTGCCGGCTTCTTCGCCTTCTTACGCTTCTGCACCGATTTGCTCGCTGCCTTCATCGGGCGACTCGTCTTTTTCGCCGACTTTGCCTTCACCGCGGTCCTCTTGCGTTTCGCCACGGTGCGCTTCTTCGATTTGGTCTTCTTAGCCATGTTCCATTTTCTCCTCGCGGGTCGATCCAACACTTGCTGTGAGAGTAGCTCTGAAAAAGTCCGCTGTCATCTGCGTTGCGCACTGGAGTTGATCACGTAGATTGCGTACCCTGCCGGAGCGCACCCGATACCCATGGCATGTCCGACGAAGCACCGACTCCACCGATCCGACCGCTGCATGACGTCTGGCTCAAACCCCGGCGCGTGTTCCGCGAATTGGCGACGGCGCCGATCAGCCCTATGGATTATTTGCTGGGCGCTGCCCAAGGGATCGTCAGCTGGCTGGCATTGAGCCGTGCGCAATCGGCGGGGACCGATACGAGCGTCGGGCAAATCCTCCGCACAGCGCTGCTTGCGGGGCCCGTCGCCGGCATTCTGGGCCTTTACTTGATGACGGCCATTTACACGCGTTTGGGCCGCCGCGCCGGCGGCGTGTCGACGCGCAACCAGTTGTTCCACGTGCTCGCCTACAGCGGTGTGCCGATGGTCGCGTCGCTGGCTATTTGGGTGATCACGGCATTGTTGGTCGGCAATGCGACGTTCGTCGCGGCGCCGCGCGCCGACTTGCAGCCCTTTCCCGTGTTGCTGCTGCGCGTGCAATTCTTGTCGCACGTGCTGCTGATCGGCTGGAGCCTGCTGCTGCAAGTGATGGGCTTGAGCGAAGTCGAGCGCTTGACCACGCGCCGGGCGTTCGGGATCTGGGTCATGGGCCAACTGATGGTGATGGTCGCGATCTTGCTGTTGTGGGTCCTGCTCATAGGCCTCGGGCTAGGCCCGCCACCGCCGCCGACCTGACACTCGCATGACAGCTGAAGTGTTGACGAAAAACGTGCATTAAACTGATAATAGATCCCACCAGAACAATTAAACCGATTAGACGTTCTCCGGAGAACGCTTACTATGAATACTCCGCTGCCGGCAGCAGTAATCCGCGCGCTCAGACAGTTGGGCGCAGACGTGTCCGTAGCGCGCCGGCGGCGCCAACTGACCCAGGCATCCCTGGCAGAGTGCATCGGCGCATCGACGATGACCGTGCGCCGCATGGAAAAGGGCAACCCGCTGATTCCAATGCAGTACCTGGCACGAGCCCTGTTCGTGTTCGGAGAGTTGGAGCGGCTGAACCGGTTACTGGACACCGCGGTGGACGGCAGCGGCATGAATCGGTTGCACGAACGGCTACCAGCGCGCGTGCGTAACTTAAAGCGCGGCGAGTGCGCGGGGCGCCGGTGAAACCAAGAGCGGCAGGTCCTGCGCCAGACCCGTCATGCGCCCAATTTTTATGCGGCGGTGCACGCCGCGGCGGATTCCAGCGCGCTGCGATGGAATGCAGCCGCTTAAGCCTAGTCCCGGCACTCGGCGCTGTCACTCGCCAGCATGAATTCGCGTTACGGCAGTACGCCCAGCAAGAATGCACGGATCGCGGCGATCTCGTCGGCCACGACCGCGTGACCCATCGGATAGTCATGCCAGTCGACGTGGTAGCCAAGTGCGCGCAGGCAATCGCGCGCGTGCCGGCCGAGCGACGGATGCAGCACCGGATCTTCCAGGCCGTGGGCGATGAAGACCGGCGTGGCATCGTTCGCCGCGGCTCGCTCGGCCGCCAAGCGGGCCGCCGCCGGCAGGTAGCACGACAAGGCGAGGAGTCCGGCCAAACGCTGTGGAAACCGCAAGCCTGAGTACAAGGCGACCGCACCGCCCTGCGAAAAGCCGGCGACGACGATGCGCTGTGCCGGGATGCCGCGTGCGCCTTCGCGCGCGATCAGCGCCCGGACATGGGCGTCTGCATCGGCAAAGCCCGCCAGATCCTCCTCGACAGTCCGATCCAAGCTGACGATGTCGTACCACGCGCGCATGGGCATACCGCCGTTAAGCGTCACCGGTCTCACCGGGGCGTGCGGGAACACGAAACGCCAGGCGCGCTCGCCGCGCCGAACGAGTTCCGGAACGATGGGCTCGAAGTCATGGCCGTCGGCGCCGAGACCATGCAGCCAGATGACGGCCGAGTCAGGCGTTGCGGCGGTTTGTATGTCGATAGTCTCGAGCACGGGCCGTCATCGTACTAGGTGCGCGAACCGAAGTCGCGCGATTGACAGCGGCTGCATTTTTATGCAGCATGCGTGCAACTTTATGCACAACCCGCCGACACGACGCCGATGCTCCGCCTGAATTCCGACAACAGCAACGCCCTGGCGCGCCGCAACCTGCTCGCGAAGATCATCCGCGAGCGCGCCGTGGGGCGGCAAAGCGAGCTCGTCGAACTATTGCGCAAGCGCGGGCACGCCGCCACTCAGTCGAGCGTCAGTCGCGATTTACGTGAACTGGGCGTCGCCAAGTTGGCGCAGCGCTACGTGCTGCCGGACGCGGCGCCACCGCCGCGGGGCGACTTCTCGACGGTCCGGCAGTTCGTCCGCACACGGCTCAATGCGGGCGCCAATCTGACCGTCATGAAGACGAAGATCGGCACCGCGCAAACCGTCGCGGTAGCGATCGACGCGGCGCAGTGGCCGGAAGTCGCCGGCACGATCTCCGGCGACGACACGATCTTCATCGCCACGCGCGGCGCCCGCGATCAGCGCAAACTCGACGAACGGCTGCGCGCCACTTTCGGAATCTGAACCATGACTGTCGACGCTGCGGCGGCGGTGGCCGCCCCCATAGTTCTCGCCTTTTCGGGCGGCCTGGATACCTCGTTTTGCGTGCCCTGGCTCAAGGACACGTGCCGGCGGCCGATCATCACGGTCACGGTCGACACCGGCGGCATCGATGCCACGGCCGCACGCATGCTCGCCGAGCGTGCGGCGCGGCTGGGGGCGATCGAGCACCACTTGATCGACGCGCGCGCGGCGTATTTCGAGCAAGTGCTGCGGTTTCTGATCATGGGAAACATACGCCGCGGCCAGCTGTATCCGCTATGCGTCGGCGCGGAGCGCGTGCTGCAAGCGCAAACGATCGCGCAAATCGCCGTTAAGCTAGGCGCCAAAACGGTGGCGCACGGCTGCACGGCCGCCGGCAACGACCAGGTGCGCTTCGAGGTCGCGTTGCGGACGCTCGCGCCGCAACTCGACATTCTCGCGCCGGTACGCGATCGGGCGTTCAAACGGGCCGAACAACTGCAATACCTCGAGGACCACCGGCTGCCAATTCCGCCGTTCGGCGCCGCCTATTCGGTCAATCGCGGCCTTTGGGGCGTCACGATCGGCGGCAAGGAAACGCTGACCTCGGCGCGCAGTATCCCGGAAGAGGCTTGGGTGCTGTCGAAAAACGCCTTCACGAATCCGCGTGCGCCCGAACTGCACACCATCTCCTTCGAGAGCGGTGTACCGTCGCGCCTCGATGGCGAAACGCTGCCGCCAGTCGCGCTCATCGAGCGGCTGGAATCCCTCGCAGGCCCGTACGGCATTGGCCGCGGCATCCATTTGGGCGATACCGTCATCGGCACGAAGGGGCGGGTCGCGTTCGAAGCGCCGGCCGCCGATGTGTTGCTGAACGCCCATCGCGAACTGGAGAAACTGGTGCTGACCGGCAAGCAGGCGCGCATCAAGGAGAGCGTCGCGCAACCCTACGGCGACCTCCTTCACGAAGGCCAACACCTCGATCCGGTGTGCCGGGACATCGAAGCGCTGTTGCTGTCCTCGCAGCGGCGGGTCTGCGGCGAGGTTACGGTGCTGATGCGGCCGGGATCGGCGTTCATCGAGGGCGTCGACTCGCCATACTCGTTGATGTCCGCGTCCAAAGGCGTTTACGGCGAAGCGGCCGGCGAATGGACGCCGGCCGATGCGCTCGGCTACTCGAAAATGCTGGCTCTTGCGGGGATTTTCTATCGTCGCGCCGGAGCCGGTAAGCCATGAGCGGCATGCGCACGGTCGTCGTCGACAAGATCGCATCGGTCACGCAGGCCTGCGCCCTGTCGCACGAGGTGCGCGTTTGCGCCGACATCGCCTGCGACGAAGGCAATTTGCTGGTCGTCGAGATCCTCAACAATAAGTCGACCTACAACACGCTGGAGCTGACCAGCGGCCGCATGGCGAAAATTACGCGCGGCGACGTCGTCGTCGGCGCCCTCGGTCATCGCAAGGCGCTGTTCGGCTATTCCGGCCACATCCCCGCCGAATTGCAGCCCGGCGATGTGATCCAGATGCTGAACATCGGCGGAGTCCTCGGCATCTGCGACTCGGCGACGCCGGACAAGGGCAAACCCTTCGATTGCCGGGTCGTCGGCGCGGTGCTGACGTTCCCTTATCTCGGCGAGCGCATCGGCATACCGGCCAAGGCCGGCTATAAAGCGCTCGACTATCAGGCCGCATTGAACGCGCGCGGCGTACCGGTGGTCGCTTTGGCCGGCACATGCATGGAGGCCGGCAAGACCGCGGCGGCTTCGGCCATCATCGCGCGCATGCGCCACCGCGGACTCACCGTCGATGCGTTCAAGGCTACCGGTGTGTCGCTGCGCCGCGATATCTTGGCGTTCGAAGACGCCGGCGCACGGCGCACGATGATCTTCACCGACCTCGGCATCGTGACGACGACAGCGAAATGCGGTCCGGCACTGACCCGCGCCATGCTGACCGAGATGGCGGCCGGGCAGCCGGATGTCATCGTGTTCGAACTCGGCGACGGCCTGCTCGGCACCTACGGCGTCGAGGCGATTCTGCTGGACAAGGACATCAAACCGGTGTTGACGGCCGTGGTGCTGTCCGCGAACGATCCGGTCGCAGCCTGGGGCGGCGTCAAACTGCTGCGCGAGCGTTTCGACATAGAACCGTGCGCCGTCACGGGGCCGGCGACCGACAACCAGGTCGGCGTGCAGATCATTCGTGAACAAATGGGCGTCGACGCCTTCAATGCGATCAGCAACCCGGCGGATCTCGGCGATCACGTCATCGCCAAGCTCGG
>JAYTQR010000136.1:0-1904 GCA_043746615.1 Gammaproteobacteria bacterium | reverse complement strand
AGGACATGACTCTCCGTTGCAATCTGCCGTGGTTGCGAGAACAGCGGCGTTCGCGCAGCCGCCTCCGGACAGACCGGGCGCGTCGCGGATCGTTCCCGTAGCGGCCGAATGCCGCGTCGTTAGTGCGAACGGGTCGTTGGATCCAGGTTCGTGTAGCGCGGAACGGCAACCGCGCGTGCGGCTCGTGCGAGCCGATCGGCGTCGATTAGCCGCTCGGCCGCGCGCAGCTGCACTTGGGCTTGCGGCAGATCCGGCGCAATGTGCAGCGCTTTGCGCAGCGGCGCAATCGCCTCGGCGGGGCGGTGCAAGCGGATCAGCGCGGCGCCTCGGGCCGCCAAAGTCGCGGCATCTTGCCGCCCCGTGACGGCGCTCAAACGCACGATTGCCTGCGCCACATCGCGATCGCCCGGCCGCAGGCGGGCGGCCGCCATGTACGCATCCAGCGCCGGCGACGGTTCATCGTCTGCTTGCAGCAAAAATCCCCGGCGTTCGAATATCGCCACTTCATCGCGGGCCCCCGGCAGCCATGCGGCGTCGCAAGCGCGGCGCGCCGGGGTTCCCGTCGCGGTTTCACAAAGCGCGAAAAGCGAGCGCCGTTGGATTTCGGCGGCGGCGATTTTGGCGTTGACGAGACCGGCATCGGCCCCATGGAGCAAGGCGTTGCGGAACACGCCGACCGCCTCGCCGGGGTGTTGCAGTTGCACCAGGACATCGGCCTCGGCAACCAAGATGCCCGGGTCATTGGGCTCGAGATGCAACGCGTCGTCGCACGCGATCAGTTGCAGATGCGCGGTGCAGCGCTCGAGCGCTCGTGCCAGTTTCGATGCCGCCGTCGAGCATTGTGCGGCGCTGCCGGTGCAGGACGCGCGCGTAACGGCCGCATGGCAGGCGGCAGCGGCGCTTCCCGACAGCAGCAGCACAACGGCAACGGTGCGTGCAGTGCTGGTTATCGTCACGGTGAACGGATTTCCCTTACGAGGCGAAAACCAACGCTGCTGCTGCGGTAATCCGCCGCGAATCGGTTCCGATACGGCGCCCGCACATAGCGTGGCGGACTGTACCACGACCCGCCGCGCAGCTCGTGCTCGGTGCAATCCTTATCCTCGCGCGCCGAACCGTCGGCCGGTGCGCCGGTGTAATCATCGTGCCAGCAATCCGCGACCCACGCGAACACATTGCCCAACATGTCGTAGAGGCCGAACGCGTTCGCCTTGAACGACGCGACCGGCGCCGTGTTCACATGGCCGTCGTCGCATGGAAACACATCCCAACCCGGAAAATGTCGGGCCGCGCTCTGATCGGCGACATTGGCGTCGGCGCACGCCGCGGCGCTCGATTTCCATGGCTGCGCCGCCGTGCCGCCGCCACGGGCGGCATACTCCCATTCCGCCGCGCTCGGCAGGCGGTAAATATGTCCGCTCGTTTGTGATAGCCACGCGGCATACGCCCGTGCGTCATTCCACGACACACAGGTCACCGGGTAGTTCCCGTTCTGCGCAAACCCAGGATCTTGCCAGTTCGCATCCGCACGATACCGCCAACGCCCGTCGTAAATGTTGCAGCCATACATCGCGCGCCCCGTCGCGGTGACGAATGCGCCGAATTCACCGACCGTTGTCTCGCGTGTGCCGATCGCAAACGGCTTGCGGATGACGACCGGATGCTGCGGCCGCTCGTACGCCGACGAGTCCTTGTCGCCTAGCGCCGAACCCTCGAGAAAACGCCCTGCCGGTACCACGGTCAGCAACGGACAGTTCGGACAATCGCGAAAGGACTTCGCCGGTGTATTGACGAGCACAGGCGCGGGAGATGCGAAGTGCCGAGTATGCAATCGATCGACCGCACCGAGAATCAGCACGAGGATCGCCAGTGCGGACCAGGCATATACTTGTGGCCCCCTCGGG
>JAYTQR010000135.1:0-7477 GCA_043746615.1 Gammaproteobacteria bacterium | reverse complement strand
CCGTTGTACCTGGAGCGATTGCGCGCCTCGCTGCCCGGCCGGCGGGTCGGCGTTTGCGTGCTGCCGGACGGCGAGCAACACAAAACCTTGGCGACGGCGGCCGGCATCTTCGACGAGCTGGTCGCCCAGCAGTTCAACCGCGATGCCACGCTGATCGCGCTCGGCGGCGGCGTCGTCGGCGACATCGGCGGATTTGCAGCGGCCTGTTACCAGCGCGGCATCGCGTGCGTGCAAATTCCTACCACGCTGCTCGCGCAAGTCGACTCCTCGGTCGGCGGCAAGACCGGCGTCAATCATCCGGGCGGCAAGAACCTGATTGGCGCGTTCCATCAACCGGCCGCAGTCATCGCCGACACCGACACCCTGGCCACGCTGCCCGAACGGGAGCTGCGCGCGGGCATCGCCGAAGTCATCAAATACGGGTGCATCTACGACCCTTTGCTGTTCGCATGGCTGGAGAAAAACCTGCCGCAGATCCTGGCTCGTGAACCGCAGGCGCTGATTCACGCGGTCGCTCGCGCCTGCGAAATCAAGGCGGCGGTGGTCGCGCGCGATGAACGGGAATCGAGCATTCGTGCGATCTTGAATTTCGGCCACACCTTCGGTCACGCCATCGAAGCCGCGACGGCCTATCAACGCTATCTGCACGGCGAGGCGGTGGCTTTGGGCATGCTGATCGCGGCCGATTGCTCGCGGCGGCTCGGCATGATCGACGCCGACGTTGTAGAGCGCATCCGCACGCTGCTCGCGCAGGCGGGATTGCCGACCGAAGCGCCGCGCATCGGCGTGGACCGGGCGAAGGCGCTGATGCGCATGGACAAAAAGGTGCAGGCCGGCGTCGTGCGGCTGGTCTTGTTGGCCGGACTCGGCCGCGCGGTGTTCAGCGGCGGCTACGCCCCGGACGCTCTGGACGCAACCTTGACGGAGTACTTCGCATGACGAACCTTGCGCCATACGCGGCCCACGACGAGCAGACGCGCGGCCGGCGCCACGCCGAACCGAAGCCCCTGTACCGCTCTGAGTATCAACGCGACCGCGATAGGATCGTGCATTCCACGGCGTTCCGCCGCTTGGTCTACAAGACCCAAGTGTTCGTCAATCACGAGGGCGATCTGTATCGTACGCGCTTGACCCATTCTCTGGAGGTGGCGCAGATTGCGCGCACGGTGGCGCATGCGCTGCGGCTAAACGAAGCGTTGACCGAGGCCATTTGTCTCGCGCACGATCTCGGCCACACGCCGTTCGGACACGCCGGACAAGACGCGCTGAACGAATGCACGGTGGATTTCGGCGGGTTCGAACACAATCTGCAGTCGCTGCGCGTCGTCGACGAACTCGAGGAACACTATGCGGAGTTCAATGGACTGAATCTGAGCTTCGAATGCCGCGAAGGCATACTCAAGCACTGTTCGCAGACGAACGCCGGTAAATTGGGCGATGTCGGCGAGCGCTTCATCAACCATCAGCAGCCGAGTCTCGAGGCACAGCTGGCGAACTTCGCCGATGAAATCGCTTATAACAATCACGACGTCGATGACGGCTTCCGCGCCGGCTTGATTTCGATCGAGCAATTGACGGCGGTGCCGCTGTTCGCTCGCTACCACGCCGAGGTCCGGGCGATGTACCCGACGCTCGCCGGCCGGCGCTTGGTTTACGAAGTGCTGCGGCGGATGATCAATCATCTGGTGACCGACCTGATCGATACTTCGGCGGCGCGCCTGCGCGTATCGGCGGTCGCATCAATCCAGGCGGTCAGGGCGCAGCCGGCGTTCTTGGTCGGCTTCAGCGAGGCGACCGGCAAAATGAACCGCGAATTGAAGACCTTCCTGCGCGAATACGTTTACAAGCATTACAAGGTGCAGCGCATGACGGCCAAGGCGCGCCGCGTCGTGCGTGCGCTATACGGCGCTTTTTTCGCAGATCCCGGACTGATGCCCGAGGAGCACCGGGGGCATGGCGCGCGCGAGGAGGCGGCGCAAGCGCCGCTGGCGCGCGCGCGCGCGGCGACCGACTACATCGCCGGGATGACCGATCGTTACGCCATACTCGAACATCGCCGCTTGTTCGATCCCGCCGCCAGGACATGACTCTGCCGTTGCAGAACGATTTGCTGTTGCGCGCCTTGTTGCGCCAGCCGACGCCGCGGCGGCCGATATGGCTTATGCGCCAGGCCGGCCGCTATTTGCCTCAGTACCGGGCGACGCGCGCGCGTGCGGGCAATTTTCTGGCGATGTGCTGCAACCCGCAAATCGCCTGCGAACTGACGCTGCAGCCGCTCGCGCGGTTTCCGCTGGACGCGGCGATTCTGTTCTCGGACATCTTGACGCTACCGCATGCGATGAATCTTGGCCTGGAATTCGCTACGGGCGAAGGCCCGACCTTCCAGCGTCCCGTGCGCACCGCGTCGGACATCGCGCGGCTGCCGATACCGGACCCCGGCCGTGAATTGAAATACGTCCTCGACGCGGTGGCGTTGATCCGCCGTGAGCTCGGCGGCCGCGTCCCGTTGATCGGCTTCGCCGGCAGTCCGTGGACCGTCGCCACCTATATGGTCGAGGGCGGCGGCAGCAAGGTCTTCGCACGGATCAAGCGCATGCTCTACGAGGCGCCGCGCGATTTGCATCGGCTGCTGGATTTGCTCGCCAAGGCGACGACGCTATATTTAAACGCGCAGATCGCCGCAGGAGCGCAAGCCGTGATGCTGTTCGATACCTGGGGCGGCGTGCTGACGCCCGCCCAGTACGCGGAGTTCTCGCTCGGCTACATGGCGCAAATCGTCGATGCGCTGACGCGCAGCGCCGACGGCCGTGCTGTGCCGAATATCGTCTTCACGAAGGGCGGCGGCGCCTGGCTCGCCGAAATCGCCGCTATCGGCTGCGACGCGGTCGGCGTGGACTGGACCACGGATCTGTCCACCGCTAGCGAACTCGTCGGCGGCCGCGTGGCTCTGCAGGGCAATCTGGATCCGGCAGCGTTGCTCGCGCCGCCGGAGGTTTTGCGGGCCGAAGCCCAGCGGGTGCTGGCGAGTTTCGGGACCGGCCCCGGGCATGTGTTCAATTTGGGGCACGGGATCACGCCGGACGTCGAGCCGTGCCAAGTGGCGCTGCTGGTCGATACGGTGCGCGCCCACGCATTGCCCTGAGGAAGCTGCGGAGCCCGGGACTACTCGGCCGAGCGCAATTCGTCGCGCAGCGCACGGCGCAGGATCTTGCCGACATTCGTCTTCGGCAATTCGGCACGGAAGTAGATGTGCTTCGGCACCTTGTAGGCTGTGAGATTCTTGCGGAAATGCTCGAGCAGCGTGTTCTCGTCGAGCTGCGGATCTTTCTTGACGACGAACAGTGCGACGACCTCGCCCGAGCCGGCGTCCGGCGCGGCGACAGCGGCCGCCTCCAAAACGCCCGGACAATCGGCGGCAACGCTTTCGACCTCGTTCGGATAGACGTTGAATCCGGAGACCAGGATCATGTCCTTCTTGCGGTCCTCGATGAACACGAAGCCGTCGGCGTCGATGCGGCCAATGTCACCGGTGCGCAGCCAGTCCTTGAAAAAAACCTTCGCGGTCTCGTCGTCCCGATGCCAATAGCCGCGCGTCACCTGCGGTCCGCGCACGCAAATCTCGCCCGCCGTGTCGATGCCCAAATCTTCGCCGGCGTCGTTGCGGATCGATATCTCGGTCGACGAAATCGGCAGCCCGATCGAACCGTTGAAATCCAAACCGACCGGATTGATGCAGGCGGCCGGCGATGTTTCCGTCAACCCCCAAGCTTGCGTCAGCACACAGCCGGTCACCTGTTTCCAGCGGGCCGCGACACCCGGCTGCACGGCCATGCCGCCGCCGAGGGTGATCCGCAGCGCGCTGAAATCGACCGTCTCGAAACCCGGCGTATGCAGCAGCGCGTTGAACAGAGTGTTCACGCCACTGATGAAAAAAAACGGATATTTATTCAGCTCCTTGACAAAACCCGGGAAATCGCGCGGATTGGTGATCAGAATATTGCGGGCACCGAAATACGCGAACACGAAGCAATTCGCGGTGAGCGAAAAGATATGGTACAGAGGCAGCGCCGTGATCACCGTCGGATGCTCCGTGGATTGCAACACGGAACGCAGCCAGGCGCTTGATTGCAGAATATTGGCGATGATGTTCCGGTGCGTGAGTATCGCGCCTTTCGCGACGCCGGTCGTGCCGCCGGTGTACTGCAGGAATGCGCTGTCCTCGGGCTGGATCGGCACTGGTTCGAGTTTGAGCCCGAGGCCGGCAGACAACGCGCGCTTGAACGGCAGCGCGCCGGGAATGGCCCACGCGGGAATTTGCTTGCGAACGTAACGCAGCACGAAATTGACGGCGGCTCCGCGCGGCGGGTTCAGCAGATCGCCTACGCCGGTGACCAACACCGCCTTCACGGCGGTGCGCGCCATGACCGATTGCAGCACGTGCGCGAAATTTTCGAGAATGACGATCGCCTTGGCGCCGGAATCGCACAACTGGTGTTCGAGTTCGGGGGCCGTATACAGCGGGTTCGTGTTGACGACGATCATGCCGGCGCGCAGAGCGCCGAACAGTGCGACGGGATATTGCAGGATATTGGGCATCATCAACGCGACCCGGTCGCCGGCGGCGAGACCCGCTCGGTTCTGCAGCCAGGCGGCGAACGCTCGGCTCAGCTCGTCGAGTTGCGCGTAGCTGAGCGTCGCACCCATATTGGTGAGGGCGGGCAGGCCGCGATGTTTCGCGCAGGCTTCCTCGATTAACTGCTTGAGCGACGCGTATGCGCCGGGGTCGATCTCGGCGGGCACTCCGTCCGGATACCGCTTCAGCCAAATTCGATCCACCGGGATTGACTCCTCGTTATTATTGGCCGTGTATAGCACCGGCGCGTCCGGCCGGCAACGGAACGCGGTCGAGGCGCGGGTATCGGACCGTAGGCGAGCGAGGAGCAATGAGCATGAAACATTGGCCCGTACTTTGTCTGGGAGTGTGCGCGGCGCTATCCGGCTGCGTATTCGGCTACGGCCGTTGCCTGTTTTTAAGTCCGGTTGAAGAGTCGTTGACCGGGAAGCTGCATTTCCGCTCGTATCCCGTCGGTGGCGGCATCGATCATGTCGCCGTGCTGGCCTTGGACAGCACGGCTTATGTTTACGCGCCGGGGGAAAGCCGTTATTGCGAGGCCGTGAACCAAATGCAACTCACCGGTTGGTCGGAATACCCGCCGGATTTGACCGAGAATGTCCCGGTAACGGTATCCGGCTCCCTGATTCCGTCGACCTCGCCGCGCCAGCACACGAAGTTCCTGATCAAGGTCCACAACATCGAGCGCATTCTCGCCATCCCGCTCAAACACCCGGCGGCGCCGCATGCGGCAAACCGTTAGATCGGCGCCCATGGATTGAGTACAATCGGATTCGGCTGAATATCAATAGTTAGGGAACTAACCTGGGGAGAATTCGTCGATGAAACATCTGCATCTGTTCAGCATCGCGGCGCTTACTGCGGTCGCGATACTGACCATGTCGAGCCAGCAAGCCCAAGCCAAGGGCTCGGTGCCTTGCAAGGACGGTACGATGTCGGCCATGAGCGGCCGCGGCGCTTGCAGCGGTCACGGCGGCGTCGATAAAGCCGCGATGAAGGCCGCGAAGGCCGCCGGGAAGATGGCCGCCAAGAAGACTGCGGCACCTGCTGCCGCGATTCCGGCCGCCAAGCAAGCCACAAAAAAAGCAGCCAAGGAAACTGCCCTGAAGTCATCGGCGAAGTCATCGGCCAAGTTATCGGCGATGGGCGCCGATGCGTCTGGCGCCACCGCCAAGTGCAAGGACGGCACGTACTCGCACGCGAAACATCATCGCGGTTCGTGTTCGCGGCACGGCGGCGTCGCACAGTTCATGACCAACTAAGCGCGCCCTCCCGCAACAAGACGGGCGGCGGCCCGGCCGGGATCGCCGCCCGCGCATTGGCGAACCGCCGTTCATTTGTGGAGCAGCGGTTGCAGCGCCGGCCACACGTTGGCGAGCAGCCGCGGTTGGCCGAATATGTTCGGATGGATGCCGTCGGCCTGCATCAAAACGGGGTTCAGAGCGATGTTTTTCAGCAGAAACGGCACCAAGGGGATTTTGCGCTGGCGCGCCAAGCCGACGTACGCATGGTGAAATTGCCCGGTATAGTTCTGGCCGTAGTTTGGAGGTAGCCGCATTCCCAACAGCAGCACAGTCGCGCCGGCCGCCCGCGACAGCACGACCATCTTCGCGAGGTTCGCCCGCATCGAGGCGACCGGTAGCGCGCGCAAGCCGTCGTTGCCGCCCAATTCGACGATTACGATCCGCGGCCGATGCAGCGCCAGCGCGCGCGGCAATCTTGCCAACCCCCCGGCGGTCGTCTCGCCGCTGACGCTGGCGTTGACCACTTGGTAACCGTACCCCTCCCGTTCGAGCTTCGTTTGCAGCAAGGCGACCCAGCCCTGATCGACCGTAATTCCGTAGCCCGCGCTGATGCTGTCACCGAAGACCAGTATCGTGGCTGCGGCGTGCGCCGCATGAGCCGTCACCAACAGCAGACAAAAGACCAATATGCGTTTCACGGGCGCTCCTGATGCAAGATACCAAGGGTCGAGACCATATCGTTCTCGAGGCGCGCGGCGTTTCTAAGACCGTCGCCAGCCCCGAGGGTTCGCTGACGATTCTCGCCGATGTCAGCCTGCGGGTGCGAGCGGGCGAGTCACTGGCGATCGTCGGCGCGTCCGGTGCCGGTAAATCCACGCTGTTGTCCTTGCTTGCGGGCCTCGACGCGGCGTCGAGCGGGCGCATATTGATCGCCGGCGTCGATTTGACGGAACTCGACGAGGACGGCCGCGCGGCGCTGCGCGGCAAGCATGTCGGATTCGTGTTTCAGTCCTTTCATCTGATTCCGTCGTTGACGGCGGTCGAGAACGTCATGCTGCCGCTGGAGCTCGTCAATCGCGCCGATGCACGCGGCGTGGCCGCCACGGCGCTCGCCGAGGTCGGTCTGGGCGCGCGCATGGCGCATTACCCCAAACAGTTGTCCGGCGGCGAACAGCAGCGGGTCGCGATCGCGCGCGCATTCGTCACGCATCCCGACATACTGTTCGCGGATGAGCCTACCGGTAATTTGGACACCGCGACTGGCGAACGCGTCATCGACCTGCTGTTCGAGATGAATCTCGGTACCGGCAGCACCTTGGTGCTGGTCACGCACGATCGGGCGCTCGCGGCGCGCTGCGGCCGTGTGCTGCAGCTCGATGCCGGTCGCGCGGTGAATTGACGCCGATGAACGTTCTTCGCTTCGCCGTGCGCAATCTCTGGCGTGATCTGAAATCCGGTGAATCGGCGGTGTTGCTGTTGGCGCTCAGCGTCGCGGTGCTGTCGCTGACGGCCGTTGGCTTTTTCACCAGCCGTATCGCTCAGGGAGTGCGCGCACAGGCCGCCGAGGTGCTCGCGGCGGATCTGCGGATCGAATCGCCCA
>JAYTQR010000134.1:0-7490 GCA_043746615.1 Gammaproteobacteria bacterium | reverse complement strand
TTTCGAGTCACGATCAACTGCACGCTGTTCAACGGCGAGGATCCGGACGACGTCGCCGATTTCTTCGATGCGGCGATGCAACTCGGCATCGAGGGCATCACGGTTTCACCGGGGTACAGCTATCACCACGCACCGCGACAGGACGTTTTTCTAGGCCGCAGCGCGAGCAAGCGGCTGTTTCGAGAAATCTTCCGGCGCCGGCGTGGCCGTGCCGCAGCCGAGTCGTGGTCGTTCAATCATTCCTCGCTGTTCCTGGATTTTCTGGCCGGCAATCAGTCCTACCAGTGCACGCCGTGGAGCAATCCGACGTACAACGTGTTCGGATGGCAGCGACCGTGCTATCTATTGTCCGACGAAGGGTACGCCCCGACCTACCGGTCGCTAATTGACGACACCGATTGGGACAGCTATGGCGTGGGCCGCAACCCGCGCTGCGACAATTGCATGGCGCATTGCGGCTTCGAGGGTACGGCCGTCAACGACGCCTTTGCGCATCCATTGAAGGCATTGACGGCGGCACTGCGCGGTCCGCGTGTTGCCGGCCCGATGGCGCCGGAATTACCGTTCCTCTACGACGAGAGCGCGCGGCGCACGACGATCGCGGCCGTGCCGGTCTCCGAGGTGAAATTTGCCGCCGGCGAACCAGTTCGAGAATCCTCGCGCGTTTGACGGACAGCTCGCCGCTTGGCGCGGGCGCATGGAACGCGCCTTGGCGGCGCGGTTGCCGCCGCCCTCGGTCGTGCCGGCACGCCTGCACGAGGCGATGCGCTACAGCGTCCTCGAGGGCGGCAAGCGCGTACGGCCGGCATTGCTGTTCGCCGCCGCGCATACCCTGGGCCTAGCCGAGGACGAGGTCGAAGCGGCCGCGTGCGCGATCGAATTGATGCACGTCTACTCGCTGATCCACGACGATCTGCCGGCGATGGACGATGACGATTTGCGGCGCGGGCGCCCGACATGCCATAAAGCCTTCGACGAGGCTACCGCGCTATTGGCAGGCGACGCGCTGCAAGCCTTGGCGTTTCAATTGCTGGCGAGCGACCCGGCCCTGCCCGCGGCGGCGGCGATCCGCCTGCGCCTGATCGACTTGCTGGCGCGCGCCGTCGGCACCTTCGGCATGGCCGGCGGCCAGGCGATCGATCTTGCGGTGCAAGGCGTCAAGCTCGATATCTGCCAGGTCGAGGGCATGCATGCCCGCAAGACCGGCGCGCTGATCCGGGCGAGCGTGCTGATGGCGGCCGAATGTGTGCCGACCCTGGACGCGCAGCGGTTTGCCGCGCTCGACCAATACGCCGGCGCGATCGGCCTGGCATTCCAGATCCAGGACGATCTGCTCGATGTGCTGGGCGACCCGGCGACGCTCGGCAAGGCGACCGGCGCGGACCGCGAGCGCGCCAAGCCGACCTACCCCGCGGTGATCGGCGTCAAGGCCTCCGAGGAGCACGTGCGCCACTTGCATGCCGGCGCATGCGAGGCGCTGGCGGCGTTCGGCGCGCAGGCGGCGCCGTTGCACGCGATCGCGGGTTGGCTGCTGACGCGGCGCTATTGAGGCGCGCGTACCTTTAGCGAAATACGCCTTCGGCGTACGATTCCGGCGCGAAATTCTCGAACTTGGTGTATTGACCGAGAAAGGTCAGCTGAACTTCCCCGGTCGGACCGTTGCGCTGCTTGGCGATAATGATGTCGGCGATGCCTTTGCGCGTGGTGTTCGCTTCGTAGACTTCTTCGCGGTAGATCAGCAATATGACGTCGGCATCCTGTTCGATCGCGCCGCTCTCCCGCAGATCCGACATCACCGGCTTTTTCTCGACGCGCTGTTCGACGCCGCGGTTGAGCTGCGACAGCGCGATGACCGGAACTTTCAGCTCCTTCGCGAGCGCCTTCAGCGAGCGCGAGATCTCCGATATTTCCGTTGCGCGATTTTCCTTGTTGCCGGGCACCTGCATGAGCTGCAGATAATCGACGACGATCAGATCGAGGCCGCGCTCGCGCTTCAAGCGCCGCGCCCGCGCGCGCACCTCGGTCGGCGTCATCGCCGGCGTTTCATCGACGAAAATCTTCGCGTTGGACAACTGCGTCATCGCCGAATCGATCCGCGGCCAGTCCTCTTCGTGCAGGCGGCCGGAGCGCAGGTTGCTCTGGTTGATGCGTCCGAGCGAGGAAATCATCCGCAAAGTGAGCGATTCGGCCGACATCTCCATGCTGAAGATTGCCGTGGATTTGCCCGAACCGAGCGCCGCGTTTTCGGCGATGTTGACCGCGAGCGTCGTCTTGCCCATCGATGGGCGCCCCGCGATGATGATCAGATCGCCGGGCTGCAAACCGGAGGTCTTCTCGTCGAGCTGCTTGAAGCCGGTCGAGATGCCGGTGAGCTTGCCGTCCGAGTGATACAGCTCGTCGATACGGTCGACGACGCCGGGCAGCACGCTCTTGACCGACTGGAAGCCGACCTTGCCGCGCGCGCCGCGTTCGGCGATCGCGAATACCGCGCGCTCCGCATCATCGACGATCTCGCGAGCTTCGCGCCCCTCCGGCTCGAGCGCACTGCCGACGATGTGGTTGCCGGCGGTGATCAGCTCGCGCAGTATCGAACGCTCACGCACGATATCCGCGTAGGCGCGGATATTCGCCGCGGTCGGCGTGTCGCGGGCGAGCGATCCGAGGTACGCCAAGCCGCCGACTTGATCGCTGAGCCCTTGGCTCTCCAGATGGCCCGACAGGGTCACCGCATCGCAGGGCTGGCCGCGTTCAATTAAGCCGGCGACTGCGGCGAAGATCAGGCGGTGATCATGGCGGTAGAAGTCGTCGGCGACGACGCGGTCGGCGATCTGATCCCAGGCCGCCGCGTCGAGCATCAGGCCGCCGAGCACCGACTGCTCGGCTTCGACCGAATGCGGCGGCAGGCGCAGGCCTGTGTCTGCGCCGGCGGAGCGGGTACTGAGGCGATCGGCCACGTTCAAAGCCTGCGTGCAGCGGCTTTGGCGGCCGCTACTCTTCGGCGACGATCGTGACCGTCAGGGTCACATCAACGTCTGTGTGCAGATGCAGCTGCACTTGGTGCTCGCCGACGCTGCGTATCGGCCCCGTGGGCATCCGCACTTCGCTGCGCGTGATCGGCCGGCCGGCGGCCACTGCGGCCTCGGCAATGTCCGAGGTGCCGATCGAGCCGAACAGCTTGCCTTCGGTACCCGCCTTGGCCTTCAGCTCCAGTTTGAAGTCCGCGAAACCGGCCGCACGCTCTTGCGCCGACTTCGATTCCTGGTGCGCCTTGGCCTCGAGCTGCGCGCGCTGCGCCCCGAACTTCGCGATGTTCGCCGCGGTGGCGAGCGTCGCTTTGCCGGTCGGTACGAGAAAATTGCGCGCGTAACCGGACTTGACCTTGACGCGGTCGCCGATTTGACCGAGGTTCGCCACCTTCTGCAACAGTATGATATCCATGCTCTGGCTCGCGTATTAGTGCTGATCGGTGTAGGGCAGCAGGGCCAGGAAGCGCGCGCGCCGGATCGCAAGCTGTAGCTGACGCTGGTAATGCGCTCGGGTGCCGGTGATGCGGCTCGGAACGATCTTGCCGGTCTCGCTGATGTAGCTCTTCAGCATCGTCAAATCCTTGTAATCGATCTGTTTGACGTCATCGGCCGTGAAACGGCAAAACTTCTTGCGGCGAAAAAAACGTGCCATGGGTGATTCCTCGCAGGTTTAACGTACGCCGGCCGGCATGTCGTCATCGTCGCCGTCATCGCCGAAGTCATCGTGGCGGCGGGCGTTTTCGTCCGGCGCGCGCGCCATCGGCGAGGGCTCCGTGACGGCCTCGTCCATTTTGACGACGAGGTGGCGCAGGACCGCATCGCTGAAGCGGAACGAACCGTACAGTTCACCGAGGGTCTTCTGGTCGCACTCGATGTTCAGCAGCACGTAGTGCGCCTTGTGAACTTTGGAGATCGGGAACGTGAGCTGACGCCGGCCCCAATCCTCGAAGCGATGCACGAAACCGCCGCCGGCGCTGATTATGCCCTTGTAGCGATCGATCATCGCGGGAACTTGCTCGCTCTGATCCGGATGGACCAGGAGCACTATTTCATAGTGTCGCATTGTAGGCTCCCTACGGTTTAAGCCTCCCGTTGCGAGCGGTGAGGCAAGGAGTAAGGCCGGTCAGCCGGCGAAAAAGAGCGCGAAGGATACGCGCGTTCGGCTATCCGGGTCAACCAGAGCGTTGGCGCCGCGCTTCGAACAAGGCGACCCCGGCCGCGACCGACACGTTCAGCGACGCGACTGCGCCCGCCATCGGAATGCGCAGCAGAAAATCGCAGCGCTCCCGGGTCAGCCGGCGCATGCCGCCGCCTTCGGCGCCGAGTACGATGGCGAGCGGACGCCGCAGATCCGCCGCGTGCAACGGTTGTGCGGCTGCGCCCTCGAGGCCGGCAACCCAAATGCGGCGCTTCTTGAGCGTATCCAGCGTACGCGCCAGATTGGTGACGCTGGCGACCGGTACGAATTCAGCCGCGCCGGCCGCCACTTTGCGCACGACGCCGTCGACCGCGGCGGCCCGGTCCCTCGGAACGATGACGGCGTCTACGCCGGCCGCATCCGCCGTGCGCAGGCAGGCGCCGAGATTGTGCGGATCCGTGACTCCGTCGAGCACCAACAGCAACGGCTCCGCGGCGAGTCGATCGAGCGCGGCGATCAGTGCGCGCTCGTCCCAGGATTGGCGCGGCCGCACCGCCGCCACGGCCCCTTGATGGGCCGCTGCGCCGACGAGCTGATCGAGTGATTCGCCGCGCACCAGTTGGACCCGCAGTCCGGCCAGGTGCGCGCGCTCCTTCAGATCGCGCATGCGTCGATCATCACGCGGCTCGGCCAACCACAGCTCCAACACCCGTTCCGGCGCCCGTTCGATGACCGCGGCGACGGCATGCAAGCCATAGACGAAGTGGCGCTTCGCCTCAGCCACGGCCGCCGCTGCCCCGTGGCGGGCCGCCCCGATACCGCCCGCCGCCACCCCCGCGCCGCGTGCCGCCGCTGCCATGCCGATTGCCGCCGCCCGATGCGCCGCGGCGCACCGCCCGTACGCTGCCCACGGCGGTTCCCGCTTGCGTGTCCAGAAGTTCGAAGTCAATTTGGCGCTGCGCAAGATCGACGCGGATCAACCGCACCTGCACGGCGTCGCCCATTTGCCAGCGGCGGCCGCTGTCGCGGCCGACGAGACCCATGCCGCCGGCTTCCAGCTCCCAGTAGTCGCCGGGGATCGCCGAGATGTGCACGAGCCCGTCGATCGGCACGCGCTGCAGCTGCACGAACACACCGAACTCCAGTGCGCTGGTAATAGTCGCGTCGAAGCTTTCCCCTACCAGCGGCTGCAAGTAAAGGCATTTCAAATAGCTCATCACGTCGCGCGCGGCATCGTCGGCGCGCCGCTCGCGCTGCGAGCTCTCCTGCCCGAGCGCCTGCAATTCCGCGGAACTGTAGCGGTGTCCGGAGGTCGAGTTCGGCAGCATCGCAGCCTTGAGCGCGCGGTGCACCAGAAGATCGGGATAGCGGCGGATCGGCGAGGTGAAATGCGCATACTCCTCGAGCGCGAGCCCGAAATGGCCGATGTTCGTCTGTTGATAGACGGCTTGCGCCAGCGAACGGATGACCAGACTCTCGAGCAAAATCCCGTCGGGGCGTCCGACCAGACGCTCGACCAGTTGGCGGAATTCGCGCGGGGTCGGCTTTGCGGAGAACTGCGCGCCCACTTGCAAGGCATTCA
This sequence comes from Gammaproteobacteria bacterium, assembly GCA_043746615.1. GTDB lineage: Bacteria > Pseudomonadota > Gammaproteobacteria > Steroidobacterales > Steroidobacteraceae > Bog-1198. The sequence continues at coordinate 1,744 of JAYTQR010000134.1, read as the reverse complement.
GCACCTTTTGCAACTCGGTCACGCGCTTGTCCTCGGGCTGACCGTGCACGCGGTACAGGCTGCCGGCCTTGGCGAGACGCAGTGCCACGGCCGCCTCGACGTTGGCGGCGATCATGCATTCTTCGATCAAACGATGTGCATCGTTGCGCACGACGGCGAAGAAACCGTCGATCTTGCCGTCGGCGCCGATCCGCGCCTTGACCTCGCCGCCGCGAAAATCGAGCGCGCCGCGCGCGTCGCGAGCAGCCTTCAGCGCCTCGTACACCGTGTAGAGCGTCTGCAGCGACGCACACACACCCGGCGTCAGAGTCCGGTCCACGGCCTGCGGGTTCTGCAAATACGCCCATGCCTGATCGTACGTCAACCGCGCGTGCGAGCGGATCACCGCCTCGTAGAATCGCGTTTTACTGAGTTTGCCGCTTTTGCTGACGCGCATGTCGCAAACGAACGCGAGGCGGTCGACTCGCGGCATCAACGAGCACAGATGCGTGGACAGATGCTCCGGCAACATCGGCATGACGCGGTCAGGGAAATAGACCGACGTGGCCCGCGCGCGCGCCTCGACGTCCAGTTCCGTGCCGTGGCGCACGTAGTGGCTCACGTCGGCGATCGCGACGACGAGGCGCCAGCCGCCGCCGCGTGCCGATTCGGCAAATACGGCATCGTCGAAATCCTTGGCATCCTCGCCGTCGATCGTCACCAGCGGCAAGGCGCGCAGATCCTCGCGGTGCGCGAGGTCCGCCTCGCGCACGTCGCGCGCAAAGCGATTCGCCGCGCGGATGACCTCCGGCGCGAATTCCTGCGGCAAGTCATGGCGCAAGATCGCGAAGCGAGCCGCCAGGTCCGAAGGCCGCATGTTATCCAACACTTCGACGACCCGGCCGTGGGCGGGAGCCTCGCCGAGGGAACGCTTCGTAATCTCCACGATGACGTAATCATCGTCGTGGGCGCCATGGCGATCGGCGAGCGGCACCTCCACCGAATACCAATGCCCGGGATCCTCCGGCGCGACCCGGCCGTGTCCGGGAGCGGTATGCCAAACGCCGCCGATCCGCGTCGGCGCGTCGCCGACGCGGCGAATCAGCCGGGCGAGCCGCCTGCCGCGCTCGTTGACTCCCACGCCACGCACCTCGATGCGATCGTTGTGCATCAGCGTCGCCGCGTCCGCCCGCGCGAGCAGCAGCGGCGCCGAGCCGTCCTCCGGCAGGACCAGCACTTCGCCGCTAGCGCGGCCGCGAACCCGACCCGTCACACGCTCGGCGGCGGCGGCCGTGCTGTAGCCGCCGGCTGCTTGAATCGCTTGGCCGTCGCGGACCATCGCGGTCAGGCGCTTCGCCAAGGCAGCGCGCTGCGCATCGCTGTCCAATCCCAAACGCTGTGCGAGACGCGCGGCCGACAGCGGCTCCGGCGCCTCGGCCAAGTGCTTCAGCAGAAGCTCGCGGCTCGCGATCGGCTCGGCATAGCGCGCCTGCTCGAGTTCCAAGTTCGGATCCTGGCCACGCCAATCCTGCAGTGCCGACGGTAGTGCCGTGGAGTCTTGCCCGGCCCGTGCGCCGCGGCGGCCGCGTCTACTCATGGTTTATAGCGAGAGATGTGCATGAATGGCCTCAGATGGGGTGCGTAGCATCAATTGACAAGCCTCGGTGGTGTGCGTAGATTTCGGCGCCTCGCGGCAGGCGGCCCCATCATGCCCAGGTGGCGGAACTGGTAGACGCGCTGGTTTCAGGTACCAGTGGAGCAATTC